>JAIYDP010000246.1 GCA_027487435.1 Verrucomicrobiaceae bacterium | reverse complement strand
TGATGTGATGCCAGTTCAGACTTTTGGCTTTGTGCCAACTGGCATTGTCGAGCACGAGAACGATTTCTTTGCCCTCTTGTTCAGGCACTTCCTGCGCGAAGGTGTCGAGAAAAGCCTGAAAGACTTCCTTGTCATTGTGCGGCACGATGAGGCTAACAAAATCCCCGCTCTCCGGATGCACTGCCGCGACGATGTTTTTGCGAACGTGCGCGCCAAAGTAGGGTTGAGTGGGATTGCTGCCTCGCTTGACCCATTTTTGCCGTGGCCGCGGATCACCCTCGAAACCCGCTTCATCTGAAAAATAGACGGTTTTTAGAGGGTCGTTGATAGATTGGATCAATTGCTGTGCGCACTCTTCCCGGCTTTGTTGCCAAGCGATTTTATCTGGCGGTTCGGGCATGGGACGCGGGATGCGGCGGACGTAATTTTGTTCTTTGATGTAGCGGTGAAGCGTGCGGTAGGAGAGATCAAGATCCTTCTGCACTTTGAGATATCCGTGCAGTTTGGTGAGTGTCCAATGGGTTTGCTCAGCGAGTGATGGATCTTCCAGCAAGGGGATGATCTCGCTAGTGACTTGAGGGGACTGCATTTTGCGCGGGCGACCTGCTTGTGGGCGATAGATGATGCCGTCGACGCCCAGTTTGTTGTAGCGACTGACCCAAAGACGCAGAGTTCTTTCTTTGACGCATGAGAAGAGCAGCACTTGTTGGTAATCGACTCCAAGGAGCAACAAGTGGATGGCATCGAAGCGCTTGCGCGCCGTCTCATTGGCGCACGCAAACTTGGCTACTACAAACTCTGGGAGCGTGCAGGAATCAAGATCAGGAGTGATGCGTGGACGTGAGATGCCCAATGATGAATCAATTCAAACGTTTGTACAATTTTTTATTTTCGTGTTTCGGCAATTATTTTTGGCAAACAGTCTAGGAAGGCGTTCACCAATCCCGATTAAGCTTAATTTCTAACGAACTTTTTCCTCATAGTATATGAGAAAGCTAGTCAATTCGGTCGAGAAAAGCAGGCAGTCTTCCTCCGAATGGCTTCAAAAGATAAGTTGGGTAAAGTAGGATCAGTTGCTGAAAAAAATTATTTTGTCAAATGAGGGAGGGAATACTATTCCGCACGCACTGTTTAGCGTTTCCGATTGCCCAGCATTTCCAAATAACATCAAAAATTTTGAATTTTAAGCACTCGAAACACACCGAACACCACCCCAATCTCCAACGACAAAGCGCACCACCTGTATCCTCATGAATCCGATCCGAATCCTACTAGCAAACGCCCTAGCTGCAGCGCTGGCTCTCGCCAGCCCGGCTGGCGCTGGCGTTGTTTTTTCCGAAAGCTTCGAAGCCCCGGTCGTCACCGGCTTCGTGCAGAACACCGTCCCATCCGGCGGCAAATGGGTCGGCTCGACCACAGGCTTTGGTGCCACCAACCGCGGCCTCTACAACGAAACCGTCGCCTGGCCCGCCACCCCGCCCTTCACCACGCCATACGGTGCTCAGGCCTACTGCTGCAGTTACACCAACTCGTTCCTGACCACCGCCACGGGTGCGACCGGCCAGACGTTGACGGCGAATGTCCCCTACAAAGTGACTTTCAACACCGCAGTGGACACCAGTGTTGCCAGCGCCAACTTCAGGGTCGAACTCCTCGCTTCCGGCACCCTGCTCGCCAGCACCACCGGCACCGTCACCACCAAGGACATGTCCGCTGTGCGCAGTCTGACCTTCACGCCGGACGGCGCGAACGCCCATCTCGGCAAGGATGTTGGCATCCGGCTTGTGTTCTCGAACGCACGCGTGCTCTACGACAACATCCGCCTGATCACCGGCCACGACATGAATCCATCCCCGGCCACCGGCGTGGTAATGTCCTCCGGCAACACAGTCCTCAGTTGGACCAACATGCCGCCGAACACACCCGGCGGAAATGTGCCGGTCGATGTCTTTTTCGGCACCGACCCGGCAGCCCTCACCCAGGTGGTCGATGGCGTGCTCACCAGCACCACCAGTGTGAATGCCCCCGTTGCGAGCACCTACTACTGGCGTGTCGATTCCTATCCAGACGGCAATCCGAACGGCACCCCGGTCACCGGGGATCTTTTCTCCTTTATCGTCATCGACACGGACGGCGACGGCTTCCCAGACACCTACGAGCTGGCCAACACGGATCCGCCATCGTCCACCGCCCTCGAACCCTCGACCGACCTGGATGTGGACGGACTCACCGCCATCCAGGAATACAATTTCGGCACCAATCCCACCGACAACGATACGGACAATGATACTCTACTCGACGGCCCTGAGATGACCGGCGTCGGACTTCGCCCCGCCACCATCCCGGTTGATTTCGACTCCGACGACGACGGCCTGTCCGACGGAGCCGAAAGCAACACCGGCCTTTGGACCAGTGCTTCCAACACCGGCACCAATCCGAGAGATAACGACAAGGACAAAGACGGCCTTCTCGATGGAGCCGAAACCAACACTGGAACCGTCGTGAGCAAAAACAACGCCGGGACCAATCCGCACGTCCCGGACACGGACGGTGACGGTGCCGGTGACTACTACGAGGTGGTCGCTTGCTTCACCAGCCCCTTCAACGCGAATGACAAGCCCCGCGTCCCCTATCCGCTTCCCGATCCGGACGCCTCGCCCGGTGTCACCAACAAACCGGTCAAGGTTTACATCATGTCAGGCCAGTCCAACATGGTCGGCTTGGGCAACGTTTATGGCACGGATGACAAATCACTCGAAACCATGACGCTCCGCCAAAACAAGTTCCCCAATCTTGTGAACGAAGCAGGCGGATGGACACAACGGCAGGATGTCCGCTATCGTGGAGTGATTTCCGCCATTCACAATAAAGGGCTGACCCCCGGCTGCGGCGCAAGCAGCAACAACTTAGGCCCCGAACTCGGATTCGGCCACATCATGGGCTGGTATCACGATGAACCTGTCCTGCTGCTCAAATCGTCCATTGGCAACCGCTCCCTCAGCTGGGATATCCTGCCGCCCGGCGCCGCTGGCTACGGACTCCCGATTCCAACGACCCCCGGCGCTTGGTATGGGGGCAAGCAATACGATATTTATTTCAAGGACGAATCCCAATGGGCACACCCGGATGCGGCGGTTACCAATGTGGTTGATGTGCTGGATAATTTTGCCGCGCAATACCCCGGTTGGGCCACCCAAGGATTCGAAATTGCAGGCTTTGTCTGGTGGCAGGGCGAAAGGGATCTTGGTGTCAGTAGTTGGGCCGCCGCTTACGAACAAAACCTCGTTACTCTGATTGATTCGCTGCGCAGTTATTACACAACCCGCTACCGTGGCAAGGTCGCGACCAACGCGCCCTTCGTCCTCGGCACGCTCGGTGAGGCAACGCTCGAAATGACCACTCCGGCAAACGGTGTTGCGGTCCGCGACGCCCACCTTGCCGTGGACAGCACGACCGGAAGCAACCCTCAGATCAACGTGAAGACGGTCTATACAAATCCGCTCAGCGAGGGAGGGGAAGGAAACAACCACTACCTCAATCGTGCCGGAACTTACATGTTGGTTGGCGATGCCATGGGTCGCGCCATGGTCGATCTGCTCGTCGCCGCTTCCGGGCCGGATGTGACTCCGCCTACGCCCAGTCCGATGAGCTTCGCCACTGCCCCTACCGCGGTGAACACCAGCACCGTGGGCATGGTTGCCACCACCGCTGTCGATGCCTCGGAGTCCGTGCAGTATTGGTTTGAAAACACCAGCAACTCCACCAACAGCGGTTGGATCACCAGCACCCGTTGGGACAGCACGGGACTAACCGATGGCGTGAGCCAGGACTTCCGCGTCAAGGCGAAGGATTCGGCGGGCAACGAAACCGCCTTTTCCGCCGTCTTTAGCGCTGCACCCGGCAACGACGTGACCAAGCCCACGCCCGACCCGATGACCTTCGCCGGCCCGCTCCAAGTCCTTGGAGAAAACTCGATCAGCATGGCAGCCAACACCGCGTCCGACATCAACGGCGTCCAATATGAATTCGTCTGCACCGTCGGCGGCGGCCCTGGCAGTGGCTGGCAGTCCAGCCCGTCCTTCACCGCCACCGGACTCACCCCCGGCACCAGCTACACTTATATTGTTCGCGCCAAGGACCCAGCCGGAAACACCACCACCGATTCCGCCCCGGTATCCGCCAGCACCATCGCCCCGGACACCACGCCGCCGTCGCCCGCGACGTCGAGTTTCATCACTCCGCCCACCGCCCTCGGCATCGACGTCATCAGCATGACCGCCACCACCACCACCGATCCCAGTGGCGTGGAATACTACTTCGAGGAAACCACCGGCAACCCAGGCGCCGCCGATAGCGGTTGGCAGAACAGCCCGACTTACACCAACAGCGGTCTCCAACCCGGCACCGAATACAGCTACCGCGTCCGTGCCCGTGACAAGAGTCCCGCCCAAAATGTCAGCAACTGGTCCTCCGCAGCCTCCGCCACTACCGGAGTGCCGGACACCACCGAACCGCTCGTAGTTTCACTCAACCCGACGAATGGAGCATCGAATGTCGGGATCAACGGCAACCTGATCATCACTTTTGACGAATCCGTCGTCATCGGCACTGGCAACATCACCCTGAAGAACCTGACCGACGCAACCCAGACGAACATCTCCGTCACCGACACGACCCAGGTCACTGTCTCAGGCGCGGTGCTGACCATCAACCCGACCGCCGCTCTCCTGTTAGGTAATAACTACGCAGTTCAGATCCCGGCCACCGCCATCGGAGACCTCGCCGAAAACAACTTTGCCGGCATCCTTAACGACACGACCTGGAACTTCACCGTCGCGGCCGTCGAAGGCGAAGTCTGGATTTACGACGGAGCCGACGCCACGAACAATACATGGACCACTGCCGGAAGCTGGTCCGGCGGCACCATCGCCAACGGCTCCAATTCCACCGCCAACTTCAATCTGGACTTCACGGCGGACCGGACCATCACCCTGGGTGGCAACCGCACCATCGGAAACATCAACTTCACCGACACGGCATCGAGTCACAATCTAACGATCAGCGGCAACACCCTCACCCTTGATCTCACTTCCGGCAGGCCAGCCGTTCATGTTTCCCAGTCGGACCGCTCGCTCTCCATCGACAGCATCATCGCTGGCAGCGATGGTTTGAACAAATCCGGTGCCGGCACCCTGATCCTCACCGCAGCCAACACCTACACCGGAGGCACCACCATCAACGCCGGAACGCTGCAACTCGGCAACGGCGGCAGTACGGGTTCCATTGCAAATACCGCCATCCTCAACAACGGCAGTCTCGTCATTAACCGAACCGGTGCCGCGCAGGGTTTAGGAGCGATCACCGGCACGGGCAGCGTCACTCTGACAAATGGCACCGGCCTCGCCCTCAGCGGCGGCAACAGCTTCTCCGGAGGTTTCAACTTAAATGGCGGCTCGTTGGCGGGTTTCGCTACTGGTAACTTCAATGGCTTTGGCTCCGGCACTCTGACCATCGGCTCCGGTGCCAGTGGCACCTGGACGATGCCTACTTCAAGCGCCACTACGATTCCCAATGCAATCCAGTGGAATCGGGCTACCACGAACTTCAATCGATCAGGCTCCAGCGGCGTCGGTCTCGTGACCTTCGACGGCAATGTCACCCTTGGTCAGTCGATTACTCTGAATCAAAGTTCCTCTACAGTCCAAGTGAACTTTGTTTTCAATGGTAACATCAGTGATGGCGGCTCTGGCTACGGGCTATCTGTGACTGGCACCCAGAGCGGCAGCTTAACCCTGAATGGCACAAACACCTTCACCGGCCCCATGTCAGTAAAGGGCTTGGCAATCGGCGGTAGCGGTTCCCTAGGCGGCGGCAGTTTTGCAGGAAATATCACAGCCAGCTCCGGGCTCACCTATTCCTCTAGCGTCCATCAGATATTGTCCGGCACCAACAGCATCACAGGTCTGACCACGGTCAGCGCGGGAACTTTGCAATTCGCGAAAACAGCCTCGTTGACAAGCTCGGCCACCAACAGGCTCAACGTCAAGTCCGGCGCCACACTTGCCTTGAGCGTCGGTGGCACCGGTGAGTTTAGCACCGCCAACGTCGCCACCGTGCTCACCAACCAGGCCGCAAGCACAGGTGCCACCAACGGCATGAACGCCGGATCGAATTTCGGCTTCGACACCACCAATGCCAGTGGCGCTTCGTTCACAATCGGTAATGTCATCGCCAACTCCACCGGCACCGGCGGCGGTGCCCGCGGTCTCACCAAGCTCGGCACTGGCACTCTCGTCCTCTCCGTCTCGAACACCTACACCGGTCTGACACAGATCAACGGCGGAACTTTGCTCATCACGGGAGCTGCTCAATCCACCTCCGCGATCACCTTTGGTGGCGGTAGTCTGGGGCTTGACATCGCCACACCAGTCACTGCCGCAAGTGCGACGGTGAATTTCACTGGACAGACCGTGCTCGTCACCGGCACGCCCACCTTGGCAAGCCACACCCTGCTCACCGCCGGTTCGATAACCGGCACGCCGACGCTCGCCGTTCCGATTTCCGGCTACACCCTTCAAGTGGTCAGCAATCAACTCCGTCTCGTCGCTGGTTCAGCCAACCCCTACGACACCTGGGCAGGCCCCGGCGTCGCCTTCGATGCCGATGCCAACAACGACGGAGTGGATAACGGCATGGCATGGGTGTTAGGTGCCGCCACTCCTGCCGAAAACGCGCTCAACAAACTGCCCGTCGCCACTCGTAACGGAGCCAACCTGCGCCTCAACTTCCGCTGCCTAAAATCCACGAAGCGCGGTGGTGTGGTGCTCAAAGTGCAATCTAGCAACGACATGGGCGTTTCCAATCCATGGACCAGTATTGAGGCCGCCGTGCCCGATACGGACTCCACCGTCAATCGCGTGGTCTTCGACACCACGGCAGACGGCGATTTCATCAACGTCATCGCCGACATTCCCGCGGACGGAGCCAAACTCTTCGGCCGCCTGAGCGCGGTGAATGCGCCATGAGTCCGTGCTCTGCAAATTTACCGATAGCTCCGTGCACCCACCTGTGTACGCGGCACTTGGCGGTGCCTAGTAATTTTTTACGGTAACACCACAACACAAGAACGAAATATCGAATGAGAATACTTTCCCAAACCATCAAAGCCGTTGCGATCGCCATCGCATTCCTTACAGCATCCGTTACTGCATCCGGTAACTTCACGCCTCCGAGTTACGTCTTCGCGCCCAACAACCCGTTTTTCCTCCCAGCCCCGACCGCCAATAACACCACGGGCTGGCAGATCAAAAACTTCGGCCCCGTGGGCATTGGCATCAGGATCGAATCCCCCGGCTGGACCATGGAAATCACCAATGTCGAGGCGGGTTCCCCCGCCGCCAGTAATGGCACGCTCGCGGCAGGCCAGATCATCCAGAGTATCAACGGGGTTACGCTAACCGGCGTGGACCCGCGCGTGGTGCTCGGTAAAATCATCACGGATGCGGAAGCAAGTGACGGCATCATCTCCCTCCAGATCCAAAACCTCGGGACGAAGGTGGTGAACATCCCCGTGATGGGCTCCTACAGTGCGACCTGGCCGCTCAATTGCCCGAAGTCGGACTTGATCGTGCGCAATCTCGCCAACCGGCTCGCCGCACAGGGCCAGAATGAATGGGGATCCGTCTTGTTCCTTCTCTCCACCGGAGATGCAAACGACCTCGCCGTGGTGCGCGGCTGGATGCAGAATCGTGGAAGTTTCGCCGACCACACCTGGTCGATCGGCTATGAGGGGATTGGCGTCGCTGAATACTATTTGCGGACCGGGGATCCCGTGGTGCTGCCGCTCATGCAGGAGGCGGCGGACAAGCTGAGAGACACCATCTATGCCGGCGGCTGGGCGGGCCGCAGCGGCTCCTTCACGTATAACTCCGGCGGACACCTGAATGCGGCAGGCGTGCCCGCCCTCACGTTCCTGCTGCTCGCAAAAACCTGCGGCATTAACGTCGACAGTGCCACCCTCGAGAGTTCCCTGCGCCACTTCTACCGCTTTTCCGGTACTGGCGGCGTGCCATACGGCGACTACACCCCGAAGCCCGGCTTCAGCGACGACAATGGCAAAACCGGCAACCTGGCCCTTGCGATGGCTGCCGCAAGCCGGCTGACACCCAATGGGGAGAATTCGGTCTATGCCCAAGCTGCGCAGCGATGCGCCACGAAGTTCTTCTATGGCATGAATGACTATGGCCGGGGGCATACGGGAGGGGGCATCGGTGAAATCTGGAAGTCCGTATCGATGGGACTGATGACGGAGAAGCTCCCCGCGCAATACCGCTCCTTCATGGACGCCCGATGGTGGATTCTGGAACTCTCCCGCCGTCATAATGGCGGCATCGGCGTTGCCGGAGGGCCGGAAAGCAATTACGACAAGGCGACGGGCGAGACACAAAATGGCTGGGGTACGCTCTATGCCTTGAACTACACCCTGCCTCGGAAGCACCTGCACCTATTTGGAGCCCCCCTTAGCCAATGGGCCCAGTCGTTCACCCTGCCCGTGCGTCCCTGGGGAACTGCGGCCGACGACGCGTTCCGTTCTTTCGACCCCGTGCCAGGCGGTCCGTGGAGTCACCAGGATATTCTCAACGAATTACCGAATTCACATGCGTACCAAGCGGTTTCGACGCTGCTGGGCAGCACCACTTCCGACCAGGACATCCTGACCTATCTGCATCACCCGGAAATGACCTATCGCAACGACGCCATCGGGGCGATTCTGCGATTGGGAAGAGACTCCATGCTGTCGTACATGATCAACTCGGACGACGCGAGATTGCAGCATATAGGTGTCATGGCTCTGCATGAAGTCCTGGGTACTTGGCGGACGACCTACAAGAATCCCTCCAAGGTCACACCCGCCATGTGGGCACGGATCGATCAACTCGTCAGAGATCCGCAAACCTCTTGGTTCGTCAAGCAGTGGGCGTTGGGCCTGCTGCAACATCTCGACACCGAAACGCTGAAAACCTACACAAGTCTGCTTGTCACCCTGGCGGATCACGAAGAGTATTGGCTCAGAGGCCAGGCCAGCGGTAATAGCCCGCGGCTGATTGCCGATCCGGAAACGTACGCGACCATCTTCCCCCCCGTTCTCAATGCAGCCGTGGACGCGGTTCCCTATTTTGAAGTCACGGGGGTCAGCGCATTGAAGACAGGCTTGGATGCGGCGAGTTCTGAAATCAAGAATGATGCGCTGCAAATGCTCATGCTGGCCTATACCAATCTGCCCCAGGAGTTGGTGAGCGAACGGGGGATCCACGTAATCCCGGACGGCGGCGAAATCAAACGAAAAAGCTTCGGTCAAGTCTTCGGGTTCTCCGAAGCGGGACAATTGTTTGTGAACACCCGGCCCAAGAAGACCTCTGCATGGAAGGTGAGCGGCAACGATGCTGATCTCTATACCTGGGATGGAAACTTTCAAACCAACTCGGCCTTTCACGGGAGGTGGAGATTTATCAATAGCCATGACAAAGTGAAAGACGAAGCGGCCGCCCTGGCCCTCATCCAGAAACAATTGGCCGCCAATCAGGTCCCTTTGTCAACCGACACCTCTATAGGGTTTTATGGCTTCACCGTGGGGGCGGACGGTCTTGTTTATCCATCCGGGCTGGGCAACTGGCCCAATCCCATGCGCTACTCGGGCAACATGACCTTCGGCACGTATATCGACAGGGCATATCAATACAAGATCCTGACGGTCTATGGCCGGAGATATCTCATGATGGAAGTCGAATTCATAGCGGATGCGGATCCAACGATTGAAGGCGGTGCCGGACCGGAATTGGATCCAAATTACCAAACGTCCTATATGGTCTATGCGAACATCAACACCGCTGACACCATCCCGCCAGAGATCATCACCCTCAGCCCGGCGGATAATGCCACCGGCGTGGCTGTCGGTTCGAACCTCGTGGCGACCTTCAGCGAAACCATTGTGCGGGGCACCGGCGACATCACGCTCACGAACCTGACCGACGGGACGCAGTCGACCATCGCCGTCACCGACACCAGCCAGGTCTCGATTTCCGGCAGGGTAATGACCATCAACCCGAACCCGACCTCGGATCTTCCGGTCGGCAAGAACTTCGCCGTCCGGATCGCTTCGACCGCGGTCAAGGACCTGGCAAACAACAACTTCGCCGGGATCGACAGCGACACGACGTGGAACTTCGCGACCGCGGCTACCGACACCAGCCCGCCGACGATCTCCACCCTCAGCCCGGCGGATAGCGCCACGGGCGTGGCGGTCGGAGCGAACCTCGTGGCGACCTTCGGCGAGAACATCTCGCGGGGCACCGGCAACATCACGCTCAGGAACCTGACCGATGGAACCTCGATCACGATACCAGTCACCGACACGGCCCAGGTCTCGGTCTCCGGGGCGGTCCTGACGATCAACCCGACGGCGAACCTCGCCAGCGGCAAGAACTACGCGGTTCGGATTGCTGCGACTGCGGTCAAGGACCTGGCCAACAACGCCTTCGCCGGGATCTCCAACGACACGACGTGGAATTTCGCCACCGTGACTGCCGACACCATTGCACCCACCATCTCCTCCCTCAATCCGGCGGACAACGCTACCAGCGTCGCCGTCGGCGCGAACCTCGTAGCAACCTTCAGCGAAGCTATAGCCCTTGGCACGGGCGTTATTACGCTCAAGAACCTGAGCGACGCGACGCAGACGACCATCGCGGTCACGGACGCGGATCAAGTCTCGGTCTCCGGTTCGGTCCTGACCATCAACCCTACAACGGACCTCGTGCCAAACAAGAACTACGCCGTCCAGATCGCCGACACCGCCATCGACGACTTCGCCGGCAACAGCTACCCCGGTATCACGAACGAAACGACCTGGCGCTTCACCACTGCCACGCCGGACACGACCACCCCGACGATCTTCACCTCGAACCCAACGAATGGAACAAGCGACGTGATTTCCAGCGCCAACCTCACGGCCACTTTCAGCGAGTCCATAGCCATCGGCACCGGCAACATCACGCTCAAGAACCTTACCGACGGGACGCAGGTGGTCATCACGCTGCCCAACAGCCAAGTCACAGTCACCGGTAATGCTCTTACCATCAATCCCGCCGCCGATCTGCTCAAGGGCAAGAACTACGCCGTCCAGATCGCGGACACAGCCATCGACGACCTCGCCGGCAACAGCTATGCGGGCATTCTCATCGACAGCACCTGGGCCTTCGCCACGGAAGTGGCGCCGCCCGCTGACCTTGTGTTCGCCGACAACTTCGAGGCCGGAGCCAACATTTTTGGTGGCACCACCCCTGACGTCGCCACTTACACGTTGGCAAACACCAGCCAGCAAGCCAACACCAGCCTCTGGGTGCGTTCGACCGTTGGATTCAAAGCCAATTTGAACGGACTCGTTGATGAAACGGAGAACGGCGGTGCCAATTTCACCGATCCGGTTGGCAGCCAAGCCTACGCCTTCCGCTACACCAACTCTGCCGTTACTTCCACTGCAGGCAAGATCGGCGTCTTGACCGCAGGCAGGACCTATACAGTGAGCTTCGATGTCGTCAGGGATGGATGGGACAACAACAGCAGCACGGCGGGGGTGCAAGCCGGTTTCGCCTACGACGCTCGATTGATCGCCTTCGCTTCGGGTAACGACCGCGCTACTGGCGGCACCCAGCTCAAGAGGGTCACGGGCAATGCGACCAGTGACGGCCTCTACAGAACCATCAGCTTCACCTACACCACGGGTGAAACCGCCGACAGTGCCTCCCTCGGCTTGGACCTCGGACTTCGTTTCATTGGAGCCACCTCGTCGGCCAATATCGACAACGTCAGCATTAGCACCACAGGCCCCAGCGGCCCCGGACCGGTCGCATCCTTCGTGATTTCCCCGATCGCCTCGCCGCAGACAGTTGGCACGCCCATCACCGGCATCACCCTCACCGCGAAGGATGCCGCGAACGCCACCGCCACCAGCTTCAACGGCACCGTCACCTTCGGCGGCACCGGCGGCTTTACCGGCACTTCTGCCAACTTCGTCGCTGGCGTGCTCACCGGCGTGAGCGTGACTCCGACGGTGCCGGGCAGCAACCTGACCTTCACCGTCAACAACGGAGCCGGCCAAATCGGTTCTGCCACCATTTCCATGATCCAGACGCCATACGAGGCTTGGGCAGGAACTAGTGTCGTCTTCGATGCAGACGCCAACAACGACGGCGTGCACAACGGCATGGCATGGGTGTTAGGCGCGGGCAATCCATCTGAAAACACACTCAACAAACTTCCCGTCGCCACCCGCAACGGAGCCTACCTCCGCCTCACCTTCCGCTGCCTCAAGTCAAGCAATCGCGGTGGTGCAGCTCTCAAGGTACAAGTCAGCGACGATCTGGGCTTGGCAGACCCATGGACCAACCACGAGGCGACAGTGCCTGATGCGGATAGCACTGTCAACGGCATCATTTTCGACACCACAGATGCCGGTAACTTCATCAACGTCATTGCCGACATCCCCACCAGCGGAGCCAAACTCTTCGGCCGCCTGAGCGCCATCAGTCCCCCATGATTCCGCATCACTCTCATACCCGATATAGGAGCGGTGGACTGCGATCCACCAGCCAATGCATAACAATCATCTTATGAAACCTGTCCTTGCTCTAATGATCCTTGGTTTGGTGCCCCTCGCCGCTCAGGCTCCTAACAGTGCATGGGTCTATCCGTCAGCGTCGGGGAATTTGCTGTATCAACTCGATGAGCGCGGACAACGGATCAACGATTTTTCCAACTGCGGCTATCGCAGTGGCACCGAGCCATTGCCTAATGTCGCAGCGGTCATCCCGCAATCCCGCTGGGTGTATGTCAGCCCTAGCACTGGCGATGACACGTCACTCATCCAGGCGGCGATCGATTCCGTGGAAGCGATGACACCCGATGCGAATGGCTGGCGCGGCGTAGTATTTCTCAATGCCGGAGAGTATCAGCTCGCTAACACCATCACCATCAACGCGAGCGGTGTGGTGCTCAAGGGCGCGGGGGATGATCCCGTCACCGGCACGCGTCTCCGTGCCACGGCGACAACCCAAATGACGATCATTTCCGTCGCTGGCTCCGGCAGCCGCAGCACAGTTTCCGGCACCACTCGGGATTTCACTCAAAAGCTCGTCCCGGCAGGCTCGCGATCCTTTGAGGTCGATGGCACCGGCGGCCTAGCCGAAGGACACACCGTTATGGTGAATTGGCCCATGACGGCGAACTGGATCGCGGCGACTGATATGGATCAACTTACGAATCCTTGGGGGGCTACCTCGTCCTATCTCGCTTTTGACCGCACCATCACTCGGATCGACGGAAACAGGATCACCGTGGACGCGCCGCTGCCGCAAACGTTCGAGTTGATCTACGGCGGAGGTAACATTTCGCGCTACACCTGGGCAGGGCGCATTGAGCAGGTGGGGATTGAGGATATTTACGGTTTTTCGGACTTCGCCAGTCCCACAGATGAAGCACACGCTTGGAATTTCATCGCAATCGCCAATGCCCAGCATGCTTGGGTGCGGAACATCACCGCTCAGTATTTCGGCTATTCAGCGGTCACCATATCATCTGGTGCCAAATGGGTGACGGTGGCGGATTCGCAATGCCTTGATCCCATTTCACTCATCACCGGTGGCCGCCGCTATTCCTTCAACAACGGTGATGGTCAATGCATTTTGATGGTGAACAACTTCGCTCGCAGGGGGCGGCATGACTATGTCTTCGGCTCGAGTGTGGCCGGGCCGAACGCGTTTGTGCATTGCACGGCAGATAACGCATTATCGGATACCGGGCCACATCACCGCTGGTCAGTCGGTGGATTGTTCGATCTCGTTACGGTCAATGGCAGCGAGATCAACGTCAGAAACCGCGGCAATTCCGGCACCGGCCACGGCTGGGCTGGTGGCTACATGGCGGTCTGGAATTCCATAGCGAGTGGTGGGTTTCGCGTGCGAAATCCTCCCACCGCTCGCAATTGGCTGATCGGCTCGATTGGAACCGTTCAGAGCAATTCGGGCTTTTCCGTAGGTGCAGACTCGGCAGGCACTTACGAGCGCAGCGGCCCCAGCGGAATCGGCAAGCCCGTGCATCCGCGCAGTCTCTACTATGGCCAACTCCAGCAACGCATGAAGTGGCCGGACGCCGAGTTTCGCGAAGTCTGGCTCGGCGATGTGGATCAACACTCCAGCACGGGAGGCACAGGTGAAACGGTGAACTGTGATCCCGCCTGGCTCGCCCAAGTGGAAGCGATCGACGCAATGCCCGCAGAAGCGAAATTCGACCAACTCGTAGGCAACCGCTACACGGCCAGCACCTTGGATGTGCCCCTCAGTCCGGGCGATACCGTCCTCGCGGCCTCGCTTACCGTGAGCCTGCGCGCCATCGGCAGTGCCACGGCAGATCGAATCTGGCTGGACAGCACCTCCAGTCCGCTGACTTTTGCCAGTCTCGGCTGGAACCCGATTTCCTCCACCGCGCCGACCGTGTGCACCATGGAAATTTCACCCACCTTACTCGCCGATGGCCGGCTCCATTTCGCCCTTGGCAGCAACTGCGCGGTGGACTTCGCTGTGCTGCATCTCCAAGTGAGAAAAGCTCAGCCATCCGTCACAACCCTGGCGCTCAACCCTGTGGCCGATGCGTTTGTGCAAGGCGGCGTCAATGCGACGACCAACTTTGGAACCGCTACCTCCCTTCAGACCAAACAAGACACGAGCGCCGACCAAACTCGTGAGACCTTTCTTCGTTGGGATCTCAGTGGGGTTACCGGAAAAATCCTGCACGCCAAAGTGAGGCTCGGCGGCACCACCAGTGCTCAAGCAGGCAACGAAAGCTGTGCAACCTTGGTTAGCACCGATACCTGGGACGAGACGACGATCACCTTCGCCAACAAGCCCGCTGCGGGAAAACTCTTCGCACAGTGGCTACCCGTCACGGGGCAGGCAGCGGAGTTCACCGTCACTTCGGAGTTCCATGACGCTCTGTCGAAGCCCGCCAAACTGCTTTCCCTCCGCATCATGTCCACCGACAATCACGGCACTGCGGGTGATGTCAGCTACGCTTCGCGCGAAAACCCGACTGCAGCGAATCGTCCGCAACTGATTTTAACCATCGAGAACCCACCCACCGCCGCCATCAAGGCAGCCACGGGAAATGAGTTAGACAATGACACCGCATGGACTCCAGTGTCTGTGCCGGGAGTGACCGATACCGCGAACTGGAATGCCACCTCACTCGCTGGCAGCATGAGTTTCAGCTCCGATCTGAGCTGGTCCGGCCTCATCATCAACAATCCCAGCGGCCCGCTCAGCTTCACAAGTAGCCGGAATCTCATCCTCGGCAGCGCAGGAATCGACATGGCGGCCTCCACGGTGAACCTCACATTAAATCACCCGATATATCTCGGGCAGAACCAGACTTGGAATATCGCCACAGGCCGCAGCATCACGGCAAGCGGACCGATTTCGGGTTCGGTGACCCTTGAAAAATCCGGTGCAGGAAGCCTGATCTTTTCCGGAAACAACAACTACACTGGAACGACCGCCATCCAGCAAGGCACCTTGCAAGTCAATGCAGGCGGCACGCTTGGAGCCAATACCGCCTCGCTCTCGTTAGGCACTGGCTCCGCTGGAGTGCTTGGCACCGTGGGCAACCTAACCCTCAACACCAATGCCACGCTTGGTTCCCTCGAAATCAACTCAAATACCGCCACCACCGCGAGTTGTCTGCTTTCCATAGCTAGCGGCAGCACATTGACCGTTTCTGACTTTAAGTCCGGAGTCATCGGAACGGAAGCAGTCCGCGCCATCACCAATTTGAATACGGGTTCTGCTGGGACGGGAGGAACTCTCGCGGTCAACGGAAACTTCAATATGAGTGAGCAATTTAGCACCACCGTAGTGAACCTGTCGGGCCTTGCTGCGTTCCATGTCCAGTCGCCCACCGGAAGCCTTTCGGTTGGTTCGAATCTCAGGGGCAACGGCACCCTCACTCTCGCCAACAGCACCAATCTCATCAACGTCGGCACGCTCTCGCTGGGTGTCACCACCAGCAACTCGGGCGGCAGGAGCACCCTCAACCTCGGCCCGGGAACCAATGCGATCCAAGCCCCGGTAATCAACATCGGCGTTGGGAAAGCAGGCGGTCAAATCCTCTTTCCTAGCAATGCAGGCTCTGTGGTGATTACTGGCGCAGGCGGCAACGGTAGCTCGTTGATCACCATTGGAAATGCCAGCAGCGGAACCTACACAGGCGGAACCAACAACCTGTTGCTCGCCGGACGCAGCGCCACCGTCAATGCCAGTACGCTCACCATCGGCCAAAAATCCGGCAGTGGTGGTAGCACTTTAAATGCATTCGTGACCTTTGATACGGGCATTTTCAACGCCAACACTATCCAGATGGGAGTCGCGATCGGCAGCTCGTCCGGCCCCCTCACCAGTGGCTTCACCGTCGGTGGTGCGGCGGCGGATTCTGCCGCCACCGGGGTGGTGAACATTTCAGGCAACCTGCTCCTAGCTGCCGCTACTGCCGGAACCGCCACTCCGACCAGTACGCTGGTCATCAACGGCGGCACGGTGAACGTGAACACATCCGCCTCCGCCGCCAATGGCATCTTCGACGCCTCGACGGGAGCTGGCAGCTCTACGACTTCTTTGACCCTAGCCGGAGGCACGCTGGATCTGAACGGCGGCAGCATCGGAGGCACCACTGGCACAGGTAAGAAAAACATTGGCACGCTCGATTTCCGCAGCGGCACCCTGCGCAACGTCGCTGAAATCAATGACGGGGCAGGTCTCACGAAAACCAGCACCGGCACTCTCATCCTTTCCGGCACCAACACCTACACCGGCTCCACCACCGTCACGGCGGGCACGCTGAAACTTGGCGCGAACAACGCCATTCCGAACGCCTCCAACGTCTCCATCGGAACCGCCACACTCGACATGGACACCCGCAAGAGCACTGCCGGAACCTTGGATGTCACAGGCTCTGGTGTGATCAACCTCGGCACGGGTGCCACCCTTGCCTTTGCTGACAGCGAATCGGTGGATTGGACTGGTGGCACGCTCAATATCACTGGCATCCTCAAGACCACATCGCTGCGTTTCGGCGATAGTGCCGACGGCCTCACTTCCGGCCCCAGTGGCCAACTCGCCAAAATCAGCGTCAATGGCAGTGGACTCGGCACCTATATCCTAGATGCCAACGGCTACCTCGTCTCTTCTCTCTACGAATCCTGGTCAGCAGGTACGGTCGCCTTGGATGCCGACACCAACAACGATGGCGTTGCCAACGGCATGGCATGGTTGTTAGGTGCGGCCAATCCGTCCGAGAATGCGCTCAATAAACTGCCTGTGGCCAGTCGCAATGGAAAAAGCCTCCGACTCACCTTCCGCTGCCTCAAGTCCACCAAGTGCGGCGGCGCGGTTTTGAAGGTGCAATGCAGCAGCGATTGCGGACTGTCCGACCCATGGGCAAGCCACGAAGCTGCTGTGCCTGATGTGGACGGCACCGTCAACGGCATCGTTTTCGACACCACTGACGACGGCGACTTTATCAATGTCATCGCCGACATTCCGGTCGGCGACACCAAGCTCTTTGCTCGCCTGAACGCAGTGATTGCACCATGAGTTCGCATCATCCCTATAACTTGCAGTTCAGCAGCATCGGTAATTAAGAATTAACTCCAAGCTTAGCGCTTAGGAGTAGATCATTCAGGAGGTGAAATCATTCGACAACTTCATGTATAGAATGGACAGTTCTCTTCCGTATCAATGTTCAGCGAAGTGCTGCGATTCGATAGCCTTCGCAATTTTCTCTGCTTTAATCATTACCAAAATCCATGAAAACCAATCTCGCCTGCTTTGCACTCGCTACGCTCCTATTCGCATCATGTGAAAAAAAAAAGGAGACAGCAACCGATGATTCATCATTAAAAATTCCGCCGCCCGACAACCAAGCTGGCTTACCGGCGAATGTGGAAAAAACCGCGACCATGCAGCCTGAATCAGCCGGAGTTCCTGCTGTCAAATCGTATGATGCTCCTCTTCCTCAACCTGTCACGGCTGAGATGATTCGACCCGCTGGAATTGTTGCGGGGGATGCCTCATGGGAGACGCTTACGGCTGAACAAATGATCGAGAAATTCAACTCTAACGGAATCGCTCGCATGCCCAAGCATCTCTCGGACACGCTTCTCGCGAATGCGGCCAGTGCTGGTGCTCCCGAAGTGCAGGTTCAATTCATTACCCAGCAGGCTGCGGCATGGCATCAGATCAACGAGTTCAAAGAAGGTGTGAATGACATACCCGAACACATGAAGTCTTCGATGATTGAGAAGCTTTCTACCAAGTATGGCAACTCATGGATGGACATGGTGCCTGAAATCGAGGAACAGATGGCGGCAAGCCGAAAGGTGATGGAATTCCGCCTCAAGGGCATTCCTGGTATGTCTGCCGATGATTCGCAACAGTTTCTGATTAACGCTCTGGAAAAGTATGGCACTGACTACAAAACCATCCTTTCCATTGCTGAACAAAAGGTCAAAAAATAGCCCAGCTTACTTCATGCATCCACGCTTTCGGAGCCAAGCGTCGAGCGAGGATTCCCAAGCAGGATTCTTTTTGAATGCCACGGGGCCATGTCCACCTTCTTCGAAAATGAGGCAGGTGGCTGGGACTTTTTTGGCGACCAGAGCTTGATAGAAGCGCAGACTGTTTTCTACTGGTACAGTGCTATCATCGCTGCAGTGCAGCAGCAAGCAGGGCGGAGTCTCGGATGTTACGTGAAGCTCGTTGGAGTAGCGTTCGATTAGGTTTTCACTGCCCATGAGACTTTTTTGCGAGCCTTTATGAGTGATTTCCTCTTTCATACTGATGACGGGATAAAGCAAGATCGAGAAATCAGGGCGTGAGCTGGCGCGAGCGATAGGATCCTCGCTTTTGGGGTTTCCTGCATCAAATACCGTTGTCACTGTGCTAGCCAAATGGCCGCCCGCTGAAAATCCGCATACACCGATCATTTTCGGGTCGATGCCCCATGCTGCCGCGTTGGCGCGGACGGTGCGGATCGCTTGTCGCGCGTCATTGGCGGGCACCAGATGGTGTTGGTTAGGCAGTCGATACTTCAGCATCACCGCTGTGATACCGCGCTCATTCAATTTCTCGACCATAGGCATGCCTTCGATTGACACGCAAACCACGCCATAGCCACCGCCTGGCATCACTACGACCGCCGCGCCCGTAGCTTTTTCTGCGGGTGGGCGATATACCGTAATGGTAGGGACGCTAATGTTGCCGACGCAGGATTTCACGTTCTCAGGCCCCTGCAAGCCATTGTGATCTGGTGCACCATTCGGCCAGAGAAGTTGGGGTTGCGGTTCTTGTGCAGGTTCAGCGCACAAGGCGATAGAACTTATAAGGGTGATCGCCATCGTGCATCTGCCGAGTTTGATCGACGGTGAGAAAAAGCGCAGATTTTTCATAAGCACAAAAGCTATACGTGTTTTACGGCTTGGGGAAGCGCAAATCTGGTCTCGTAGATTTCCCCCTGTTGAATGCGAGAAAACTCCGACATAACTCGAAACAATCGTCTGCGTTTCTGCGTATGCCTAGCCCAATTGTCAATTGAACCATGAAGCAAGCCATTCTCACTTTCGCGATCGCTGGATCGCTCCTTTCCGGTGCCCATTCCGAAGTCATTCCGCTGCAATTGTCTCGTCCCGATGGTAAGCCGGGCAATGCGGATAAGCCTGTGAAAGTTTACATTCTCGCAGGCCAATCCAACATGGTTGGCATGGGGGATATGACCGGGGCGCAGCCTGAATACTCAACCATTTATCTTTCTGCGGATCCAGCCATCATAGCTGGCCAAATGCCAATAGGCACCAGTCGCACTAAGGCGGCCTGTCGCTGGGAATGGAAGGGTATTCCTGCTCTGCGGACGCATGGCGTCTATCAGTCTGCCGATGCGTCGGCGCAAGCTGGTGCCTTGGTCGCCATTCATCGAGGAGCCTATGACCCAAAAGCGGACTACTCGAAGCGGACCCCGGCCAAAACCGCTACTGTTGCCCTTGGCACGGTCGCGGCGATGGTTCCCACGATCTTTAGTCCCGCCTGCACGCCGGTGGCCAATGCCTACATCGATGTTCCAGCGACTGGCAACTATTTGATCCATGTAGGCTTTGGCGATAGCACCCACGCACTTGCATTATTAGACGGTAAGGAAGTCTATCGTAAGGAGGTCGGTGGAAAAGCAGTGACTACCAAAGTCACACTTGAAGCGGGAAAGCGTTACCCCTTTCAAGTTATCTACTTCAAGGCTGGTTCTGCGGCGCTTTGGCTGGAACAGGTTGATCTTGTCGGCAAAGGCGACCTCGTTACCCTGATAAAAAAGGATAAGAAATTTCCTTACCTCATCGACGATCAGGGCAAATGGACTGTGCGCAACGATGTCTATTTCCAAGAGGCTCGTCTCGTCGAAGGCGGCAAGGGCGCGCCAATGAGTGCGGAGTCTAACAAGTTGTGCCTACCGAAGTGCAACTCCATCGGGCCTGAAGTCGGCTTCGGTTACGTCATGGGTACCTATCATGACGAGCAAGTTCTGCTCATCAAAACAGCGCAGGGCAACCGTTCGCTGCGATATGATTTTCGTCCGCCTTCCAGTGGTAAGACCTCCGACAGCGAATACGAAGGTTACGAATACCGAGCCATGGTGAAAGGTGTGCAGGATACCTTGGCCAATATCGACAAGGTCGTTCCTGGCTACAAAGGTCAGGGATACGAAGTCGCTGGCTTCGGCTGGTTCCAAGGCCACAAGGACAGCGGTTCCACCAAGGAAGAGTACGAAAAATGTCTCGTCGATATGATCAACGACCTGCGCAAGGAGTTCAAAGCTCCGAAAATGAAAGCCGTCGTAGCAAGTGTAGGATTTCACGGCTATCGATTGATGAACGGTCCATGGAAAGGTGTATGGGAAGCGCAAATGGCTGTCGGTGATGCTAAGCAACATCCCGAGTTCGCAGGATCTGTTGCATCGCTCGATACACGCGATTTCTGGCGCGAAGTAGAAGAATCGCCCCGCAGTCAGGACTATCACTATCACCGCAACCCCGAAACCTATTTGTTAGTGGGGGAGGGGATGGGGCGTGCGATGGTGCGCTTGCTCGGCGGCGAGGCTGCGGAGATTCCTAAGTCGGATCGCGAGGCCAAGACCATGGCAGCCATGGCTGCGGAAGCTGCAAAACCGGTTCCTACCCAAGCACAAATTGCGGCATCTCTAGCCGCCGTAAAGCCCATGCTCATCGATGGCCTGTTATCACGTTTCTTGGCTGATCCACGCAATCAACCCCTCGTGCAAAGCTTGCTTAAAGAAGCCCAACCGAAGCCTGCGAAAATTCCTGATTATCTCGACGATGCCCTTGACGACGCGGTGGCATATTTGCAGCAGGCCGGGATTCATGAATATGATTGGAAACCGGTTCTCGCCGAGATGAAGACTACGACATGGGATTACCTCGGTTTCGATCTTGCTCACAGTCCATACAAGGTGAAACCTTCCGCTGATCCGAAGATCAAAACGGTGAAGCCTGGGCCATTTGAAATCACTCTGCCGACCGGAATGGACAATTGGTTTGCTCCAGAGTTTGATACCAAAAAAGCTGGATGGAAAAGTGGTCAAGCGCCATTTGGTGTAAAAATGGCGGAAGCCGTGCCGGAGGTGGAATCGTGGATTTCCAAGTATGCTCTCTATCCACCGAAGCGCACCATGCCAACGACGGTTCTCGACAATGATGTGGTATTGATGCGCAAAACACTCGAACTTCCACCGATCAAGCAAGGTCATCGGTATCGAATTCGTTTGGATGGGAGCATTCATGCGAACTCGGGCGAAGGCTATGCCATCTATGTGAATGGCAAACAACTCACCGAGGTCAAAAAAGGTGTCAATGGCTGGCGTAAACAGGGCCTGCGTGGGAGCCACGTCTGGCAAGAACATCTGGATGATTTCAAAGGCGGTAAAGTGACCATCGCGATAGCGAACTTCCCGATGAGTGACTTTGACCCCGAATACTATCTTCCTGCCATCGGCCCCTTAAGCGTGTGGGTGGAAGAACAGAAGCTGCCGAGTCTCACACCATGAATGGAAATTGATGCTATGCTATCGACTCGATCCAAGCCAATAGGTTTTTTTATGATAGATGCGAAAAAGTTTATGGCAATACGAGGATCAATGCTTCATGACTTTTTGAGATTTGTGAACGTGCGCTGTATTTTTCTAACATGTTTTGCTCAAATGGCTTTTGCGACCCATGAGGCCGACATCAAATCTTTGGCTGTTGAGGTGAGAGAGAAAGGTTGGATATGCTTTCCCGCCCGCACGCAAAACGGTGACTGGGATCTGTTCCTGATGCGCCCCGATGGTTCGCAGTTACAGAATATCACCCATACGCCAGATGCGGGTGAATCGTATCCATTATTCTCCCGCGATGGCACGCGTTTGCTGTTTCGACGCCTCGCTGTTCGTGAAGCTATCGATGGAAATGATTACGGTAGGCAGGGCGTGCCGATGGTGGCGGATAGCAATGGCCGCAATGCGAAAGCTCTGGGTGGCGATGGCGATTTACCGTGGGCGAGTTGGAGTCCCGATGGAAAAGAGTTCGCCTGTCTTTCGCTCAAGGGGGTGACATTTGTCGATTCGACATCCGGCAAAGTATCGCGCACCTTGCATCGCAGTGGTTTTTTTCAACAGCTCACTTGGTCGCCAGATGGCGAATGGCTGAGTGGTGTCTCGAATTCTTTCGGAGCAGCCTGGAGTGTTGGCCGGATGGACGCAAAGACGGGTGAAACCAATGCTGTGAGCACCACGGACAACTGCACACCAGATTGGTTTCCTACAAGTCAGCGGATGATTTTTTCGAATCGTCATGCATCGGATGTGGCTCTAGGAAAAATGGGTTGGACGCAACTATGGATGGCTGATGCGGACGGAAAAAATCCGCAGCTTGTTTATGCCGAGGACGGCCGCCACATCTACGGTGGTCACGTTTCGCCAGATGGAAAATACGTGCTCTTTACAGGCAATCCGCAGGAGGATGGCGATCCCAAAAATGGCGGTGCTCCCATGTCGCTCATGCGCCTCGCCGATGCTCCAATCATTGGTAGTGACAGTGCTTTGTTGCGCAAGATTCATCCTGAAGCCAAGTTCGGTCCCGTGTTGACATTACCCAAAGGCTGGGAGCCATGCTGGACCTTTCATGAAATCAAAACCACTCCATGAAGACGCATCCATTGATCGCTTTCTTGCTCGTTAGTCTAACCATTTTTGGCTGCGGGAAAAAATCAACAGGAGCTGATCCGCAGCTTTCGAGACGAGGATGCATCGAGGTTACGGCGCGACTCATTGAAGTTCCAGATGGTGCCATTTTTCAGCGTGATCTTTACGATTACGCAGCGATTTTACAATATGAAGTCACTGCTGTTCATCGTGGAACCATGGAGAAAGGCGCAGTTGTTTACATCGGTCATTACAATCCATGGAAATCTCGATCTGAAGTGGCTGACAAAAAAGTGTTAGATGTGGGAGGTTCTTTGCGTGAGTTCCGAGCGGGCGATTCTCATCGTATGGCGCTGGAGACTCCGATGGATGATTTCTACCTTGGTGGAATCGTGGATAAGTATTTCGGCAAACATGAGGCACCGGCTTTCTGGGCTGTGTGGACAAATCCGGCGGATTGAGTGAATGGTCTTCACGAGTTACATTTTTGTTTTCTATTTCCTGCCATGCGTATTGGTGATGTATTACCTACTACCTGCGGGTAGCCGATGGCGAAATGGTTGGCTATTGCTGGCGAGTTGGATCTTTTATGGCTGGGCCGACCCCCGCTTCCTGCTGTTGATGTTGGCAGTGACGGCGGTGACTTATGTGTCGGCTGCTGTCATCGCTCGGTCTCCTGCAGGATCTCGGCTGCGCAAAGCCGTTCTTGTCGCGGCTGTCACGGTGTGTCTCGCAGTGTTGGGATTTTTTAAGTACTTCGACTTCGCGCTACGCAATCTCGGAGCTCTTTCCCATTTGCTCGGCAGTCCGCAATGGAGTGTATGGGGCATCGTGCTTCCTGTGGGCGTGTCCTTTTACACCTTTCAAGCATTGAGTTACTGCGTGGATGTGTCTCGTGGTCATGCTCGGCCCGCTCGCTCATTTGTTGATTATGCCTGTTATGTCGCGCTTTTTCCACAGCTCGTAGCAGGACCCATTGTTCGCTATGCTCCTATCGCTGGGCAGCTTATCCATCGTCGGGAAAACAGCATATCATTCGCTTCGGGCGTGGCACTTTTCATCCTCGGTTTTGCCAAAAAACTGCTTCTTGCCAATCCGCTTGGCACGGTGGCCGATGCCGCATTTGGTGCGCAGGAATTGAATGCCGCTTGTGCATGGTTTGGCTTGCTGTGCTATGCGTTGCAAATCTACTATGACTTCTGTGGCTATTCGGACATGGCGGTTGGTCTCGGGCGAATGTTCGGCTTTGAGTTCATGAAAAATTTTGATGCGCCCTATCGAGCTGAGAGTATCACGGATTTTTGGCGACGTTGGCACATTTCATTGAGTTCCTTTATGCGCGACTACCTCTACATTCCGCTTGGTGGAAATCGCGGCACATCGTTGCGTATTTATAGAAATCTTGCCATCGTGATGCTGCTTGGCGGCCTTTGGCACGGTGCGAACTGGACGTTTATCGTATGGGGTGCTTGGCATGGGGTTCTGCTTATCGCCGAGCGCTGGGCGGGAAAAAAGTCTGCTTACCAGCGCTTGCCAAAACCCGTGCGCATCGCCATAACGTTACTTCTCGTGATGGCTTCGTGGGTGTGGTTCCGTGCAGCGAACGTTGCCGATGCTCTATCGTATTTCCTTGCTCTGCTAGGCGGGGGACAATCATCCGAAATCACCGCACTGCTGGGTGGTCAAATTTATCCGCCAGCTAAACTCGCCGTGATGATCGTCGCGATTGGTTTTCTTTTTGCAAAATATCAGGCTCACGAGTGGAGCGAATCACTTACATGGCATAAAGTAGCTTTTGTCGTGCCACTGTTCGGGCTGTGTTTATTGACGATGCTTACCCAATCTTCTAACCCATTTCTCTACTTCCAATTCTGATGAATGCTCCTGAAGATGTTTGCGGAAACAATAACGGACATCGTTCGATTGCTTCGTCACGTGCTCTCATCGTCCTTTTTTTGTTGCTGTTGGTGACTGTTCCGTTCCTGCAAATACTGCAAGAGTGGCAGCGTGGAGAAGCTCCCGATGTGCTGCGACTTTTTGTGCAGAAGCCGACCAAGAGATCTATTGCAGAATTCGAACGAAGGATGGAAGAATCGAGTATCGTCACTCGTGTGCTTCGTCCGTGGATGCAAGCGGTGCAGTTTTTTGCGCTTCATGATGGCGGAGCCAAGGTGAGCGTGGGGCGTAGCGGTTGGCTATTTTATACCCCTGGCATTAACGCCATTACCCAACGTCGGCAGGATGGTGAGAGCCATACGAGCGACGTCATATCGGCAGTGACGGCCTACCGTAATGCTCTTGCAGCGAGAGGCATTCGTTTGATCGTTCTACCAGTGCCGAATAAAGAAAGCGTCTATCCTCAGTGGTTCTCACGCAGCAGTATGCCTCCTACGCGCATCATCAATCCCGAAACACGTGCATTTTTTGAGGCTTGTGATGTCGCTGGGGTAGAAGTGGTGGATCTCTTCGCTCGCTTTCGCGAAATGAGTAGAGATTCTTACTATCTGCGACAAGATACCCATTGGTCGCCTCACGGAATGGATGTTGCGGCGAAACTTGTGGCAGAGCACATTGGCATTCATGGTGCGACGCATTTTGACTCCAATCCGGTAAAGCTGGATCGGTATGGCGACCTCATCCACATGCTGCAATCCCCAACCATCTTTTCCTGGCTGCCTCCTGAGCACATCGAAACGACTCAGTTCAAGGCAATCAAAACTGATGAAGCATCCGTGCTCGTATTGGGCGATAGTTTCTCGCGAATTTTTGAAAACGATGAACCTGGAGATGCCGGATTCATCACTCAACTTGCTCACCATCTTGGTCAGCCCGCCACTCGTATCTCTCACGATGGCGGTGCTTCAACCCTTGTGCGACAGGAATTATTTCGTCATCCAAACAAGCTTGCCAATATCAAAGTCGTTGTCTGGGAATTTACTGAGCGCGACCTTCGTCTCGGCATCGAAGGTTGGCAAATTGTTCCGCTTCCGCCAATCGCTAAGTAGATAGCTTTCCGAAGGCCCTTTGCTTCCTATGGCAGTAGCCAAAATGAGGAGTGGATTATTTTACGTTAGATCTAAAGCGTAGCGTTATTGCTGGGGGTTCTTGGAAATCATGCAGCGTTGTTTTTTAGGGTGCTTGATAGTCTATCGTCGCGGAAGCATGGAAAGTGCTCTAATCAAGAAAATCGTTCCGCGAATCGGTTGACATAACGCGACGTTCTCGCTAGGCAAAGAAATGGCACATGGAATGCAGGATGAGTCGATCCAAATGGAGTTGAAGCAATTGATTCGCATGCCTGCCCCTCGGCGGCTGAGCCCTAGTCTGCGCAAGCATCTTGCCAAGAAATCGGGTCGTTGGCCTCTGGTGATTTTTGGCTTTCTCTTCGGTGCGTTTGGTTCGGTGTTTTGTGTGTTTTTTCTGCCGTGGAATTTCCTCAATGAACTCTCTCTCGATAAAGCACCGCCGCGCTTTGTGGAGGGTCGAGTGACTCATGCCGAAAGAACCAAGATGTCGATCAATGACGTGCCGGTTTGGAAATATGAGGCACGATTTGGCGATGCCGCACAAGAAAGGTTCAGCATAGGATATACGACGGGGCGTTCGTTTGCGGAGGGAGATGAAATCTTTGTTCGAGTGCATCCGCAGAAGCCTGATCTCCATTGTCCTCAGGGTATGCGTATGTCGAAGGCCTCACTCGGGAGCGCCTTTGTGCTGATTTTTCCGTTGCTGGGATTTACGCTGATGTTGAGCCCGTTTTTCGGCAGAAAGCGGCGTTATCGTCTTTACGAAAATGGCACCGTTGCCGAGGTTCGCGTTTTGGCTGTGAAAGATACCAACATTTTGATCAATGACCAACGTATGTATCAATTCACGCTGAAATTTGCCAACCTACAGGAAACGGTGGAGGTGAAGAAAAGCGGCTACGAAGATGTTCATGTGTTACAACATGCCTACGAAACCAAAGAAATGCTGCACGTTTTTTATGATCCGAAAAAACCCAAGCGTTTTGTGACCTTGGATTTGGGGTGATGATTCAATTTTGAACTTTTTCGCTCTTGGTGGGATTTTTCTTCCGTGGTTTTCCTGATCTGTTACTGACAGACATATAGGCGATTTGTGGCTTACACCGATGGATGATTTCTGAATACTCGGCAAAGCAAAATTACCATTTCATGCTGTGACGAGTCCACAGTTGTTGTAGCTGCTCAGGACTTCCGCGAAAGAGATTTCGCTCTACGGGGCGATCGAGATTGCCGAAGTAACGTGAAAATCCGGGATACACTTTCGGGTTTGAGCATCCTCTTTCCCACTCGACTCCGCCGTATTGCCAGATCTGCCAGTTGCTCCAGACATTGTATTGTTTGGTCAATCCGCTCGGCGTGCGCGGTGCGGGAAACGGCCCTCCAGCTCCGGATTCATTCGAATACAGTGCGACCCAGTAGGGGCAGCGGCGGAAACGTTGTTTGATCGACTCACTCGCCCCACTCAGCGTCAGGCGCAAATGCAAACTGTTTTCTAAGTAAACCACGCAATCGATGCCGGTGCGCTGCTTCACGCGGTCCAAAAATCGCGTCATGTGCCCAAGCGATGAATTGGCATCGAAGTCGGCGCAGAGCAAAAACTCACGTTGGTTCCACATGCGCGAGCGACTCATTTCTTGCATTCCATTCACAAACTGATCGGCCTGTTTTACGGCATCAATGGTAGCAATCGTGCGATAGTACGCGCCGAGTTTCATCCCGCAGCGATCGGCGGAGGTAAGAAATTGCTGGCATTTTTCATCGAGCTCGCCGCCTTTGCCACAGCGCGCGATCAGCCCCACCGCGCCGTTATCGCGCAAGGCTCTGACATCTGTGGCGGAATACGCTCGACCGGAGCGATGTTGTTCTTTGGGATCGTAAGCGGAAACGTTAATGATTTGCGTTCCTCCACGCGGAGCACCACCACCTGTAACACCGCAATGGCTAAGCAAAACGGCAAAGAGAATGAGAAAAAAGGCTTGCAGAATGTTCATGAGACATTTGATCTAATATCCACCAGCGGCTTCGCTAAATTGCCATGGCGCTTGATAATTTCCGGTTGCTTCTTTGGCGAGTTGTCGCACCAAATCGTTCAACAATGCCGAGGCTCCAAAGCGGTAGCGACGGTTGTTCAGCCAGCCATCGCCCAATGTTTCTTTCACTGCGATGAGAAAGGCAATCGCTTGCTTGGCGGTGCGGATGCCCCCAGCGGGCTTCATAGCGATCTCGGTACCAGTTGCGAAAAAGTGATCGCGTATCGCTTCGAGCATCACTTGATTGTTGCCCAGCGTGGCGTTGTTTGATGTTTTTCCGGTGCTAGTTTTGATGAAGTCGCCTGGACGCAGCAAACGCATCGCCAAGAACGAGGCCGCGCGGATATTGTCGTATGTTTCAAGTTCACTGGTTTCCAAAATCACTTTCAATGTTGCCTCGCCACAGGCTTCCAGGACAGCAGAAATTTCATCGCGCACCAAGTTGAGCTCTCCGCAGAGAAACGCGCCGCGATTGATCACCATATCGATTTCGTCAGCGCCATCGGCTACGGCAGCCCGCACCTCAGCGAGACGCGTTTTGATCGGAGCTTGCCCAGAAGGAAACGCGGTAGCGACCGAGGCGATTTTTACTGCGGCATTGGTACCTAGAGCTGCCCGCGCGTGCTTGACCATCGCGGGGTAAACGCAAACCGCTGCGGTTGCTGGGATATCTGGTAAATCGTGTGGACGCAGAGCCTTGTGGCAAAGCGAAGCAACTTTTCCCGGTGTGTCCTTGCCCTCAAGTGTTGTGAGATCGACCATGCTCACCGCGAGTCGAAGCGCAAAACGTTTTGCCTCTTTCTTGATGCTGCGAGTCGCATATTTCGCCACGCGCAGTTCGATACCCAATGAATCCACAGATCCCACATCATTGACGAGCTGTTGCAAAGTGCTACGTGCCATGGGTGGAGCTTGCCATGGGGATTCGCGGTAGCCAAGGAAAAATGTATCACACGTGTGCTTGCATGGGAGGAGAGATTTGCAGCGATGCGGTAGTGAGTGTGGCGTTAAGGAGATCAATGAGTTCGGCGCGGAGTTTCGTGGCTTTGGCGGCGAGTTGGCGTTGGGTGGATTCGTAGAGCTTTCTGCCGTTTTCGGTTTCGATGCAGATGGGCTCGTAGCCGAAATGGCGGAGATCATACGGGCTGGCCCGCATGTCCAAATCGCGAAGTTCTTTCGCTAAGGTGAAGCTGCGCCAATGCAGCGAACTACTGACCCATGGTAAAGACTTTGAAGCCCATTTGAAAAGATCCATGTTGGCGTGGATGCAGGCAGGTTGTTCCATGCCGATGCGACCATCGAGCGTGGGCTGGAGCTGATTGAGCGGTCGTGCTTGAGGAGTGAAAAAACGAAAGGCATCGTAGTGCGAGCAGCGGATGGGGCGACTTTCGACGAAAGTATCGAGCTCTTGCTGGCTGATCCGTAGGGGAGCGATGTGTTGATGTCGTGCTTCTGGCGCGCGGTAGATCATTGCCCACTCGTGCATGCCAAAGCAGCCGAAGTTTGGTGTTTGGTTGGCAGTTCGTTGCAGGAGATCGATGATCCATGCCAAGCGCGAGCGTTCCTTTTCTTCTAACGAAACGGGATCACAGAAAAGCCAGCCATTTTCCCAACGGTAGTGTTTTTCCATCCATGTTGGGCGCTCGTGCTCAGTACAGGCGATGGCAACGCCGTAGCCGGGATGCCATTGTTCCAGTTTGCTGATCTTGAAAGGATAGTAGGTGAAAAGGAAATCCTCGACGGGGTGAGGTTGGTGGCAGGAGCGGCGCAAAAGCGATGGTTTTGTCCAAGATTCCGCCTCCATGCGATGAAGACGCTCCTTTTCCTGCCATTGTTCTTTTTCCAGATACTCCATGGTGGAAGAGAGTGGGGGAGAGCGAAGGGCTTCAGAGTTTGCGGTTGCGCATTTGTTTGCGATAGACGGGAATCAATGTTTCATCCATCCATGCGAAGGCAGCTTCGAGGCCCTGTTCGTTGTAGATTCCACCAATGTTTGCCTCGACGCTAGTGGGGTTTCCAAACGCACTGAGAAAGTCATTGGAGGTAAGAGCGGTGAACCAGACGGCGTCCATGCAGCCGCGTTCTTGAAGTACAAATTTACGGGCGTAGAGGGCCAGTACGGCATCACCGACCCAGGCTTTTTCGCGCTCCATGCGCACTTGTTCTTCTCGGGATACGCTCATAGGGAATCACTATTGCTGGCTTGTAGGGGCTTCGTTTGCATTCGTTGGCGAAGCTTGTCTTCCGACTCGGCATCCCAGTATCCGGGTTGGAGTTCGATGAAGATGCTACTGTAGGGCAAGGTGGTATTGGTGCGGATGATGAGCACATCAAAACTGCGGTTGATGTCTTGCAGTACGGTGAGCAGAGAATCTTGTTCCATGGTGGTCGTTGCCATTTCCTGTATCGATTGGCGAACTTTTTGGCGCAATAGATCAATGCCTGGTGCGGAATCGTTATCGATCACCTGCGACTCTCGGGTGAAAAAGATGCTCGGCTTGACATGCTGTGATTGGTCGATGTCCTTGAGCACGTAGTCTAACGCTTCAGGGATTTCCACATTGGCAGGAACTTGCATGACACCTGTGCGACCTAGAGCAGGGAAGGATGCCTCGGCGATGATGATCCAATTGCGAAATCCCAATTGTGAGGTGTGGCGATGGACAGCCGCTTTCCACGGGCTTTGGCGATGTTCGAACATAGCACAGCCCTGAAGGAGTAGGTATAACCCAAAAAGCAGAATGGCACGCGCGTAAATCATCGCGCAAGGAAAATAGAGAATGCGTAGTCCACTGTCAATCATGGTCTATGAGATCGTTTATTTTGACCCTGGGTCAATCGAGGCAAGGGGGATTATGGATTACTTTCAGAAAAGACATCCAGTGCCAGCATTGCGACGGTTTGATAGTCGAGATAAAATAGATCTGGGCATGTGCTGAGGCGTCCGTAGTAGAAAGATTTTTGGTTGTTGGTTCCCGCTGGGGCTAATTCTAGGGTTTGGGTCTTGGGCGCATCGCGTTCGCCAAATTCATTCAAGGAAAAGGATGTGATAGCCAAGGTAATGGCGGGGGTAAGGAGTGCTGTTTCTGCATCGGTATTGCCATCATTGATCCACGATACAACTTGGATGTTGCCCAGTGTTTCGAGGATTTTGTTGGCGCGGGCGCTATTGAGTTGGCTGGTTTGATCTTTCCCATGAACAGAAGCTGTCCATTTTTGTGGGTTGTCGATGTATTGCAGCAACAAATCGGGTTTTCCGGATCGCGTGCGATGCAGACCAGAGAAGTCCATGGCGGGAATGGAAAGCAGACGTGTGTCCTTCCATTGCTTGAAGTAGAGCGGCAAGGAAGAAACAAATTCTTCTGGGATTTGATAGACCGTGTGGCGAGTCTCAGGGTGATCGAGGTGGGCGGTGTAGATTCCCTCTTTGGTTAGGCCAATGGAAAGCTTTTGGCGTGAATTGTCCTGAAAGGTGAAATAGAGCGAGCAAACAGGCTGATCGAGGCCGTAGGTTACGGCATCTTGGGGAGAATTCGCTTGGAATGCGTTATCGGTTAAGAAGTTGGTGACCTTGCACGTGGTGATGGATTTGAGGAATTCGTAGAGACACTTTTCGTTAGGGAACTCAGAAGTTTTCTCGCCAGTGCGGAGGCGCCATTGACTCATAGGAAGACGAAACACTTCGATGGGAGGAAGATTCCGCGGATGGATATCGATGATTTTAAGATTCTTGTGGTTGAAGAATGTTAGATTGCGCGAGCGGATTTCATTGTAATTGTGAATGGGGAGGCTGGACAGTGAGATGAGGTCTTGTGAGCGTAAGGGAAGTAGGAAAACAGTTTCTGGTCGATCACTTACGATGGCGTAGCAGGTATTGGTATCGCTTTCGTTAGGCGGAAAAATATCGAGAGTGACGGCAGGTAAGCCGCGCATTTGCAGGGTGATGCTGGTCTCAGGTTGCGTGGTGCCCGCCGTGATGGGTACTTCGCTGCGGTCGAGAACACGACTGGCGCGCAGATTGAAAAGCCCATTTTCGATAAAATTTTTCATTTCTGAGGTTTCTGTGGCGAGTTTCAGCGGCTTGGTAATACGCCATGGCTTTTCCTGACCATAACCCTCGATGGTAAATTCGGACTTAGCATTGCGTATATGGATTTTCTCCAATTGCGTCGGCATGAACAGAAACGGTTGGTGGTCTCGTAGGAAGCGCAGGCCATCTTTGAACATCGGACCGATGTCACCCGTGCAAGCGTAGGTGTGGGTTTTGCGTCCAAGGTCACTTGGCTGAAGAAATACTGTGGGGGTGACAGGACTGTTTTCTTTTTCCAAAATCGTCCATGCCGTGCGACGACCTAAGGTGTATCGGGCTTTCGCCTTACCTTGATCATCGCTTAGTTTGATCTGCACCATGCCATCGCGCAGGCCGGCTTGGGTGAAATCGATTTTTTCGTTAGGAAATACATCCGCAGCGCGCGTTCCTAGAGTGAAGTCGATAAGCAGCTTCGCGGCTCTGGGGTCCATACGATCGCGAATCGGATCAATCATCATCCAGATGCCATTTTCTTTGCGAAATCTTGCTTTAGCACCGTTTCCGCTTAGGGCAATTTGTGAGATGTCCTTTGCTGTGAATCCCGTGTACATCGGACTACCAATCGCTGTGGGAGGAGCTCCAAAAAATTGGTTGAGATTACCGCGTACGACGAGAATGACCACAAGAGTGACGGCCAGAAAAGCGGCGATTGCCAAGGTGATGGTGCTTGTGAGAGAGCGCACAGTGGGGAAGGTAAAGAACTTAGGATCGGCGGGCATTCCAGATCAAAAGACTGAAAAGCAGGAAAGCCACAGGGAGGAAAATCAGGTTAAGGCGATTGATGAACGAAGCTTGGCTCGAGAGGATGGGCAGTCGATAGGTGCCGATGATCTGTGGGCCTGTGCCAGAGAGTTCTTCTCGACCCACCAACCAGTTTGCGGAGGCGCGCAGGAAGTCGATATTTTCGCTGCGGGAAGAGGAAGGTTCAAGGAATCCTGCATTGCCGATGATGACCATGCGCGACGACGATTCTGCGAGTTCATCGCTATTCGTAAGGCCTCGCGTGACAGCTGCTGCAAGTGTGAGGGGCGGGCTGATGTCTTCAACTTCATGGAAAACGGGGTTGTTGAGATTTTTTCCTGTTTCTCCCCAATACTGCGGTGCGGCACTGATGAGCTTAAATGCTTGAATGCTACGTGTGCTCAAGTTGTCGTCATTTTCTCGCACTTCCAATGAACTGCTCAGTCCGTCAAAGGTAGTGGTTTTGTTCCAGAAGTCGCTCGTGTAGGGGTAGCCTGGATCGAAAGAGGCATCCACCGTGAAGCTGGGTTGCTTGCCCTTCAGGGTGACAATGCTGTCATGGCGAGGCGTGACGCCGTTATCGCGAAGGAAGGCGCGTAGTCGTTCAGGAGCCTGACGGGCACGGAGAATGACCATGATGTTGCTGGCCGGGCGGTTCCAGTAGGAGTAAAGGAGTTTCATTTCTTCCTCGGTGAAATCATAACGTGGTGAGGCGATGATGATGCCAGCGCACTCTTCCGGAATACTTTTTAACTCGGCCATGCGGACTGGGATGGGAATGATATTTTGGGAGAATAGATTATCGCGTAAAACCGACCATGCGCCACCTTCCATCTCGGTGGCGATGTCACTTTTGTCGGCAAGGAAAAGCACTTCGCGTGGCCTGCCTTCGATGGCACTTAGCATCGCTGTGGTGATGACATCTTCTCCTTGAAATGCCGCGACTCGGCGTGCTGTATTGCCACTCTTGTTGTCATACAGCAACATCTGCTCTTGCGTGACAAAGCGGATTTTCGAACTGTCGTCCGGTGTTACAGGTAAAGAGGTGTCTGCGCGTGTATCAACAATGATGAGATCTTCGCGATAGAGAACGCTGTTTTTCGAGTCGAGTGTGTACGTTTGCGCGACGCGAAGAGCTCGATCGACATCACGCACTGGGTCGAAACGCTCGATGATCACTTTGCCATTTGAGTGGTGCCCGTACTCTTCAGCGAGCTTGCGAACGCGATCAATGAAAGGTGAAGAGCGACGGAAAGCTACGAGAATTTTTATCGGAGTGGCGCGTTCTTGGATCTTTGTTGAACGGAGAAGACCAAGCGTCCAAGAAGATAGTGTGTAGTTTTCGCCACGGGAAAGATCTCTGCGTTTGTAGTAGTGTGAGGCAATGATATTTCCTGTAATGACGAGAATGAAAATCGCGATGATCTGAATTAGGGACAATGTACCCATACCCCATCGATTGAGGGGCTTGGATGGTTTTTTTTCAGTGGCAGCACTGTCTTCAAGTTTTGTGGTATCAGGCATGAGAAATGACAGGGATTTTTTCAACGACGCCAGCGGCGATAATCAAGGGCATGGAATGTCATGGCGACAGTAAAAATGGTAAGGCTCAAGTAATACACGATGACCCGTGTGTCCAATAAGCCAGACGTGAAGTCTTGCACATGCTGTCGAGAGGAAATCGCATCAAACAATGACGCACCGACGAAATTTTCACCCCAGATGGTCGTGACAAAGCCGAGGAAATAATGAATCACCAGCAAGCCTAATGTGACAATGGCCGCAACGATGGAATTCGAGGTAAGCGACGAGGCAAAACATCCGATGGCGACGAAAAATGTGCCCATGAGGAATAAAATGATGTAGGCTCCCACGATGGATCCGTTATTCCACGCGGGCGGCATTTTTGTGATCCATGGATAGAATTGAAATTGGAACCAGCTCGGTATCCACATGATGCAGTAGAAGCTGAGGGCTGCAAAATATTTGGCTAGGACAACTTGATTTGTCGTCACGGGAGCTGTCATCAGTGTCTCAAGGGTTCCGTGGCGTTGTTCGTCAGCGAATAGTTTCATCGTTAAAAGAGGAAACACGAATAAGTAGCTGAACCAGAAAATGGGGGTTTGGAAGGCAAAAAAGACCAAACTGCTCGCATTGGGCGAATCGCTGAAAACTTTGATCGCGGTGGACAAAGAAACACCGTGCATGAGGACGACAAAAGCGATGACGATCCAGCCCAAGGGATTGAAAAGGAATCCGCGTAGTTCCTTGCGATAGATAATGGAGAAGACCCGCATGTCGGCGGTGAGGCTAGCGGGGCTACCTGATCATGGCAAGGGGGGATTTTATCAACAAGCCTTGCTTTGAATGCTATTGGTGGGATCAAGCTGCCTCATAAACCCGGGATCCGAAGTTGACCGCGTGTGGACCACTATCATTTGCCCATCAGCTTGAGCATGGCGGAGGCCAACTCATCGCCGAGACGGATGAAGAAACGACCGCTGCCATCGTAGTGGTAGCCGAGATTGCTGCCGTGAAGAATCCATTGTTGTTCAGCAACCTGTGCCGCGGCTTTGTCGCCATTGGCAGTTACGCTCTCGCGCTTCATACGCCAGATCGCAACTTCTGGGGTGGTGAGCGGCCAGCTTTCGATGGCAGCAACGGTTCCTGCAAGTTCTGGAGCTTTCGCCGCTTCTCGTTGACCGTTGGCAACGTTATTGGTCATCGCTTCTTCAGGGAATGCAGGCGTCCCTAAGATGCCTATGACGAAAGGCATTTTCGGCTGCTTTACTTCAGCGCGCATGTCTTGGATGAAATGCACCATGTTTTTTGCGTAGTTGCCGTAGTATTCGGGGTCGAACTGGTCATTAAACCCTTGAAACCATACGCCGCCAGCGACTTCGAAACCGATCTTTGCATCGTATTCGGGGTGATACGCTTTGGGGTCAGCTAGGACTTTGCGGACAAATCCGATCATTTCATTCCAATAGTAACCAGCCGCATCATGGTTAGGCATATCGCCGGGTGGGCGGACATACTGTTTGCGGAGCTCGGAGCTTTGGGCGTTGATTGTGGCAATTTTTTCCTGCACTTCAGCTTGTTGGTCTTTTGGCAATTTCGTTAGCGCAGTCTGCAATCCGCGCTTTTCATTTTCGAGTGACTTGATGGTTTTATCCATTTTTGCCATTGCTTGGGCCGATCCTCCGTCAGCGAGGTATTTGTCCCATGTGGCTTTTCTGATCTTCCAATCCTCGAGTTGCTTCATCTGAGCCGCCGTCGGTTGGTACTTGCCTGCCGAAGGTGGACGGAAATCATAGTGCAGTGACTTGCCGCCCCAAGCCGTCTTGATGAGCAGGATCGGCTGATCGAGCGATTTTTCCATCAGGATGCCAAAGGCGTATTCCGGGCCAAAAGCGCTGGGACGCGCACCATACCCTGTGCTTAGGGGGCCGGTGGCCATGCCAGGTTCCAGACCGCGATTCACTCCTCCATAGGCTGCAATGTAGGTTCGTTTGCCTTGCGGAACCATGGTTTTTTCCGCCAAAAGATTGGCAACATCCAGCGAAGTGCCTTTGAGTGCTTTGCTCGCATTTACGGCATCGAGAGTTTGCTTATCGGTGAGATTGGGAGTGAAAATTTTCGCAAGTTCCTTGTCGCGAGCAACACGAGCAGGATTGGTTTGGCGTTGCTTGAAGACCTCGTAGCGCTCACTTCGCACCTTATCCGTTTCCTTTTGTAAGGCATTTTGCACCACCTCGCCGAATTCTTTTTTGGGGAGTTTTGCGAGAACGGGATCCTTGAGGAGATTTTCTCGCAGGGATGGCTCCATTTTGAGGCGAATTTCACGGTCGATCCCTGTGGTGAGCATGCCCCATTCTTCCTTAGTAGGGACATAAGCGGGTTTGGGCAAATAGGCCAAGGTCGAGACTTCGGCGTGACCTTGCATGTTCGACTGCCCAGCGAGTATATAAACCAGTAATTTCTTGTTGCTTGGGCTTTTTTCTGCGGCACCACTGTTGGTGCTGAAGAGCAATGCTGTCATCACAACTGTGGTGATACGTTTGAATGGATGATGTTTCATGTTGTTTACGATGTTTGATGCAGTTACCTGCGATGTGGGAGATGGAGAGAATGCAGATTTTATTGTTTTTTCAGCTTCGGGCGATTTTGTTGATTAGGGTATCGTTGAACGTGAACGTCGTTTTGCTGAACCGCGCCAATCGTGCTGCGGCCATCGGCGATGAGTTTCTCTAAAGATGTTTTCATTTCACTGACCCGCTGAGGTAGATCAGCGGCAAGGTTTCTGGTTTCACCAAGATCATCCGCAAGGTTGAAGAGCAGAACGCGCGTCGCGGGTTCCGGGTTTGGGCTTTGGTTCCATCCGCCATTCCCGGAAGCTGCGGCGATGAGTTTCCATGATCCTTCCCGTAACGCCGGAATTCCGCCCATTGAGCAACTCACGGCGTGTTGGCGAATCGGGCGATCTTCGCCTTTCAATTGTGGGAGGAAACTGAAACTGTCTTCACCGGCGTTGTCTGGCAATTTTGTTCCGAGAATGTCGGCGAGCGTCCGCATGAGGTCAGCCTGATGCACTAGTTGGTCACAGACACTTCTTGGTTTGACCACGCCGGGCCAGCGAACCATGAAGGGAACCCGATGGCCACCTTCCCATGCGTCACCCTTGTATCCGCGCAGAGGGCCGCTAGGGAAATGACCTTGCTTTTCCAGTTTTTCTAAGCCGACGTATGGCGCAAATCCATTGTCGCTGGTGAAAATGACCAAGGTGTCGCTTGCTGTGCCGCTTTTTTCTAACGCATCGAGAACACGGCCTACCATGGCATCGGTTTCTATGGTGAGGTCGGCCACGGCACTATCGAGGCCACTCTTGCCGCGCCATGCTTCGTTAACCGATAGCGGTGTATGGGGTGTCGTGAGTGGCAGATAAAGCAAGAAGTTCTCTTTTGCCGCAGCGCGCTTAGTGATGAAGGAGCATGCGCGGTCGGTGATGGCTGGCAGAATTCCTTCGAGTTGCCAATCCTTTAGTGCAGGGCCCATTTGGCTGGCGAGGTTGTTTTCGAGCAACGGTTTAGGCAATAACTCGCTTGGAATTCCACGTGTTCGGTCGTTCTCAATGAAACAAAAGGGCGGCCAGTTCGGCACATCGGTTCCGAAATACTCATCGAATCCCCGCGTTGTCGGGCCGCCAAGAATGGGCTTGGAAAAGACCTCGTTCCAGGCCCCGCGTCGTTCGCTTTCGATTGTTGCTTGGTCGCCTCCTTTGGGGTTTTGAAAAAAACGCTTCTGCTCCTTCGCAATCGGCCAATCCCACCCAAGATGCCATTTGCCGATGGTTGCCGTGCGGTAGCCGTGTTGCTTGGCGAGCGTGCCGATGGTCATGCGATCAGGCTCTATCAATGGCTCGCCGAAAACGCCGACGATCCCTTTCTGCAAACTAGTCCGCCAATGATATCGCCCCGTCAATAAGGTGTAACGCGATGGCGAGCAAACGCCCGAGGAAGAATGTCCATCGGTGAAACGCATGCCTTGCTTGGCAAGCCGATCAATGTTTGGCGTTGGGATTTTCCCGCGTTGTGGGTTGTAACATTGCACATCACCATATCCTAAATCGTCGGCGAGAATGATGACGATGTTTGGCTTTTTCGTCGCTGCGTGGATTGGGACGATCACGAGAAAGCTGAGGAAAAGTGATAGAATTTTCATGATATTGGATGCGTTACCACTTCAGTTTACAGGGCTTACTTTTTTTGGGGCAAAGGCGGAAGAACGAGGACTTGCCCTTGCGCTAAAAGTCTTTCGCGCAACAGGGGATAGGGCACATTTTGCACGGCGACACCTTGTTTTGCTGCCATGGCCGCCGCGACTCCCGCTCCCTGACCGATGACCATCCAAGCGCCTTCGATACGCAACGAGGAAATGCTCACATGCGTGCTGGACAGTGCAATGGGCACGAGCAGATTGTTGCATTGATGGGCTTTGGGAAGAACTGAGCGATAGGGAACATGGTAGGCATAGCCCAAACCTGTTCCCGGAACTCGCACCGGAAGTATCGTGCCTTCGTTGATCACGCCGCCCCCTTTCTGGGCGATGCGTTGGCAATCGTGCGAATCAATCGGGAAGGAGGAAATGGCAATGGCATCTTCCTTTTCAGGAGAGTCGATGATATCTTTTTGAGAAATCACTGCCATGCCCTTCATTCGCCGCGATTCGCGCACATACAGAGCGGGAGGGAAGTGATCGGTGGATGCGAACTCGTCCTTACAGAGGCCTAGTCCTGCGAACTTGGAGCGAATCTGTTTCGGCACAGCTGCATCGGTATTCAGGAAGTGGATGAATTCTAGCGTGTATTGCTTGTGTTCTTCCCAGATCTTTGCACGGCCAGCTTCATCGGCGCTATGCCAGGTGTTGCAACCGCCAACCAAACCTAGTGAGAATTGACCGTGAATCGAGTTATTGCCGTCAATTTTACTGCCTGGCAAGGGATAGAGATCGAAGCCTACCTTGGTTCCGGCTTGGAGCATACGGCGGGCAATTTCAAAGCGCGTAGGATCGTATTTAGCCGGTTTTGGCATGGGGACTTTGTTTTTCGGATCGCGCGTCAAGCACAGACGGAAACTGTATGTCATGATGTTTTTGTCGCCATTTTCATCCGGCCCGGCATCGCTTGCGGCGACAAGGGGAAGAAGGTTGCCGGCATCATCGAAGCCACTGATGTTTATTTTTGCTTTGGGGTATTGCTTCCCTGCGTAGGACTCCCCGAATTCCGCGCGTCCCTCGCGCCCGATTGTCCATTCCACCCCCGCTGCTGCCATCAGGTCGCCCTCGTAGGAGCCATCCACGAACACTTTGGCCTTGAAGGCGCCATCCTTGGTGACAAGCGAAGTAATGCGTGGGCCATCTTTCGTGACCGATTTCAGATATCGATTGGTCAGCACTGCGACGCCAGCTTCTTTGAGCATGGCATTGGTGACACGAGTCGCCACATGTGGCTCGAATGTCCATTTGGCAGAGTCTTTCTTTGCAGCATCATAAGGGGCAGGCAAACCGCGGTCGGTATAATCTTTGACCACGCGGCGATGCCATTCGTCAAAAAGTCCCATCAAGGTCTCGCGGCGCATTTGGTTTGAGTCGCAGTGACTTAAACCTCCTGTGCTGAGACCGCCGATGTGTGCTGTGGGTTCTAACAAAATGACCGAAGCCCCCTCGCGGGCGGCAGCAATGGCGGAGCAGAAGCCTCCAGGCGTGGAGCCATAGACTATGACATCGGCTGTGTTCTGGGCGAAACTTGAGACGATCGAGGCTAGGAATGGAAGAGCTGAGAAGAATCGTCTGCTGATGTTCATCTGAATGGGATTGGGTTGCCTACCGAATCAACTAATACGCTCATTGCTAAGGGATCTTTCGCTCTTTACGAAATGATCTGCGCAGGTGGACTTCACCTGTGGCGAAAGAAATCACAAGAAATCATGAAATTCTTCGGAAAACGAAAGCATCACTTGCTGCCTACCTCCGCGATCCATTTTCGGTGCAGTGCTAGCAACTCATCCACCGTTTGCGGATTTTGTTTGATGAGGTTGTTTTTTTCCGAAAGGTCCTCATGGAGGTCGTAGAGCGCTTCGGCACGATCGCCTTTGCCGATCAATTTCCATGAACCTTTGCGCACGGCCCATGCGCCGCCGAACAGCCAATGGAGATTTCTTGCTGGAGCTTTGGCTTCGCCTCGCAGAATCGGCATGAGATCGATTCCGTCGATCTTGTGATTGTCTGGAGTGCTCGCGCCCGCTAGTCTAACGAAAGTAGGAAGAAAATCCATCGACATGACCACATCCTCACTGGTGCGTCCGCCGGGGATCACTCCCGGCCAGGTCGCAATGCAGGGCACGCGATGGCCACCCTCATTCATGCTACCTTTGTTGCCTTGCAAGACCCCGTTTGCCCCTTTGAAACCTTTCGCTGGCGCGCCTCCATTATCGGAACAGAATATCACCAATGTGTTCTTTTCTAGTCCATGTTCTCGCAGCGATTGCATCACCGCGCCGACCGACTCATCGAGAATCTCGATCATTTCCTGATAGACTTTCGCTGCCGGTTTTTTCTGTCCTGCATCACGACCTTGCAAAGGCGTGTGTGGCGCACCATAGGCGAGATAGGCAAAGAAGGGGCGTTGTTTGTTCTCGCTGATGAATTGGGTGGCGTAACGAGTGAGCAAGTCGGTGGCGTAGGCCTGTTCGTTCTCGATCTTTTCATTCTCCCACCAATCCAATTCTCGAGATCCAGCTTCCGAAACATGGCTGTGGTAATCCACCGCGCCGCCGATGAAGCCGCGGAATTCATCGAAGCCTTGGTTCATCGGATGGAATTTTCGATCATACCCGAGATGCCATTTCCCGATCAAAGTGCTGCGGTATCCAGACTGGCCTAACAACTCGGGAAGGAAGATTTCATCCTGAGAAACGCCCCATGCCCAGCGCTGCTTTAGGTTTTCTGATCGTTGCTTGCGAAAGAGGGGAGTGAGTTCGGAATCTGGCACCCATGCACAACGCTGTTGGTAACGCCCTGTCATCAAGGCGGCGCGAGTGGGGGTACACATTGCGCCGTTGCTATGAAAATCAGTAAAGCGTATCCCAGTTGCGGCGAGTTCATCGATGTGAGGCGTCTTGATTTCAGGATGTCCGTAGCAACCCAGCGAGCCATAACCAAGATCATCAGCCATGATCAAAACGATATTCGGCTTTTGCTGGGAAAATGCAGTCGCGGTAGCGAAGCAAAGAGCGACGAGGAGTGCTATGAGTTTTTGGTGCATGTTGGGTCGGTGCGAAGGTAGAAATTTGGGTAACAACTTCACCTCATGTAAAATTCTCATGCAATACGCGGAGAATCCTATCTTTCTTACTTTTGCCGACGCCGCTCGGTCAATCTTGGATTCATTTTTTCTTTCTATTAGGTTAGTCTGCAACGTTTCATTGAGCTTGCCACAACGTGAGAAAGGCTGCGAGACCTTTGAGTCTGACATTGCCAAAAATGGACAGAGTTGAGATATTTAGCTGCAATACTATTTTTACAGTTTTCCAAAATGTAGATTACATCCGATATGAGATACAGCAACAGTCTTCCCTGAACTATGTTGGTGCTCAGTGCGGAAAGACCATTCTAAAGTGTGATTCTCGCAGGCTTTCAGATAGCCTATGAAAGCTTAAACGGCGGTTGTGGGAGCCTAAACGGCTCTTGCGTGGGGTGTAAGGGAGATGGGAGCTATTGGTTCTTTCTCTTCTTTTTCGGTGCATTTTTGCCGCCAATGACTTTGGTGGGATCCATTTGCTTGAGCATGGCTTCGCTGGGCTCGCCGCCGAATTGTTTCCAATAGAGTTCCTTCAAGGGATTGATTTTTGGAATGTCGGTGACGTTCTCGTTGATGAGCAAGGGCTGCACATCGGTCCACCATTGGTCATAGGTGGCGCGGAGTATTGCCACCACTTCGGGGTGCTTGGCGATGACGTTGGTTTTCTCGCCAGGGTCTGCTTGCAGGTCGAAGAGTTCCTTGTCGTTTACCAGCGTGAAGCGACTGTTCTGGATGGCAGAATTTTTCAACTTAGCATTCGCCGCCTCACCCTTCGCCCAGCGTCCGACGTGATGGACGAGAGTGCGATCCGCCCATTCCGCTTGGGGATTTTTTAACAAAGGAAAAAGGCTGCGGCCTTCGATTTGTTTTTGCACGTTGTCGGAGAGCGTGGCGCCAGTGATCTCGGCGAGGGTCGGATAGATGTCGAGATGAGCACTCAACGCGGGAGTCTCTTCGTTGGCCTTGATACCGCCTGCGGGCCAGCGAAAAAAGACGGGCACACGCGTGCCGCCTTGTGCGACGGAGCCCTTGCCGCCATTCATGCCGGCGTTGCATATCTCACGGCCAGCAGTTCCTCCATTGTCAGAACCGAGGTAAATGACGAGAGTGTGGTCCGCGATGTTCCATTCCTTGAGCTTGGTCAACAGCTTGCCGAAGTTGGTATCGACGTTTTCCACCATCCCGAGGAACTTCGCGGTGTCTGCACTTACGCCGGGTTTGCCCATGTAATGCTGGTAATATTCTTGCGGCAAAACATGTGGTCCGTGCGCTGCATTGAGCGGGATGTAGGCGAAGAACGGTTGCTTTGTGGAACGTTTTTGATCCATCCATTGAATCGCTTGATGAAAAAAAAGATCGGTGCAGTAGCCCTTAGTCTTCACCCATGTTCCATTGTGCCAGAGGGCTGGGTTGATGTTGGTGTTGCCGGGAGCATCGCCGCAGCTGCCTGGGTAGGTCTGTCCGATGCCGCCGCCGCCGTGAATATACACCTCGTCGAAGCCGCGGCTCTCCGGGCGATACGCGGCTTCATCGCCAAGATGCCATTTGCCGAAAATGCCCGACGTGTAACCGACTGTCTTGAGCATCTGCGGCAGGGTGAATGTCGAGAGCGCCAGTCGCTCGCGCTCGAGGATCGTGTGGGTCACGCCGTTCTTGAACTCGTGCCGTCCGCTCATCAGAGCCGCGCGCGTCGGAGAGCATGTCGGGCTGACATGAAATTGCGTGAAGAGCAGGCTTTGCTTTTTGAAGGCATCCACGGCGGGCGTGCGCATGATGGGATTGCCGAGGCATGCGTAGTCGCCGTAGCCTACGTCGTCAGGCATGACGAGGATGATGTTCGGTTTGGGGGACTCCGCATGGATGGGGGTAAGCGAGAGGGCGACGAATGTTGCTAGCGCAGAAAATACGGATCGAAGCAGATTGGTATTCATGAGTTGTTAGGCTAAGTGGTTCAATGGGTAGCTATTTTTTGGGCTTCTTTGTTTGCAGGAGGGATCGTCCCGCTACCGGTGACGTTTGTTTGATTGGCTTGCGGCGAGGATCGAAGAAACGCGGACAAGCTGATTTATTTCTTCCCTCGTCTTTGATTTTTTGGAGCCTTCAGGCCGTCCTGCGGTTGATCAGAAAAGCGCCAAGGATCATTGTGGCGGCGCATTTCGCTAAGGAGAAGTAGCCGCATTTCTGAAAGCTTGGCCGCGTGCTGCGGGTCTTTGGCGAGGTTGGTAGCTTTGGAGTTTTTGTGTTCGTCGAGCAATTCGTGGGGGTTTGTGTTGAGGTCGAATAACTGAGTTTCGCGAACACCGGAAAAGGTGGATTCGTATTCGATAAGTTTCCAATTACCCTTTTTGACACTGCGCATGCCTGGCTTTTGGCCGCCGTTGTAAACGCCGTAGATGGTATCGCGGATGGATGGTTTTTCGCCAAAAAGAACGGGCTTGAAACTGGTTCCTTCATTGGTTGTTGGTGCTGCGATGCCGGTGAGGTCACAAAACGTCGCGAGTAGGTCGCCCAAGTAGATATTGCCGGGCGTGCGAGTGCCAGGCTTGATGCCGGGACCTTTGACGAACATCGGCACGCGCCACGTGTGTTCGTAGAGGTTTTGTTTTCCTTGCAAGCCGTGGCGGCCTATGGCGATGCCGTGGTCGGCAGTGTAGAAGATGTAGGTATTTTCGAGTTCGCCCATCTCTTCAAGTTTGGCAAGGACTCTGCCGATTTGTTGATCGATGTATTCTGCACAGGCGTATTCGCGACCGATCTCGTTGCGGATCGTGGCCTCGTCGCGACGTTGCCAAACTCCCGAGACATTGACTTCGTCCCGCACCTTCATATCCGTATTGTTGAAAGGATGTGCGGGTAGCCAGTTAGGTGGTAGGGGCGGCTGGGCGGTATTGGTCGGAGGGAGGGTGGATGCATCAGTGTGGTTCGTAGCTCCATATTTGGCAAGCAACTCCGGCGTGCCATCGCGGACGTCGTGAGGATGGGAGAAGCCGAGATGGATGAAGAACGGGCGCTTGTCCGATTTGGATTTTCGCTCGCCGAGATAATCGAGAACGCGTTCGGCATGCCAAGCGCTTCCGGTTTCGTTGGTGCCGCCGCGTTTCGTGGCATCATGGACGACGTCAAATAATTTGTCGGCAGCGGTGTAGCTGTTGCCCTGCTTGCAGGTGCGCATCGTCGCATAACCAGCGCGGCTGAATACTGGACCAAGAGTGAAATTTTCGAGTTGCGGTGGGCAGTTTTCCGCACCGGGACCGACGGGAAGATGCCAGACGGTGCGACCGCTTGAGATCATGTGGCGAGAGGGGATACACACCGCTCCAGAGAACGAACCCATGTGATGGGCTGTGTCGATGATCATGCCGGAAGATGCAAGGCGGTCGATGTTTGGAGTATCGAGAGTAGAAGCCGAATTATGACATTTGAAATCGAAGGGAGATTGATCATCAACGAGGATGAAAAGGATATTCGGCGGCGCAGCTTGAGCGACGAATGACACTAGCAAAACAATGGCAAAGATACGGAATAGGGATTTCACAATAGGGCTAATGTGATTTTACGCGGTTCGATCATGAATCTGTCAAAAGTTGATGAAAGCTCATTAGCATTGCTCGTTATTTACGAATTACAGAAACATCTTTGAAAGAAATCAAAACACCTAAGGTATTATGCAGCCTGTAGAAAATCAGCACAAGCCCATGACGAAAGAGACCGATGATATACAAGCCGTGGAGAAACTCGGCGAAGCCAGAGACGCAATCGTCAAAGAACTGCGTAAAACGATTATGGGAATGGAGGATGTCATTGATGAAATGATGATCGCCATTTTCGCAAGGGGACACTGCTTGCTCGTAGGTGTACCTGGTCTGGCGAAAACTCTTCTTGTTAGTTCGCTTGCGAAAACCATGGCATTGGGCTTTAAGCGCATTCAGTTCACGCCCGACTTGATGCCTTCCGATATCACCGGAACCGAGTTATTGCAGGAGGATCCCGAGACGCATCGTCGTAGTTTCAAGTTTCAAAAAGGACCGGTCTTCACCAATCTTTTGCTTGCCGATGAGATCAACCGGACACCGCCGAAAACGCAGGCAGCTCTTCTTGAAGCGATGCAAGAAAAACGAGTTTCCTCGGGCGGTGAAGATTACAAACTGGACGCGCCATTCTTCGTTTTGGCAACGCAAAACCCTATCGAGCAAGAGGGTACGTATCCGCTTCCCGAAGCTCAGCTTGACCGTTTCCTCTTCAACATCTTGGTCAAATATCCGAGCCAATCCGAGGAGCTCGAAATCATGCGCAGTGTGACTACCGATCACGAGCCTGTGACCAATCAAGTCGTCGATGGCCCGACGATCCTCGATTTCCAACATCTGGTGCGCCGCATTCCGGTAGCCGACAATGTTTTTGAATATGCTGCGGCCTTAGTAAGGGCTACACGTCCAGGGCAACCCGGCACGCCTGATTTTGTCAACAAGCTCATGTCGTGGGGAGCAGGTCCTCGTGCCTCGCTCAATCTCATCGTCGCTGGTAAAGCTCGCGCCGCTCTGCGCGGACGATGCCATGTGACGATCGAAGATATTCGCGAGCTATGCTTGCCAATCCTTCGTCATCGTATCATTCCGAACTTTGCCGCCCGTTCCGAAGGCATGACGTCTGATACGCTGATCACAAAACTGTTAGAAACGATTCCTGCTTCAGGCAAGTAATCTTCATCCATGTCATTGCAACTACCAGAAACGCAGTATCTCGATCCTGAGGTATTACAGAAACTTGGCGATCTCGAACTGATCGCTCGCGAAGTCGTAGAAGGCTTGCGGGTGGGTAGTCACCGCAGCCCGCTCAAAGGATTTAGCACCGAGTTTGCTCACCACCGGCAGTATTCGCCAGGGGACCCGATTCGTTCGATCGATTGGCGCGTCTTTGGCCGCACGGAAAAATATTTCACCAAACTCTACGAGGCGGAAACGAATTACGATTGTCATATTCTCATGGATTCCAGTGCCTCGATGACCTATGGCTCTGGAAAAGTTTCGAAGTTGGAATACGCAAAATTTCTCGCGGCATCCATCGCCTACCTTGTGCTGAAACAGCGGGATTCGGTTGGGCTATCGGTCTTTGACTCTGAGGTGCGAGCCTATATGCCACCGCGTTCTTCGATGAGTGTGATTTTGGAAATTGACCGGATGTTGCGCGTTACGAAACCGATTCCAAAAACCACCGTAGCGAAGCAGTTGCATGATATTGCGTTGTTGATGAAGCGGCGTTCGTTTGTAGTGTTGATCTCGGATTTGTTTTCCGATGTAGATGACATCATAGCAGGGCTGGAGCATCTGAAATTCGCGGGACACAACGTCGTAGTTGTGCAAACGTTAGATGCGTATGAGTTAGAGTTTCCGTTTCAAGGCACGTGGCGCTTCGATGGTCTCGAAGGCGAAGAACCTCTAACAACTCAGACGGATCGCATGAGAGAGTCCTATCTCGCAAATCTCAATCAGTATCTCGCCAACATCAGCGCACGATGCGTAGGAAGCCAGATCGATTACACCATGGCAAACACCAAGCTGCCACTGCATGCGGTTCTCAGTGAAATTGTTCTGAAACGCCAAAACCTCAGTGCTCCCTCAGCCCAAGCCCGTTCATGAGTTTTCTCAATCCACTTTTACTTCTTGCAACACTCGGGATCGCGTTGCCGATACTCGCGCACTTGCTCAATCGTCTGCAAGTGCAGCATACCGATTGGGCGGCCATGCAGTTTCTCAACCGCAGTGTGCGAGTTCGTTCTCGTCAGATCAAACTCCGCGATTTGTTGCTGCTCATCCTGCGTTGTCTTGTGCTGCTACTGTTTGCTTTTGCGCTGGCTCGTCCTGCATGGCAGGGTGATACAGCCTCCTGGATTCCCAGCGAAAAGAGAGCGGGCGTGGTCATCGCGGTGGACGCTTCTTTCAGCATGCAAGAAGGCGCAGAAGGAGCCACTCGATTCCAACGTGCTTTGAAACAGGTCGAGGTGATCAGTGGGAAAATCAAAAAAGGAGATCCAGTCACACTGCTCTTGTTAGGCGGGCAGGAAAAGCTTCTCACGCATAACATGGCCTTTGATCCGCAGCGCTGGGATGCTGTCATGGAATCTGTTGTAGCAACACCCTCCGCACTTGAGTGGGACAGCGTGCCGAAGCGCCTCAAGGAATTGGCCGAAGGCATGGATGCTTCTCAAAAGGAAATCTACATCATCACCGATGTTCAGTCTCGCGATTGGAAAAATTGCTCCGTGCAATGCAAAGAGGCACTCACGGAATTAGGCAAGAGCGCCTCGGTATTCATGGTGCCAGTCGCGGGTGAATTGGCGAACTTGGCCGTGACTGATTTGGATCTCATTTCGGGTGCGCTTCGCAAAGGAACGATCGCCCGCTACCAAGCGACAGTGAGAAATTTCGGAACATCCCCAGTTTCCAATGTTGAAGTGCGCTGCAAGGTCGATGGAGCGCAGATCGATAGCAAGTCGATCCCTCTCATCGCCGCTGGCGCAGCGGAAACCGTTTCTTTATTTGTGCCATTCTATAACGCCGGAGCAACGCCGATCACCGCAGAAATATCGGGTGATTCCCTCGCCGTCGATAATGTGCGGCGCGCCGTAGCAGTGGTGAAAGATCGGGTCGCAGTCTTGTGCGTCGATGGCTCACCGAACAGCGATGCTGGCAGGCTGATCAGTGCTGCACTGATTGCCCGAGGCGATGGCTCGGATGATGAAGATTACACGGTGCGCTCCATCCCATGGCTTGCATTTCCTGCCGAAGACCTGGCGAAAATCGATGTGATCGTCCTCGCTGATGTGCCGGAAATCACAGAAGATCAATCCAAGCAACTCTCGCGCTTCGTTCGTGGAGGAAATGGTCTCGTTTGGTTCGCTGGCGACGATGTGAAGCCCGCCTCTTGGAATGAACGCGCCAAAGAACTGCTACCTGCAACAATCGGTCCGTTACTCGATTCCAGCGATGCTCTGGGTGCTGGCAAGCCGCTCGATCCGAATATGCCAGATCATACGGTGTGCATGCCTTTGCGTTCATTGGCCGAGGATTTGTTGAGCGAAACTCGTTTCCTCAAATGCTTGGATCTGAAGCCGACACCATCGAGTTTCGCCCTTTTGCAATTGGCCGGCAGTGGATCGCCGATTTTGTTAGAGCATGCGCTCGGGCGTGGGCAGGTTTTTATGTTTTCCACCACAGCGCAGACGACGTGGAACAACATGGCTCTCACACCGGTGTTCCCGATGCTGATGCAGCAGATCGTCACCTACCTCGCGGGTCGCGAGTTTGAACGTCCTCAGACGGTGGGCGATACACTGTCCCTTTCGTTCGTTGAACAACCCGATGTGAGCGATGCTGTTTTCGATGCGCCTTCCGGAAAATCTATCACTGTGCCGGTGCGCGAATACCGCAAGCAGTTTGTGGCAATGCTGGAGAATGCCGAAGAAGCGGGATTTTATCTAGCACGTGTGAGCGTTCAGTCCGCTGGGATTCCTGTTGCCGTCAATGTCGATACTCTGGAGTCGGATGTTGCCTGTTTGCCTATTGCGGAGCTTACGACACAACTCGAGGGCACTGGCATCAACATTGCGGCGAATGAAGCGGAACTGTTAGCCGCAATCGATACAACGCGCACAGGCCGCTCGTCTTGGAGGTTTTTTATGATCGTGGCCTTGGCGTTGTTACTTATTGAAAGTCTTTTTGCGGATCGCATGTTGCGTCGTCAACAATCACGCCAAACTCCATACGAAACCATGCCTTCGGGCGATTTAGGAACACAAGATGCTTGAGGAAATATCCAGCTTCACTCAGATGGAAGAAGTCTTTTTGGCACGCCCGATGGGTGCGATCGCCACGCTGGCTATTGTCATTGGCATTCTATCACTAGGTGCTTATCTCTACCGGCGCTCGTGGGGACTAAGCACAAAAACGCGGATCTTTCTTCTTGTGGTACGTGTGATGGCTTTGGCCATGATGGTGGCGATCTTGATGGAACCTACAGCTGTCATCAAGGAAACTCAGTCGCGCATGCGTGGCCTGCCAGTTCTGTTAGATGTTTCTGCAAGTATGTCGATGAAGGATCAACGCAAGCGCCCCGAAGACATCATGGAGGCAGCATCTGCATTGGGTATCGCATCACAGGAGGAGAAAATTTCTGCGGATCGAGCGGTAATGTTGCTTGATACCAAGCAACGGCAAGCCATCGCTGCGTCGTCACGTCTGGATCTCGCCAAAGAATATCTCACTAAGACCTCGCACCCGCTTTTTTCATCGCTCGGCGAGAAGCTGGATCTCAGTTACCATAGCTTCGGCAAATCCCCACGCATGATCAGTGATTCGTTACTCCTGAAGGCAACGGAAGTTAGCGACTTGCAAGCCGATCAGCCGACGACATCGATTGCTGAATCGTTAGATTTCGTTGCGAATTCTGGCAGCGTGCCACCAGCGGGGATAGTGCTATTTTCTGATGGTATCGATAACGCCTCATCACTGCGCTCCGAAGCCATCTTACGAGATCTCGGTTCGCGCGGAATTCCTGTGTTTACCGTTCCAGTTGGCCTTAGCGATCCCGATGACGTATCGCTACGTAACATCGTGATGCAGGAAGTGGCCTTCTCGGGTGACCGCGTGCCGGTACGATTGCAGGTCGAATCGAAAGGCTATGAAAAACGCACCGCGCGACTTTCGGTGCTACTCAATGATCGGAGCGTTTCACAAAAGGATGTGATTCTGGAAGGCGGCTTGCAGTTTGTGGACATCGACTTCCGTGTTGATCTTTATGAGAAAGGCGCGGCACGAATCGCTGTCATCATTGAACCCTTTGGTGATGAAATATCCGCAGAGAACAATCGCATCGAGCGCAGCATCCGCGTGGTCAATGAGAAGGTCAAAGTGCTTTACATCGAAGGTAATGCCCGATGGGAATTCCGCTACCTTTCAGCGATTCTGAAACGCGACCCGCGTATCGACGTCACCTTCATCGCGTCGAGTGTCGGTCCAGAAATTGCGAGAAATTCACCTGATCATATTGAGCGTTTTCCTAGCAAACGGGAAGAAGCATTCAAGTATGATTTGGTGATCCTTGGCGATACTGATGCAAAGTTTTTCAGCCAAGAAGAATTCGAATTGTTAGAAGAGCTGATTCGTGATCGCGGTGCTTCATTGTTGATGCTTTGCGGGCCTATGCATTCGCCACTTTCCTACGCTGGCACTCCAGTGGAATCGATGTTGCCAGTGCGTTTCGATCCCGAAGGCAAATGGGATGAGGTTTCCGAGTCTGTGTATCCGGTGCTGACCTCGGAAGGGCGCAGTAGTATGGTGATGACGCTTGAGCCGAAAACAGCCGACAACGACCGCGTCTGGAGTCGGGTTGCACCGCTTGATCATTTGCCGCCCTTGATCGGACCGAAGCCTGGCGCCACGGTATTAGCTACTCTATCCGATGGTGGTTCTGGATCTCAGCGTTACCCTCTCGTTGCATGGCAGCGCTACGGAACTGGCAAATGTATGTCGCTCGCCACAGATCGTTTGTGGCGCTTGCGTTTCAATACTGGCGATAAATATCACTGGCGCATTTGGTCGCAAAGCATCCAATTTCTCACGCTTTCCCGCCTCATGGGAGAACATAAACGCATCCGCCTAGAAACAGATCGTGCGGCTTATCCTTTAGCTGGACAGAGCCGAGTTTATGCTCATGTGCTAGATGAAAATTTCGAACCAATGGTGCAATCTGGATTCGATGCATTTGTCGTGGCGCTGGATGGTTCTGAAACCAAGGAGCGTGTCACACTGCGTCCTGACCGCACCCAACCGGGGCTGTATGAAGGGTATTTTTCTCCACCAGGTGCGGGACGTTATCGCGTTGAAGCAAACGAGGATGACCAACCTGTTTCGAATACCACAGAATTTCAAGTAGTGGATGCGAAGAACGAATTGATCGATACGAATACGAACCTCGAGCAAATGAAACGCATCGCCGAAATCACAGGAGGAGCCTGTCTTTCCATTCAAGAACTTTCTCAGCTTACTTCGCTCGTCAATAACGAGCCGATTACCACCACCGTTCGCTCGGAGCGCGCCCTTTGGGACAATGGCTTGGTTGCCTTGTTGCTCATCGCTCTGCTCGGGGCTGAGTGGATTCTGCGTAGAAAACACGACCTTCCTTAACTATGGAAAATCAATCCACTGCACTGAATCATTGCCTAGCGAGCGTATGGCGGCGCACGCAAAAAAAACATCTCATCGCGGGAGTGCTTGCCTTATGTATGGCGGCGATCCCGATTTTTCTCCTTGGCATTTTGGTGGATCGTTATGCCTATCTTCCTTCTTCGGGCCGATGGGTTATTCTTTTTCTTTTGGTAGGAATCTCGCTGTTTCAAGCATGGCGGCACGGTTTCAAAAATTGCCGCCGCTTCGATCCGGTTCACAGCGCAAAGCAGATCGAAACGCATCATGCCGAACTCGATAGTTTGCTCGTCACTGCGGTGCAATTCCGTGATAGTGGTGCGACTCCAGGCACTTCGTCATCGTTATGGCAAGCCACTTTACGCAAGGCGGAGGAATCAGTCAAAAGCCTGCGCGTAACAGAAATCGTCAGTTTCGCCGTGCTAAAACGCCCGCTCGGTTTTGCGGCAATGATGATTCTTCTCATTGGTATCCTAGCAGTCAGCCATGGCTCGTTTCTTGCCGCTGGCCTCGCACGGATTTTTTCACCATGGTCGATGGTTTCCTATCCCACGAAAACCCGCATCCAACTCGGGGAGCTTACTATGATACTGAAAGAAGGCGATGCTGCGAAAATCGAAGCGCGCCTCTCAGGAGATGTTCCAGAGACGGCAGAGTTCGAATTGATCACTGGCGAAGGCCGACCCAAGGACATTGACATAGAGGTCGTCAATGGCATTGCTACTTATCAAATCTCCTCTGCTTCGCGTGATTTTCGTTACCGCATCAAAGCAGGCGACGCGCGTAGCGATTGGCACAACGTGCGAGTGATCCCAGCGCCTCGCATCGATGACGTAAAAGTTCTGTTAGAATTTCCTGCCTACCTTCAAAAGCCCGCTGAGACAGTCGAGTCATTGACACTCACGGTACCAGAAGGCACGCGGGTGAAATGGCAGTTTACGTTAGATCAGCCGATTCGTTCCGCGGTCCTCAATCGCGATGGTCAAAAGCCACTGCAGCTTGAAATCAGCGGCAGCGGTCGTCAGCTTGTGATCGATGAACTGGTTCAAGCGTCTCGTGGCTACAGTTTTTCTTGGGTGGAAAACAAACATGGCTTTGAGTTCACCAGTCCTCGCTATCATTTGCAGGTGGCTTCGGATCAAGTGCCACGGGTAGAAATCGTCTCGCCTGAATCAAATGTTCTAGCGCTTCTCGGTCGTCCGCTCGATCTCGTGGTGCGTGCGCAAGACGATCATGGAATCGCTGCTGCAACGATCACCTATCGAGTCAATCTTCGCCCAGAAAAAACCATTCCACTCACCAGTCCTCTGCGGAATGGCGAGGGTGAGCAAAAGCTGGATTGGGACTATCGCAAGGAACTCACGGATCTTGCGATTGGCGATAGCATATCCTTTGTTGTCGAGGTGAGAGATCGATTTCCTGGCTCACAAGGCCCCCATGTTGCTCGCTCAGATACCCGTCGGATTACGTTTCTTTCCAAGGAAGATTATCTCGCCCAAGTGGAGAAAAAACTCGACCGCCTGTTATCAAGAGTGCGTGCGATCTATCGTCAAGAGCGCTCCGCACATGCATTCGTAGAAAACCTTGATGTCAAGCTGGAGAGCTTCTCTCAAACCTGCCAATTGGAGGCCATTCGCCAAGAAATGTTGCGCGAACAAATCAAGGGAACTTCGGCGGAAGTGCGATCGCTACTCGCCGATCTTGCCCTGAACAACATTACCGATGCTGTCGAAAACGATTCGCTCAAAAAAATCTGTGCAGGATTGGATTCCATCGCCGATGTGCAAATTGCCCAAGCCGCGAATTTGTTACGAGACCAAGCAGGGATTGATCGAAAGAAAACAAACATCAATCCAGATCTAACAGCTGCGAATGCGATGGTTAACCAAGCCGCGATGGAACTGGCCAACATTGTATTGCAGAGTGGTATTGATGCCGCCCGTGAAGTTTTCGCCTTAGAAGTCAACATGCTCGCACAAGCGCAAGCAAAACTTCGCGGACGTAGTGCGGAAAGTTCGCTTGCTGCGGATGCTCAGGAATTGGCGAAAGTATCAAAATATCAACAAGACCTCGCCGTATGGACTGGCGATTTATTGAAGCGATTGGATCAAGGAATGCGCTATGACAAACGTCCTATGTCGGTTCTTGGCCTGATGCGTCGCATGAAGGAAATCCGCAAATCGGGAGCAGAAACGACCATGAAGGCAACATCATCACTGCTAGAAAAACGTGAGTTCGTCCAAGCGACAGATCAACAGTTGCAGATTATGAAGCCCTTACTGAAAGCCGAATATAGCGTTCGCACTGGTGCGGAATATTCGGCAACGACAGCAAACCGCGATCTTCTTATTTCCCTGCTAGATCAATTCGTCAAACTCCGAGAAGAATGTGACTCTCTAACAGAAGATCAATATGTTGCTAAGCGCGCAGAGCTAGAGACTCGTTTGAAACTCATCCGCAAGCCTCTGCTACAGGCTCTCATTTCAACCATACCTGCGGCACGAACACGTTTGTTTGATCAAGCCATGCCTATGCCGCCTCCGGTGGATGCCCTGCGTGCCGCTACGGAAAAGGGAATCAACGAAGCGCTTGCCATGCTCGAAGGTGGACGAAAAAGCGATGTTGTTGCAAAACTCCAAGCCACCGAGAAGCCCTTCCAAGAACTCACAACCATTCTCAATGCATGGTCGTCTGAATTGGCGATGCAAACGAAAGGCCTGACCGTAATGGTTTCGAACTCCATCACCCGCATCGCGCGCATTGAAGACTGCGAAAATCGACAAATTGGTATTTTTGAAGCAACACTGGACGAGAAGCCCACCAAGCCTTTAGCCGAATCTCAGCGGAATCTTGTGAATGATATGAACGCATTCAAAAATGAGCTGCTGGAACAAGATCGAGCCAATCCCAGCAAGGATACGCAGCCACTTTTGAACCGAATGGAACGAGTGATTGCCACCATGACGAGTGCGGCGGCATCGCTTGACTCCGGCAATGCCGATGAAGCAGCTGTCGCTCAAGAAGATGCCTCCAATGCATTGATCGCAGCAAAAGAATTGATCCTAGCGCAGAATGCGAGATTGACGTTGTTGCAGGACATTTTCTCGTTCCATCGCTCCGTGAGTCGTTCGTTTGAAGCGACGCAGGACATTGTGGATCAACAAAACGATTTGATCGCTGCTACGGAAGATGCCGATGAAGATAGCGCAAAGGACATACTTCCTTTGATGAAAAACATGCTTCAATGTCTCACGGACGTTGCGCCGTTACTGGATGCCGTGGCGGCAAGATTGGATGCGGGTTCTGCTCTTTTGTTTGCAGGGTCTGATATGGAAGATGCGATTGCTGCAATCGAAGATGGCGACTTCGAAGATGCCGTGGATGCACAGCAAGTCGCCGCCGATTCCCTAGGCAAAGTACAGGTTCTGATTCAATCCGTTAGAGAGCAAACCAACTACTTGGCAGAAATGATTCAGTATCTTCACGAATCGATGACGGATCTGGCGGTGTTAGAATCCGATCAAACACAAATTCGGCTAGCGCTCGAAGCAAAGCCAGAGTCGATGACTGCCGATGTTGTTACCCGATTGGAAAACCTACAAAAATCTGCTGTTGCACAAGGCCAGACTCTTAAGTCCATCATGGGCAGCTTGGAGAACTACAAAGTGCTCCGTATCAAACAGGAAACCGCTCGACTTCAGCAATTGCAGAAAACCACTGAGCCAATCGTCGTCACCGAAGCTCCTGGAACAGCCGAATTCACCAAAGCTGCAGAATTGATGGCTGAAGCACTGCGTCTCGGCAAATCAGGCGATGCCGCTGCCGCAGTCGAGCAAATGAAACTGGCGGAAGCCGTGCTCAAGGAAAACGAAGAACAGATTTTCACTGTCATCACCATGCTTCACGGCCTCTCGATCGTCGAAGTGCTTTCGACATCGCCGCCAGAATTGCCAATTTTGTTAGACGCGCTGGCTCTCGCGAGTGATCAGAGGCAAATTTTCCTACTCGCACGTTTTGGTAAAGACGATGCCATGGCTGAATGCAAGAAACGGCAGATCAAGCTCGATCCGAAATATTTAAAACTGATTCAAGTGGAAGTACCGCATCCGTTGTTAGTCAAAGCGCAGCAACATACACAAACCGTCATGCAGTCAACCACGCGCGATGAAGCCATTCGATACCTCACCATCGCCGACGAAGCGCTTCGACAGTTTATCATCGAGCAAGCACTCGTGTTAGATACTTCTCTCAAACCACCAATGGTATCGGAGCCTGTTCCATCAGAGTCGGAAACGGATGATCTCACCGTATCTGATTTGGTAGGAAGTGTATCGGACTTCGTAAGTGGCGAAGCACCAAAAGATAAGCGCACGGAGTGGGAGGTGCTGGGCACGCGGAATCGTGCCGCTCTCAACCAGAACTTTGCAAGAGAGCTTCCGCTGGAATTCCGCGCGATGCTTAAAGATTATTACGAGAAAGTGGCAAAATGATCAAATTCATTCATCGCATCGATTTTGCAGCATTTACAAGATTGGTTCTTGTCGTTGCTAGTATCCATGGCGTTCCGGTGATGGGACAACTTACTACGCCTGATGTTGCGCCAAAGCTCGAAAATCATTTGTTCATTCTATCGGGTCAATCGAACATGACGGGTAACCTAGTTAAGGGCTTTTCCGCTAAAGTAGAAGATGCATTCGGCAATGACAACGTAACCGTCGCGATGAGCATGAAGAGTGGCAGAGGCATTCGTTATTGGTGTTTTGACTATCGTTTTCCGGATCATCATAAGCCGAGCGAGCAAGAAAAGGCCGATCATGGCAGTCTTTATAAACCTTTGCTTGACGCGGTCAAACTTGCGGCGGGTGATAAAACCTTTGCCACGGTCACATTCATCTGGATGCAAGGAGAGTCCGATGCTGCCAAAGGTTACTCGGAGGCTTATGCGGAAAGTTTCATGAAGCTCTTCAATCGACTCAAGAGCGATTTGAAAAGTGATGACATGAAGTTTGTGATTGGCCGTTTAAGCGACTTCGATATGAATAATCAGAAAAGTCCACACTGGACTAAGATGCGCGAGGTGCAGGTAAAGCTTGCAGAAGATCATGATGAGGGAGAGTGGATCGATACTGATGACTTTATTGATGAAGATCCAAACGCTTCCGGTAATTTGCATTATGGAATGGATGCATCAGAGAAATTAGGTGAGCGCTTTGCATCGAAAGCCATCGAGATGATTGAACGAGTTAAAAAATCTAACAAACCAAGAAACACGAAAGAACAGTGATATGAACATCATCCACTTCAAAAATTTGAGAAACTTTACCATCGTATTAAGTGTTCTGGCAGCTTGTCTCCAGCCTCTTGTGCTTTGGGCCCAAGAAATTTCGGCACAAGAGAATGCGGAAGAAGTAAGTCCGACAGAGCTAACGGAAGCGGCAGATCGTGCCATTGAGAAAGGTTTCAGCTTTTTGATCGCCAGCCAAAACCCTAATGGTTCATGGTCGAGAGAAGATGGAGGTTATGAAATCGGAGGCACTTCCCTTGGTCTGATGGCCTTCATGGTGAAAGGACACTTTCCTGGTTTTGGTCGTTATGGGGCACCACTGGATAAGGCGAAGAAATTTCTGCTAACCAAAGCCAAAGAATCGCAAAGTGGAGTCGTAGGCGGCATGTATGAACATGGTTTATTCACTCTCGCGCTCTCGGAATTGTGGGGGATGACCCGCGACGTGGAAGACAACAAGGAAATCCAAGCAGCCTTGGAAAAAGCGGTGCAAGTGGTGTTGCGCGCACAAAGTCCGCTTGGTGGTTGGCGCTATTCTGCGCGGCCAGACGCTGGGCAAGACACCTCGGTTACCGCTACCGTTTTTGTTTCTCTCGCATCCGCGCAACAGGCTGGAATATTGGTGCCGACCGAAACCATTGAACGCGTGGTCGGCTACCTCCGCGAGCAAGTTTGGAATGAAGCAACGGGGGGCTTTGGCTATCAAGGTAACACCGGCACAACGATCGCCTGCACCGCAGGTGGAGCTTATGCGGCTCAACTCTGCGGCAAGCGGGATACGGAGTGGGTTTCTGCTGCCATTCGCTATCTTGAAAATAATCCGAAAGTATTCACTCGTCAGGAAATCGGCTATTACTACTACGCTCATTACTATGCGATTTCCGCTATGATTCAGTCAGGCGGAGATCATTATGCCAAGTGGTATCCGAAAATTCGCGATTCGTTGATTCAGTTGCAAAAACCGAACGGATCATGGAATGAAAAAGAAAATGACTATCCAAGCAACACTCCCATGGCAATCATCATTCTAGGTGCGCCACATTGCTATATCCCGATTTACCAGCGTTGATATTTTTCCCACTGCTTTTACGTAATACAGCTACTTCCACCGATGAACGCTTCAGATTTGATCAAAAAACCTTTATTGCTATCCCTAGTGGCCACACTCGGGCTTTGCTTGCCTGCCTACACTGCGCCCAAACAGGTCGAAAAAACACCGCTTTCTCCCAAAGGCGAAACGTTGCTCAAGAAATACTCCAGCCTGCTCGATGGCTTGAATACTCAAGTTAAAGGAGCATTGCCCGTGGTGGATGAGGCAAAGAAATCCGCATTGATGGCTGCTCGTGCCGAGTGGAACGCGCTCAAGGCACCAGGAGAAAATGCTAAGCCCGCAGAGCAAAAGATTTATAGCGAAGCTCGAGAGCAGACCGAGGCTAAGTCTCTTGCTGCGGCCCGGGTGATTCTTGCCGATTTGGATGCGTTTTTAGGGAGTGATCAACTCGATGCCACATTGATGAAAATTGCCATCCTCTCGCATGCAACACCGCATGGCATGGCGGAGTTTGCTCAAGGTGGCGCAGCGCAGGAAAAGCTCCTTGATGACCTATTGGCCAATCAGCCGCTCATGAAGCAAATTCTTGAAGCAGGTGGGGCGAATGGCGGATCATACGGAGATGCCATGCAGACCTATGCTGCGATCCAGCAGTCCAGTGAACGAACTCGTGAAATCGGTAGTATTTTTCAGCGTTTGGCTCTTGGCACGAGTTTGCATACGCCCTGGAAAGGTGGTAATCCCAAAACGGGCGTTTACGGAGTTGTTCATCGAACAGATTTTCGTGGAGATCAAGTGGAGCGCTACAAATATTACGAAAAAGCCTATCTCGATGGCGAACTCGATCCCGCCTTCAAGGACATGACAACCTGGGAATGTCGATTCATCACCGATGATCCCTACAGCAACGCAGAGCTCACGTGGTTGCGAGAGATGATGCGGACCTACCGTCCCGACCATATCACCACGCCAGACTACCAGTGGCGTTATGCTCGCATCGTCAAATCGGATGTGCCTTACGGCAGTCCGAAAGACCAGAACGGTCAAAATCTGTTAGGGGATATGCCCGAGCTAGGTGACATGACACAGCAGATTCTCGCTCTTGGCGGCATTTGCGGCCCGCGCGCATTTTTTGGTAGGCACTCGTTGCGCGCCTTCGGCATTCCTTCGAAGGCGTCCACTCAGTCAGGGCACGGCGCGTTGAGCCACTGGACACCGGAAGGATGGACGATTTGTTTTGGTGCATGGTGGTCAGAGGCATGGTGCGGCCCACAAGGGGGGCTTGATTTCTTACTCGAATCTCAGTCGCGCAAATTCTTCGCTGAATATTTCAAAGTCATGCGAGCTCAATGGATCGGTGATGCGCTGGGCGAGGACGATGTCGATTTGATGAAATACGGCGTAGGTGGCGGTTTCTGGGAGAGTCTTGCATTTTGTAAAAAACTCGCCTTGGTCAAGGATGCCGAAATGAAGGCGCTGGAATTGACAGGCGGAATGAAACTCGGCGAATCGGACGAGCTGCTTGGTGATGAAGTCGGCAAAGCCATCGAGATTCCAGAAGACTACATAAAAATCGGCACCGACAAGGATGGCGTGATCACCATTCCCAGCGTTGCCTGCTATTCCCCGCGCAAACCTTCGGATCGGATTCTGTTTATGAAATCATGGGACGAGAAAGATTTTCAACTTCACTACAGTCGCCTTGGCAGCCGACCAGAGTTGGTCAAGTATCGGGTCGAAGTGCCAGCCGCAGGAGAATTCGAGCTCACCGCACAGCTCGCTACCGTTTCATTCAAGCAAGAATTGATTTTCCGTATCAATCGTGAAGAGCCAGTTACTCATGGAATTCCTTACACTAAGGGACTATGGGGGCAGATGCCTCCTTTGAAAGTCAAACTCGAAGAAGGACGAAACACGATCAGCATGACTGCTCGTGCCCCCAATCGTGGTGTAACCTTCAAAAGTTTTTCACTCAAGCCAGTGAAGTAAGAATCGTTGACCATCTTCTCCACGCCTATGAAGTACCTTATTCATTTTCGCATCGCGCCATTGATCGCCGTGCTGAGTTGTGCGTACGTGCCAAGCACTTACGCCCAAGCCGCACCCATTCCTGCCGAGAAAATCATCAAGCTTGAGGCTGCTTCATCTAGCAGCAAGGACGAATCTTCGCCCGCTCGCAAGCGACTGGCGGTGAAGCGCATGATCAAAGATGCGGGGGAGTTACTCAAGGATCATGCTACAGCACCGAATCGATTTGTGGTGCTAGGAATGTTATTACATGCGCAGAAGGAATTGGTCGCAGCGGATGGCTCCGCCGAAAATCGCGCCGCATTTCTTGAAACCGCCAAGCAACTTGCAACCGCGCCTGATGAATATGCTTCATTACGTTTTGATGCAGATCTTTTGCTCTCCCAAAGCGAGATGGTTCGTAAGGGCGCTGATGTTCGAGCGCGCGCAAGCGCACTGATGCCACTCGTGGAAAAGTATCGCGGCACGACAGTCGAAACGAAGGCGGTGAAAGTCGCGATCGTGATGGCGCTCGAAATGGGGGACACTCGGCTCGTCAATGAATTGCAGCAAGTGATTTCAGAGCGATACGCCGGAGATGTCGATATGATTGATTTCCAGCGTGACAAGTTGGGAGGTCAAGTGATCGGTGCGCCTTTCTGTGGTGCATTTGAAACATCGAATGGCAAGAAAATGCGCTTCCCCATGGATGGCTTGGCAAAAACCACGGTGCTGTTTTTTTGGTCGAACGATGAACTGAGTCTGAAGCATCTCAAGGCGATTGCGGCATCGCAGAAAGAACACCAAGCAGAAAGTTTCGGACGGATCCAAGTCGTAAGTTTCAATGTCGATCAATTGCCCGATGCAGGGGAAAGCATTCTCCGTGGGTTGGGTATTGATTGGCCAGCCATCCAGCTACCGGCAGGGCGAAAAGATCCTCATTATCTTGCATTTGCGGCAAAAACTCCAGCTCTGATTTCACTCAGTGCTAGCGGCCAAGCTGCACTTGTCATGGCAGGTTCGACCAGAAACAATAACCCGAAATCAGATCAGTCCGCCAGTGATCCAGACTACACGCGTTTGTTTACCGTCGAAATCACACGCGAATGGACAAATCCCGTTAGCGCCAACCGAATGAATTCGCTGCTCAGCGGGGAGTTTCTCGTGCTTGATCCTGAGGGCCCGCTGGATCCAACGAGGCCACCTGAGATGAAGGCCGTAGCGTCAGCTACGCCAGCACTTCTCACGCGCGATGCTTCGAGTGTTCCCGAAGCAAAGTTGCTCGCCATTCAAGATAGTTTTGTTTCGCCGCCATTGCGTTTTAGTATCTCAAAAATTGAGCAGAAAGCCCATTTTGAAAAAACAGCCGAGCTCTGCGCCAAGGTGATCGCGGAGCATCCGCAAGCTCCCGATCTATGGATGGTGCGCAATCGTCGCATTGTCGCTTTGTTAGGTTTGTGGAAACTTACTTCTCAGTCCGATGATTATGATCGTGCCGCTGCCGAAGCGAAGCTCGTTCTTGCATCCAAGCCACCTTCTGGGGTGGATCTTTTAGCGAGATATTGCCTTGTTCGTGATGATTTGCGTTCCAGAGATGCAAATCCAAAAACAGTGATCGCAGATTTTCTCACCACTGTTGGCGGTGAAAAAGCCTCGGGTCCAGCCATGGCCGCAGCCGCGATGCTGGCATTGGAGATCGGAGATCGCGCACTTCACGAGGAGTTGCGTAAAACCATTCTCGCGCAATTCTCTGAGCAACCCATGACGTGGTTGCCCGTGTCGTTCATGCTCTGTCGCTACAGTCGCTATTGGCTCTACCAAGTTCCCTTTGTTCAAGGTTGGACTTATGGTCGGCGCGAGGATTATTTTATGTCATCGGGAGAACCGGAAGACTGTAAGAGGCGTTTTACCGCGGAGTTTCAATCGCTCGATGGAAAAAAAGTCACACTCCCGAATGACCATGCAGGAAAGTGGACGGTGCTTGTGATCAATTCTGCGCAGCAGGAAGAAGGATCCGTTCAAAGAATGAAAACACTTTTAGGTGAAATGAAAGGCTTAAAAGCATTCATTGAAAATCGTGCCTCCCAAGATGTGCAAGGCTTCACGGCATTTCTTGATGATGATGCTACGAAAGTTGGAGCCTTCGCGAACGAACAAAACCTCGGCTTCCCCGTATTGCTGGTGCCGGGAGGACTTAAAAATCCATTCGTCCAACAACTTGGCGTGATATCCGAAAACAAAAGCTGCAATGCAGTGCTTTTGCGGCCTGATGGAACTATAGCGGCCATGTTGTCTGGACTTGCCGCGCAAGGTCGGCATGTCATCCCAGTGCTGCAAAACATCATCGAATGGCATGACGAAAAATCTGTCACGGATGCTTTAGGGCGCAATGACATCGAAGAAGCAAAGCGTATCGCGCTACTCTATGCCCCTACCGAACTGCCTGATACAACGAATCCCAAAAAGAAGATCATCAAACCCAAGCCAGTGAATTTGCCACATTTGATGAGCAGAGCTCGCGTGTATTATGCCCTCAAAGAATACGATAAAGCACTTGTGGATGTAGAAGCTTGCATCAGCAGGCAGATCGGCACAGACGGTGGCATGAGCATGCGTACAAAAACCTTAGATGACGCTGAAGCATTTCGAGACAAGCTGCGCGAGCTACTTGGAACGAAGAATCGAGAGTGAAGGGCACAGGGACTGCTACTGTATTTTGATGGGTAGGGTCATTTGTCCTTTTCGATAAGCCTACCATTTTTCTTGCTATCATGCATTTCATCGAATACCGAATTTGGTCTTAACAAAATGAATCACAGGATTATTTCTAGCTTATGTTTGGCTACCGTTTCTTTTCTTTTCCAACCCACTGCTGAGGCTCAATCAACGCCGATTGCAAAAACATTACCATGGAAAAGTCCAGCTTATGCAAAGACGATTCCAGCAACCATGGCCACATCGCGACCAGAAGCTGGCGTTGAACAAGGCTGGCCCTTGTGGATGAAACATCATCAAAATCGCTCGCAATGGGTAGCAGAAAAAAAGGTCGATCTTCTTATGGTAGGAGATTCCATCGTGTTCGGATGGGCTCGCGAAGGCAACTCCGTCTGGAAAGAGTTTTATGAAAAACGCAATGCCGTGAATATCGGATCGAGCGGCGACGAGACAAAACACATGCTTTGGCATTTCCAGAATGGTGGCCTTGCTGGCATGAAGGAAAACAATCCCAAAGTCGTTCTCCTAATGATAGGCACCAACAATGTCGGCATACCGGAATTGCGTGGTTATGACACGGCCTATGGCATCCTTGCTTTGTTGAAGGAAATTCATCAACAACTTCCCAAATCTCAAATCTTGCTCATGCCGATATTTCCTCGCGGAAAAAATGCCCAAGACCCACGACGAATGTTCAACGAGGAGATCAACAAAATCATCAGAAGCTACGTTGATTCCCAAACCGTGTTTTGGCTCGATATTGGCAATGTCTTCCTCAATGAAGACGGATCCACCAAAAAAGAACTCATGCCCGATGGTTTACACCCCAATGAAGCAGGATACCGTGTCTGGGCAAAAGCCATGGAGCCAAAGATCAAAGAAATGCTCGGCGAATTTTTAAGTCATCGAAAGCCATTGCCTTGAAAGTCGGCTTAACCATGAGAATGAAAAAAGCAAAATTCGCTATTGCCAAGATCTCACTGAGGCAGTAAATCAGTGCCGCAACATTTCCATAACCACATTACAAACACATGTCCGATAAATCCACCGAAGAACGAGTCAAAGATATCATCGTTGAGCAACTTGGCGTGAACGCCGATCAAGTGACTACCGATGCGAAATTCATCGAAGACCTCGGAGCCGATTCACTCGATACCGTGGAACTCGTCATGGCATTCGAAGAAGAGTTCGGCATCGAAGTTCCCGATGAGGAAGCTGAGAAACTCCAATCCGTCGGCGACGTTGTTCGTTACATCGAGAGCGTAGCTTGAGACGCTTGATTATCGTATCGTAGCCCACGATCCCGGGCGGTTTTCCTCATGAAAACCGCCCGTTTTTATTTTTTCCAATTTTCCCTTCGTATTTGCCAAACCATCGACTCTGGTGCATCGTTCTCCTGAAATGAATCTCTCTGCTGACAACTTTCACTACGCCATGGAGACCACACGGGTCTTGCGCGAGCCTGATCGTCGCATAGCCACCTTTGGCGAAACACGCTTTACCTATAAGCTTGTCTCCGAACTCATGGACTCTGTCGGAAAAGTTCGCATTCGCTCTGGTGAAGTCGAAGCATCGAAACCTTTGCTGATCAAACCTAGTCGTGACATGGAATTTGAGGGATTCAATGAAGAGTCCCACGACAAATTCATGCAGATGCTCGAAACGATGCGCCAAAATGGGGTAGATTTGGCGTTTCTCCAATATGGATTTCGTTTCCGTCGTTCCAATGTCACCGAAGAAATTGTTCATGAGCCATTCGATGCCGTTTGCGAGTCACTCCTTCAAGATGTTCGCCGCAGTGGTGATCCAATGTTAGCCATCATTGCTGGTGTCGATGACAATTGGGAGATTTCGCTCGTCAAATTTGCCCTCGAAATGATCACCCAGTCCCACGAGATCAATACATTTGATCTCAAGCGTCGCAAGTTGCTCTAAAAACCTCGTTGATCATTCTATCCTCGCTCATACGCACCAAACTGCCATGCGAATCTGGACCGCTGCAAAAATCCTTAGCGCGCTTTTGGTCATTGGCATCGTTGCCTTGTCGTACTTTTTCACGTTGTATGTGCTTGGGAAAGAAGTTCCAACCTCACTGGCTACGTTTTTTTCTCGCTACATGCCCGAGCCTGCGCCGCTGATCGCTGAGCCGATGACCAGCAATGACGAGCACTTGAAAATGCTCGAAGCAGGTGAAATGAATGACATTGAGCCTGGAGACCGCGCATTTCAGGTAGCTTCAGAGTTGCTCGCCAGTGGCAAAACCGCTATAGCCCGAGAAAAATTGCTATTTCTGATCAATTACTATCCCGTCTGCAATTCCTCTGCCGCAGCCCGCCATATTCTTGGCGAAATGAACATGGACGATTATCTTGCCCTTCGCAACAATCCCAACGTCACTGCTTACAAAGTCGCTCGTGGTGATTCCTATCTCGGCATCTGTGCTAAGCATCAAACATCGCTCGATTGTATTATGCATTTTAATGGCTTTCTTGAATTGCGTGCCCTCCAACCTGGCGATGAAATCAGCCTAATGCCGTTGAATCTGCGACTCACCATCGAGCCAACTCGTAAGGCCATTACCATCACCAATAAGAATATTTTCCTCAAAGAATATCCCATTCATCGCGCTGTTTCCCCACCTAGTGCCACCTTTACAACGAAGATTGAAAGCAAGGGTGGCATCATAGGAACCCGTAAAATCACGCCGACGATGAAGGAATATCGCGGATCTCAAAAAACGATTTCTCTGGGCAAAGGCTTTTTCATCCTTGCTCACGACCCTCAAAATGATTCTCCTGCTCGCGGCTTCCACATTGACTCAGCAGATGCTGAAGAACTTGCTTTAATTCTCCGCGTCGGAAATGATGTGGAAATTCGTCCGTAATTTTACCACACTCTTGCCACGCACTATGACACAGCTACTCGAATTCGAAAAACCTATCGCTGAAATGGAACGCGAAATCGATAAACTTCGCACCAAATCCGCGTCTCAAAATATCGATCTTTCCCAGCAAATCTCTGAAATGGAGCAAAAACTCGCCGAAACCCGCTCTTCTATTTATCAAAACCTTAGCCCATGGCAACGCGTGCAAATCGCCCGCCACGTCCAGCGCCCGTATATGCTCGACTACGTATCCCTTGCCTTTACTGATTTTTGCGAACTTCACGGTGATCGGCACATCGGCGACGATAAATCCATGCCCGGCGGTTTCGCGATGCTTGGTGATCAAAAAATCATGGTCATTGGCCACCAAAAAGGTCGCGATACCAAAGAGAATCTACTCCGTAACTTTGGTTCGGCCCATCCCGAAGGTTACCGCAAGGCGATTCGCCTGATGCGCATGGCCGAGAAATTTCGTGTGCCCATCGTATGCTTGATCGATACCCCAGGCGCCTTTCCTGGTATCGGCGCGGAAGAACGCAACATTGCCGAAGCCATCGGCTACAACCTGCGAGAAATGATGGTTCTTACCATGCCGATCGTCGCAGTTGTTCTTGGTGAAGGTGGATCCGGCGGTGCCCTTGGCATCGGCGTCGCGGATCGAGTGTTAATGATGGAAAATGCTTATTACTCGGTGATTTCACCAGAAGGCTGCGCAGCGATTCTATGGAAACATCGTAAGCATGCTCCAGAGGCAGCAGAAGCGATGAAAATTGCAGCGCCTGATCTCAAAAAACTTAATCTCATCGATGGAATCATCCCCGAGCCAACGGGTGGGGCGCATCATGATCACGCTGCCGCTGCACTTGCCTTACGCGCTGCGGTAGCAAGTCAAATCCAGACTTTAGCGGAACTCAGCAAAGAAGACTTGCTCCAACAACGCTACAAAAAATTCCGCCAATATGGCGAATGGATTGGCAAATAACGATGTGCGTTGCGTAAAATCCGAGACGCAGATGATACTGCAACTCTTCGATTTTCCCATGCGTTGTTCTTAAAAATCTATTGTTGGTAGAACAACATTCAAGCATTGCCACACCGCTGTCGATCCTCTATCTTGGTTGTGCCGAAGAAAAAACGGCATTTTTTTGTAAATCGAATGAATATTTGGCTCAGACGTCCGTCTCAAGTTGTGCAAGCGCCTCAGGCTGACGGCAACGCAAGGTTCGGAAACGGATTACCTCCATCTGTGGATGATGCGGAGCCAGACGATTTTGCCTTAATTGCTTCGGCTCAAAAAGGTGATACCCGCGCTTACGATCAATTGGTGCTACGCCATCGCAACCGTATCTTCGCTATGATTCGCAACATGACACACAATGAAGCTGACGCTTGGGATCTTTCCCAAGACGTGTTCATTAAAGCATGGAATGCACTTGCCTCCTTCGAGTCTAAGGCGAAATTTAGCACGTGGCTTTTTCGCATCGCCCACAACGTTGTTTACGATTGGAACCGACGCCGCAAAAAGGAACAGGCGGGCGAACTCAACGACGAGCTGCTGCAAACCGAAAGCATCGATCCGTGCGCGATAGCCATTCCACGAATCGACGCAAGCCCCGACATCCAAATGGAGCGCAGCGAGCTCCAAGCAAAAATCGAGGCTGCTTTAGCAAAAGTTTCGCCTGACCAGCGCCAAATTGTTCTTCTCAAAGATGTTCAAGGACTATCCTACAAAGAAATTGCCGATGTCATTGGCTGTGAAATCGGTACCGTCATGAGCCGCTTGTTTTACGCCAGACAAAAACTACAAACACTCCTGAAAGATGAATACCAAGCCCGATGATACGCAAATCCTGCTTTGGCTGGATGATGAACTCGATGCTAGCTCTGCTGCCGCAGTAGAGAATTGGGTCATCGCCCACATGCCATCCCATCTTGCGCAGCGCGATGAACTGCGTGCATGGAAATCTCAACTCGCTAGCGCTTTGCCAGCCACCCAAGAGATACCTTACGGTGACTTTTTTCAACATCGCGTCATGCGTTCCATCGAAGAAACGTCTGTTGCGACTCCCGTAGAGCCCTTGCCTGTGGTTCAGCAACAACGATCATGGAGAAAATGGCTTCTTCCCACGTTGGGGCTAGCCGCTTGCGCCGCTGCATGCTTCACGATCGGTAGATTAACCTATCAAACGCCACCGCCTCTCATCACCTACACGCCTGAAGAGGGCGTGAAAGCGGAATATTTCGTTGCCAGTCCTGCTGAAGCTACGGTCATCGTGCTCAATGGTATCAAGCCTTTGCCAGAGAACTTGATGGACAAGGAAACGGCTTCCCATCCCGCACCGAACGATCAAGAATCGGATCAAGCCGCTAACACCTTGGCACCATGAGGGACATTTTTCGCATCCCGCTTCTTCTTTGCTGCTGTTTCACCACGATGATGCAGGCCTCTGGCGAACGCGCTCGTGATGTCATTGGTTCTGTCACTGTTCAGGTCATTTACGCCAGCAATTCACCGATCAAAAGTAGCGTGGGAAAAACCACGCCACTGCCAGCAGACTTTCGCGAGCGTTTGATCAAAGATCCTAAGCTTCGCTTCGCGCATTATGCGATCGTCGGAGTTGATACGAAATCTCTATTTCGCAGTGTAGAAAACTGGTCGCAACCGATCGCAACTTCCGGTGATATTATGGTGCGTTTCGAGCCTCAGGCCCGACCTTCCAAAGAACTCACACGCCTGGACTTGGAAGTGTGGCTAAGTCGCCGCAAATCCCTCAAAGTTGGCGTAGCTCTTTCCGCTGATGCACCTCTCTTCATCGTTGGCCCCCAATGGAAAGAAGGCAATATCATCCTCGCGATCCAACTAGAACCCTACCAAACACCCATCAAAGCTCCACAACAATGAGCTATTTGCTGAGCATACTTCTGCTTGTTACGACAGCCTGTGCACAACTGACCTTCGATAAGGCGGAAATGGAGATCACGGCGAAGCCTGATGAAGATTCGCTGGTAGTCGAGTTTCCCTTCGTCAACAACACCGCAAACGAACAGACCATCAGCTCCATACAATCCTACTGCTCTTGCATGGAAGTGAAAGCGACTTCTCAAAAAATCGCCGCTGGTGGAAAGGGGGTGTTACGTGCAACGCTCGATATCAAAAACCTTCATTCGATCGTTTCAAAAACCGCAGAGGTTCATCTGGCTGGATCAAGTAAACCACAATACATCACGGTCAAGGCCAATATTCCCGAGTTCGTCACTATCGAACCACGCAGCTTGCAGTGGTCGTTTACCGAGCCTCGTGCTGCAAAGACCGTACGCGTCACGATGAAGCATGATACTCCGATTCAGCTTCTATCGGTCAAATCTCTTAACAACGCATTTACATGTGAAAAACGAACCGTAGAAGAAGGAAAAATCTACGAAATCACCGTTACGCCGCCACAAGAACAAATCACAGCTGCTGTTTTTGGCAGATTGCAAATCGAGACCGATAGCAAATATTCCCGTCACAAAAGCAAAGAATGTTTCGTGCTTCTGCGTCCGAAAGACCGCTAAGCCCAGAAAGCCAAAGGCATGATATACCTAAAATCCGTAGTTCTAACCACTGATTAGGCTGATTCAACTGAATTGAAGAGGAGATTTTGAAGTCGGTCATTTCACTCAATAGGTGAAAGGGCAGTGAATTTTTTATTCAAACTTCCTGCACCGTATTCATTGTAATTCCTACAAAAAAATCATTCAAATGCCTGTGAAATTTGCGAAAATCAATGTGAACGAACCAGTTTCGCCATCTCCGCTGCGCTCCGGTTGTTGAGGGATACCTCTGATTGGTGACCGCAACTGCGGAATTTCGGTTTAAATCAGTTGTGATTCTTGATCCTAACGTTTAACCAAATTGCCTGAAACGAAGAATTGGTACAACCACTCACCGCTCTCATCTGCTCTTGCTTACAATCCATTTGCCGCTATCTTTTCCGCAGTGACCATGTTTCGTTCCCATCATGCGTTTGGCGTTGCCATGTTTTTCGCCATTTCTTCCTGCGAGATCATTCCTTTGCCATCGCCGCAGGATCAAATGAAAATCCACACTCCTGAAGTTTGGAAAGCGGCAACATCGGCGGAATCCAGCCACATTGCGACCCATTGGCTTGAAGAGTGTCATGACCCGAAGCTGAGTTCTCTCGTCCGCGAAGCCTTAGCTCATAACCAAGACATGCAGGCTGCTGCGGCCCGCCTGCGCGCTGCCAGAGAAAACCCCATGCTTGCTCGTGCCGCACGATTGCCTCGCATCAACGCCGGCACTTCAGGCTCCCAATCTTTCACTTCAGACACCAATCCTGATCGCTACGGACTAAATCTATCTGCTTCATGGGAAATCGACCTCTGGGGCCGTCTGCGCGATCTTGAAAACGCTTCTGTTGCTGACTTCGATGCTGCTGTTTCTCAGTTCCGTGCTGCGCGTTTGTCCCTCGCTGCTCTCACCGCAAAAAGCTACGCCAATCTCATCAGCGCAGCACAACAACTGCAGCTTGCACAAGAAACCCAAGCATCCTTCGAGAAAAATCTTCGTATCATTGAGCGCAACTACAAAGCCGGCGTGCCAAATGTCCGCGCTCTCGATGTTCAGCTCGGCAGATCGAATGTCTCGGCTGCACAACGTTCCTCACGTGACCGCGAACTTGAGCGCGACAACGCCGCCCGCAGCTTAGAGGTTCTCCTTGGTCGATACCCGTCAGCAGTTTTGCTTGGGGCAGGGGACTTGCCTCCTATCAAGCAACGTGTTGCCGTTAGCATTCCCGCCAATGCCATTGAGCGACGTCCCGATCTTGCCGCTGCCCGTGCGCGTCTCTATGCATCTGCCCGACGTGCTGATGCGGCTCGCAAAAACTTACTGCCCGCGCTTTCTCTCACTGCCAGCAGCGGTCAATCTTCCACCAGCCTCGCCAATTTGCTCGACTTCGATTCTCTACTGTCCCAAGTCACCGCGAATCTCACGCAAAACCTTTTTACTGGCGGAGCGAACCCCGCAGAAGCTCGTGCAGCCGTAGAGCGCAACCGTGCCGCAGTGCACGATTTTTCCCAACTCGCACTCGAGGCGTTTCGTGAAGTCGAAACCTCACTTGCCACGGAACATTCTCTCGCCGCACAAGAAACCTTCCTACGCAAAGAAGTCGAACAAGCTGCCCTTGCGGAGCGACAATCCGAACGCGACTACTCGGAAGGCATCGAAGGTGCTGACATCCTCAGCGTGCTCGAATCCCAACGCCGTGCCAACAATGCGCGCTCTAGTTTGATTCGACTACGCAACGAAAGATTTCAAGCTCGCATCGACCTCCACCTCGCGCTTGGCGGGTCCTTTTGAGCGAGAATGCCCCAGCAAGAAAAAATAATTCAAAAAAAGGTAACTTTATGCTTGCCATACCTTCCGTAGTATCTAAGTTTCGCGTCCCGAAATTATGGCAAAAAAGAGTTGGATCGCACGCAACAAACGCAAACAAGCAACAGTGGCAAAGTATGCCACCCTGCGCTTGAAACTGAAAGATGAAAAAGACTACATTGGCCTCAGCATGCTCCCACGTGATGCTAGCCCAACTCGAGTCGTAAATCGCTGCGAATTCAGCGGTCGTCGTCGCGCTTTCCTTCGTCGCTTCCGTCTTTCCCGGATCAGCTTCCGTGAAATGGCTTCTGCTGGACTGATTCCAGGGGTGACTAAATCAAGCTGGTAAGACTTGCTTGGTGCAGGTTTCTGCCGTGCTACCATGATTGTTTGGCAAAGTACTTGCCAACACGGCACATAACCTGCTACCTTCAACGCGGAGTATGGGAAATTTCCCCAACCCCGCGTTCTTTTATGCCAATTTACGAATACATCTCCGAGTCCCCCAACGAAGCTGGAAAATCATGCCGGGTATGTTCGAAAGGATTTGACCTTCGCCGCCCCATTGACCGACCACCTCTTTTGGTTTGTCCTCTTTGCAAAAATCCGGTGAAAAAATTGATTTCTCGGATCAATACTCCCACCATCACCAAGCCGCTCTCTGTCGTTGATGCGAAGAAAGCGGGATTCACTGTGATGGAACGTCGTGACACAGGCGTTTACGAAAAACTCTGATGACGATCATGATGAATCTACTCGCTTCGACATCATCAGTGAATCCTTGGCAATACCCTGGTGGCTGGGAAATTATACTGTTCATTCTCGGCATCGTTCTTGCTTTGTTAGGAAACGCCTTTTTCGTCGCCGCCGAGTTTGCCGTTGCCCGCGTTCGCCCGAGCCAACTCGAAGAAGCCGCAAAATTGCGACCCCGCAGTGCCGAATCGGCAAAATACGTCGTTGCTCACCTCGATTCCTTTCTCTCGGCATGTCAATTCGGCATCACCATCTTCTCGCTGATCCTCGGCTTCCTCGGTGAACCACTTGTTGATAGCGTTGCAAGGCCTTTCCTCGGTCAGGTTTTCCCTGCTCTAAAGGACGCCACGATCCCATGGACAAATGCCAATTGGATTTCGGCGATTTCATTTTCGATTGCCATGCTGTCCTTCACCGCACTTCACGTAGTGGTTGGTGAGCTCGTGCCGAAATCCATCGCCATTCGTCGATCTCTCGAAACTTCTCTCAACTTATCCCGATTGCTCATTACCTTTGCTGGAATTTGCTCGCTGCCGATACGGCTGATGAATTCCACAGCAAATTGGATCCTCATTTACATTTTCCGTATCCAGCCTGTGTCCGAGCATGCTCAAGCTCATACCGCAGAAGAACTGGCCTATTTGGTAGCCGAAAGCGAACGCAATCAGAAAGTCACCGAGACAGAACGCGAAATCATGGAAAACGCCCTAGAGCTTAACGAAGTCTGGGTGCGCGACGTCATGACCCATCGCGGCGATGTGACCTTTCTCGATGCCGAAGAATCCTTCGAGAAAAACTTAGAAATTGCCATGCAATCCAAGCACACTCGCTTCCCCTTGGTGCGTGGTCACTTGGAAAACACCATCGGTTTGATCCATATCAAAGACATTCTCAAATTGATCAAAGATCCGGCACCAGATCTCATGCGCATCAAGCGCGACATCAAAGTCGTGCCAGAGACCATGCCTCTCGACGTGCTGTTGAAGTTTTTCCTCAAAGAAAAAGCCCATTTTGCCCTTGTAGCCGACGAGTTTGGCCATATTGGCGGAATTGTCTTCCTCGACAATGTGATCGAAGAACTTGTCGGCGATATCCAAGATGAGTTCGATAACGAAAAACCCGAATTTGTCCGTATCAATGCGCACGAGTTCGTCGTAGAAGGCACCACGACTCTGCTCGATCTGGCACACTACGAAGAAGACCTCTACATCGAAAGCGGCGAAGTCACGACTGTCGGCGGCTACATTACTCAGGTGCTGGGCCGTTTCCCCGAGTGTGGCGAAACCTTGGAAATACTAGGTTACCACGCTCGCGTTACCAGTGTTGGCGAGCGAATGGTGGGGCAAATCCATTTCACCAAGACCCAAGCTCCAGGCGATACAGCAGAAGTCGCTGACTCTGCGCGATCGAGTTGAAACAGAGCTTTGTCGAAAGATAATCCGATCCATTTTTGCCCGGTCTCAGATCTTTCTAAGATCGGAAAGCCAAAAGCTTGTGACTCCTTGCATGATCGAAGAGTCTAAGGAAAGTCAGGATCGTATTTTTGCGCCATGCAGGCGGTGAGGTCTTCGAGTTCCGGCATTCGGGATTCTAGGGCGCGGACTAGAGCGAATTGGTTCCGGCAGCGGTCGATATTTTGGGTGGGAGTCTTGATTTTGAAGTAGCAGTCACCGAGTAGGTAGTCGGTAAGGAATCGGATGCCGCATTCGAGGGTAAGAAGTTTCCCGGAGAAGGCGAGGTGGTTTTTTTCTTGCGGGTTAAGGAAATGGGCGGTGCTGAGGTATCCGTTGACGAGGGCTTGGTAGAGGTCGATGCGGACGCCGATGGAAGTGAGGTCGGTGGCGTTTTCTGAAAGCAAGGCGACAGAATTACGCACCATGTCGCCAAAGTCGTAGAGTGATGAACCGGGCATGGTGGTATCGAGATCGATGACGCACACGCCTTCTTCGGTGACATCGTCGAGCAAAACATTGTTGAGTTTTGTGTCGTTGTGGGTGATGCGTTCGGGGATTTCGCCCTTGGCGATCAGGTCGATGATGCGGTGGCAATCGGCACTACGTTCGAGGGCGAAATCGATTTCTGCCATGACTGCTGAGGCGCGATGGAGTGGGTCGTCGAGGACGGCTTGTTGGAGCGCGGCAAGGCGTTGCGCCGTGTGGTGGAAATGGGGGATGGTTTCATGGAGCCTAGGGCCTGGGAGAGTGGCGGTGAGGTTTTGGAATGCGCCAAAAGCTCGGGCTGCTTGTGTGGCTTGTTGCGCGGTCTCGACGACATCCAAGCTGCGGGTGCGTTCGATGAAGGGGTAGGTGCGCCAGTGATTGCCATCGTCATCGCGAGCGAAGGGTTTGCCGTCGAGACAAGGCACGCAGGTGAGGGTGCGGCGGTAGGCTTCAGGATGTTGCTGTTCCTTGAGTTGATGCAGGCTATGGTGCGTGACGCGCTCGATGTTTTCCATCAACAGATCGGGTCGATGGAAGACGTTGTGGTTGATGCGCTGGTGGATGAAGCGAAGGCGGAGCCCAGCAGCATCGTAGGAGGCGCAGTAGGTGTCGTTGATGTGGCCTGAGCCGTAGGGATGAGCGTGGAGAAAGCCCGCGCGCATGTCGAAGAGACGAGAGATTTCTCGGATGTCGTGCATGCGTGCGGGGAGTATGGTTTTTATGCCAAGTTGGCAGGATATTCGCCGGCGTCGATGAGTGCGCGGATATTGGCGACGACGTGTGGTTTGTCATCAGGGTAGGTGACGCCGAACCATGAGCTTGAAGTGGGGAGAACGGCGCAATCTGCGGTGTTTTTGCGGATGCATTCATCGACGATCGTCGGGATGTAGCATTCGGATTTTTCTTTTTGACCGTGATCGGTGAGGAACTGGTGAAAGTGGACTTCGATGTGATGAAGGAAAGTGGCGCTGAAGGCCCAGAAGTTCATCGAAACCATGGAGCCTGCGGTTACTTCGTTGCGCTCGCCGGAGAGGTAGTCGCCATAAACGATGCCGTCGGCTTCGCGTTGAATTTTGACGACTTCTTCAACGGAAATAAGGAAGCCGTTTTCATCGGTCTTGCAAATACCGCGATTGACGTCTCCATGGTCGGATAGGGTTTTTTCGAGTTGGAAGCCGACCATGGCGTAGTGTTGTTTTGAGTCATCGGTGACGGGGCGATTGAGGAATGCAGCGGCTTGCACGTAGGAATCGCGTCCGTAAAAGTCATCGGCATTGATGACAGCGAAGGGGCCTTGGACGAGGTTTCGCGCGGCGCGGATGGCGTGGCTCGTGCCCCATGGTTTGGTGCGGCCTTCTGGCACGGAAAATCCATCGGGCAGATCGTCGAGGGATTGGTAAGCGTAGGCGACTTCGATGCGGTCCGCGAAGCGGGCACCGATGCCAGACTCGAAGGCTTCTGCAAAATCTTTGCGGATGATAAAGACGACGCGTTTGAATCCGGCGCGAATGGCGTCAAAGACGGAGTAGTCGAGTACCGTTTCGCCATTAGGGCCCATGGGGTCCATTTGTTTGAGTCCGCCGTAGCGAGAACCCATGCCTGCGGCGAGGATGAGAAGAGTGGGTGAAGACATGGTTTGTTTCTTCTTTAGTGTGAAGCGAGGAAGAGTGGTTTGATGTGTCGGTCCAGCAAGTTGATGGTCACGTTTTTGGCAATGATCTCGCGGTGCGTTTTTAGGGCGTCGGTGTAGCGGGTACCGAGTTGGGCGGCGATTTTGAAGCCGACGTGGAGAAGTTGGCGGAAATGCGGATTGTAGTCGGGGCAGGTGGGGATGTGGCGCAGGGCGTTGACGTATTGCTCGCTAGTCCATGAAAGCACGGTCTCGGCGGTGGGGAGCAGGCTGTCGTTGATGTCAATGACGGTGGCGTAGGGTTGGCAGAGGGCGTCTTTGTAGTCGAGGGCCTTGGCGTAGATTTCCTTGGCGAGGTCGAGGGCTTCGCCACCGGCTTCGGCGAGGCCGATGAGTTCTTCGAGCCAATTGGTGCCCGCAGTTTTGATGTGGAGGCCAGCACCGGTGCGCTGGATGGCACGGCGGATGGCGGGGTAGATGGAGAATTTATCAGAACCGGAGTGGACGCTGAGTTTCAGAGTCTCGGGCAAGGCGTAGGCCTTGATGGCGTGAGCGATGACGGCGAGGTCGTCGTTGAATTCTTTTTCAAATTTTGCTACGTCGCCAACGTAATCAACGCCCTTGTTGAAGCGTCCGGTGAATTTCGGTGCGATGGTTTGCACTGGCACTTTGGCATCGCTGAGAGCGGCGAGGATGATGAGAAGTTCGGCAGGGGTTTGCGGGCTATCGGTTTCATCCATAGAGACTTCGGTGATGAAGTCATCGCTCTTGTGCATGATGATGTATTGATAAATCGCGCCGGCTTTTTGGGTGGCGAGCAGGAATTTGTGAGCGATACGGGTGGCTTCGTCGCGCGAAATTTCGAAGGGCTCATCGATTCCTTCGATAGTGATGGTGCCGATGATTTCGGGGTGGCGGTCGAGGAATGCGGTGACGTCCTCTTCGCTGGCGGGTTGACCGATGTCGTCGGCGACGTCGAGCGTAAAGAAATCGCAGGGCTCGAGGAAACGATCGACGGTGTTGAGGTTGATATGGTCGGCATCGAGGAGGTAGTCGTTTTTCCATCCGAGTGCGGCGACGGCACTGTCAGCAGCCTCGCGGGTGCCGCTGGGTTCGGAACCAATGATGGTGTGCTCGCGGTTGGATTTGTTCCAGACGGGGACGATGTCGGCACCGAGCTTGGCGGCCTCGATGAATGCGGTCAGTTGGGATTCTGCTTGGTGGGCGAAGCGGTCGCCGACGCCGAAGGTGTAGAGTGAGATGGATTTCATGGTGAATTTAGTGCTGAGTGGATCGTGAGCAGTGATCAGTGTATTATTGTACTTCGATGATGGCTTTGATGGCGCCGAGGTTGGGGTCGGTGAATTGGGCGAATTTTTCTGGGACTTCGTCGAAGGAGATGCGGTGGGTGATCCAGAGGTCGGTGTTGATTTTTCCTTGGCGTATTAGGTTGATGATTTCTGGGAAATCGGAAGGGAGTGCGTTGCGTGAGGCGAGGAGAGTGATTTCGCGACGATGGAAGATGGGGGCGTGGGGAAAGGTGAGATCGGAGGTGGTGATGCCGACGTAAACGACGCGCCCTGTGAAGGCGGCGAACTCGAAGCAGGTGGACATGGAGCGCGGCGAGCCGGTCGCATCGATGATGACGTCAGCGAGATTTCCGTGGGTGAGTTTTTCGAGGTTGGCGAGGTGGGAGCCGTCGGCTTTGGCGAGGATACCGTTGGTGATACCGAGGTTTTTGGCGCAGAAATCGAGGCGGCCTTGGACCATATCCATGACGATGACATTGATTCCTACCATGAGTTTGAGGAATTCGAGGCAGGCGAGGCCGATGGGACCGGCACCGATGACCAGCACTGTTTCGCCGGGCTTCGGGTTGCCGCGTTGCACGGCATGGTAGCCGATGGCGAGGGTCTCGACGAGGGCGAGTTGATCGTAGGTGAGGTCGTTGCCAGGGTGGAGCTTGCGGGCGGGGACGATGAAGGTTCCCTTGCGCAGGCCGCCATTGTTGTGGACGCCGATTACTTGCACGCTAGGGCAGCAGTTCGAGTTACCTTTCTGCGAGGTGGGGGATGTGGGATCGTTAAAATAAGGTTCGAGCGAGCATTTGTCGCCGGGCTTGACGTTGGTGACGCCTTCGCCGACGGCTACGACTTCGAGCCCGAGTTCATGGCCGGGGGTGCGAGGGTAGGCGAAGAAAGGAAATTTTCCGAGGTAGCATGATAGATCGGTGCCGCAAATGCCCATGCGATGGGTGCGCACAACGGCCTCGCCGGGAGCGGGGTTCAGTTCGTCGGGGCGGTCGATGACGGTAATGAGTTTCGGTTCGGTGAATTCGATGGCGTTCATAGCAAAGTGGTGAGTGGGAAATGATCAGTGAGCAGTGAAAGAAGAGTTATTTTTTGAAATGGTGTGGAATCCGCCTTCACGGTTCGTTGTTCTCGGGAAGACCTTCGCGGTGGCCGATGTTCTTGACAGGGGCGAAGATCTGAAGGACGGCATCGAGGAGGTTTTCATCGATGGGCTCTGCAAGCCATTGGGCCCATTTCGCGATGTTTTTTGGATTGGCGGAACCGGCGACGGTGGAGGTGATAGCAGGGTTGGCGCAGGAGTATTGAAGAGCGAGTTGGGCGATATCGATGCCGTGATCGGCACAAAGTTTTGCGGCGGCGCGGGCGGCAGCTTTGACTTCTTCGGGTTCTTTGAGCCAGGCGGGGAGTTCGGCGTTGGTGAGGAGCCGGGCGGAGAAGGGGCCGGCATTGATGGCTCCGATGCCTTTGGCCTGGAGGCGCGGCATGAGGTGATCGGCAAAGCGGGTGTTTTGTAGGGTGTATTGGTTGTAGGAGAGCACGCAGTCGATTTCATTTTCGACGTGGTCGAGCACGGTGTCGAAAGTTTTCATGGGGTAGCAGGAGAAGCCTATGGCTTTGACGATGCCGCGCTCCTTGAGCTTAAGCACTGCGGGGATGGTTTCTTCCCAGATTTGCGGGAGTTTTACGAACTCGACATCGTGGAGGAGCAGGACATCGAGATGATCCGTGCCGAGGCGATGCAGGGAAACGTGGACGGATTCTTCCACGCGTTTGGCGGAAAAATCAAAGTGCTCCAAGGAGTAACGTCCGAGCTTGGTGCCGAGCAGGTAGTTTTCGCGTTTGTGTTGTTTGAGGGCAATGCCTAACAGAACTTCCGACATACCGCGTCCGTAGAAGGGTGAGGTGTCGATGAAATTCATCCCATGCTCAAGTGCGGTGTGGACGGATTGAAGCGCTTCATTGACATCCACGGAGCGAAATTCCGCGCCGAGAGAAGAAGCACCGAAGGATAGGACCGGAAGTTGTAGGCCCGAATTGCCGAGATGACGTGTTTCCATGTGGGACTAGAGGTTTGGTTGGGTGGACTTGATGAATTGAGCTGCTGCCGCATCAGGCGTAGGAAGAGGAAGGATTTCTGCTGATAAATATCCTTCATAGCCGATGTTCTGAAGAAGGCGAAGAAGTTTGACTGAATCGGTATGGCCGAAGCCCATGGCACGGCGGTTGCTATCGGCGAAATGGATGTGGCCGATGTGTGCGATGTGATCGGCTAGAGATTTTTCCAACGAAACCTCCTCGATGTTCATGTGGAAGAGGTCAGCAAGAAGCGTAATATTTTCGAGGTTATGCTCGGTTAGAAATGCTACTGCGTCGCCGATGCGGTTGAAGAGGTTGGTTTCGTAGCGATTTAGAGGTTCGTAAATGAAGGGTACATCGAAACGAGCTGCGTGCGAAGCGATGGTGCGCAAGGCATCTGCAAGATAGCTTATAGCCAGCTGATGAGGAACGGTTGTGGAGCTGCGACCTTGCATCGATCCGAGAATGGCTGGTGCGCCAAGTTGTCCTCCAAAATCGACAAGTTCGAGGATGAAATCGAGGGCTTTTTGGCGAATGAGTGGATCTGCATCGGTGAGGCTGAGTCCGTATTTGACCATGCCGGCACCTGTGCCTACTGCGGCGATCTTTAGACCATGTTCTGCTTGCAGTTTTTTTACCTCAGCGATGGAGATTTCGTCGGCGGAAGGGAGAAACAACTCGACGGCATCAAATCCATGTTCGGCGGCCTTGGCAAAGCCATGGGAAAGATCCTGATGGAAGACGAAGGGGCCAGCGGCAGCTTCAGCGACGCGGCAGAGAGTGACAGCAGTCTTCATTATTCTGATTCAATGATGATGTTGCCGTACGCGGTAGGGTCGCCTGTGCGAATCAAGCCGATGGCCTGAGGAACACGCTTTTTGAAATCGAGGTGAGGTTCGCGCGTGAGTGGAATGTTGCCAAAAGATTGAGCGTAACGATCGACGATTTGTTGAGGATTGGTGTGAAGAAACTCCTCAGCTTGCCAGATGCGACCGATTTTGAAGTTCGGTTTCAGGAGATCGAGCACGTCGAGGATCATAGGAATTCCGCGAGTGAGAGAGATGTCCACTGTTTCGATATCAGGCCAAAAAGGGAAAGCCCAATCGGCAATAACCAAGGTGTTGGTGTGGCGGATGCGAGCGATAAGCTCGAGCATTTGTGGGTTGAGAATACCGTTTTGCAACATAGAGTGGGGCAAAAGATGGTGGTTTTTCGGTTGAGCGGCAAGTCAATAATCAATGGTTTGTGAGCGCGATAATTCGCAACGTGCGACGTGCGTAGGCAATGCAATGGTAACTTATTCCCCCCACGAGAAATCAATGCAAACAAGCAGAGAATGGAGCGGCCAACCATCCCACCTGTGGAACTGTGAAAAAAGCTCAAAACAGAGGCAGTATTACCGTAGCGTTTCGGACGACTGGCTCGATGGCGAAGAAGAATCTAGCGTATCGCTATTTTCAGGATTTTGAGGGATTTCCATTTCTACATATTCATCTTCGCGCCGGGAATTGTAAAAGGCTAGAGCAACCACGATGATGATACCTAGAGTGCCGAAGCTGATTTCCAGGATGATGGGTGTGGTGATACGTAATACAAATGTCGAAACAAGATGCCCGACTTTCCCTGGAATGTGCATGGCCATGAACAGTCCACCAAGTACCAGCATCAAAGAAAAGATGATAAGGAAGCCATTGCGAAATTGGGCGAAGCGAGTCGTCATTGAGGTAGCGAGGGGAGCGGTGAGTAAAAAATTAATAGCTTCTGGCCCACAGTGCTGCCTGAGTGACTTGCTTGCCTGTCAGTATGCAGCGGCTTTGGTCGGGAAGCGACGGCAGGGGTGCATCGGCAAGTGGAATGCAGCGGATGGTGATTTTGTGCTGTTTGGCGAGAAGTTCTTCTTCTTCTGGAGATCCAGCCCATGGAGTCAGCAACCATGCAGGACTTTCGTTCGACCAATGGGCATGAAATTCCTCGATGCTTGTGCATACGCGAATGTGATTGTCACGAAGAGTCGTCGCTCGATCAAGCAAGTTTTGGTGGATGCTCACAAGGATTTCTACGGCATCGCGGAGAAATTCTTCTTTCTCGATGAAAGACTTTTCTGAGGTTGCTTGATCACGGCGAGAGAGAGCGACTTTTCGTGACTCGATGTCACGTGGACCGATCTCAATACGGATGGGCACACCTTTCTTGACCCAGTCCCATTTTTTCGTGCCGCCGTTGATGTCCCGGGTATCGACGATAACCCGCAGAGGATCGCCGTGGAAACTTTGGTTGCGGAGCAGAGTGGCGAGAGCTTGGCAGGAATCGATCACTGCTTGTTTGGTGTCTTCTTTTGGGGTGACAGGAATGATAACGATTTGCTGGGTAGCAACCCGAGGAGGAAGCACGAGACCGTCATCGTCTGAATGAGCCATGATCAAAGTTCCAATCATGCGAGTGGACACTCCCCAAGAAGTGGTGTGAACGTGCTGAATGGATCCATCGCGACCGGTGAATTTGATGTCTTGGGCGCGAGAAAAATTTTGTGCTAGGTAGTGCGATGTTCCAGCTTGGATGGCTTTTTTATCCTGAACCATGGCCTCGACCGTGAGTGTCATCTCGGCACCAGGGAAGCGTTCGTTTTCGGTCTTTTCGCCAGGGATGACAGGAATCGCAAGATGGTCGCGCAGAAATGCTTCGTATTCCCGATGCATCAGGCGGGTTTCGGCGACGGCTTCATCTTTCGTTTCGTGCGCGGTATGCCCTTCTTGCCAAAGAAACTCGGCGGTGCGGAGGAACATACGAGGCCGCATTTCCCAGCGCATGACATTGGCCCACTGATTGATCAGCAGAGGCAGGTCGCGGTAAGAATTGATCCATCGAGCAAAAGCTGCGCCGATGATGGTTTCGGACGTGGGGCGAATGACGTAGGGTTCATCCAACTTCCCCGCAGGAATCATGCGGGTTTTGCCAGTTTCTGGATCCTTCACCGTTTCGAGGCGATGATGGGTTACCACAGCGCACTCGGTGGCAAAGCCTTCGGCGTGTTCGGCTTCTTTTTCCAAATAGGATAAGGGAATCAGCAATGGAAAGTAGGCATTTTGATGCCCCGTGGCTTTGAATCTACGGTCGAGTTGCTGCTGAATCAGTTCCCAAATGCCATAACCCCAAGGTTTGATCACCATGCAACCGCGGGTTTCGGAGTTTTCTGCTAGATCGGCACCTTTGATGACTTGTTGGTACCATTCGGGAAAGTTTTCGCTGCGGGTCGGAGAGATGGCTGATTTCGTGTCGGACATAAGAACAGAGCCACAGTTCCACAGGCACGTCAAAAAATCACGGCTTTTTTCATTTTTTCACGCAAAACGGGAAATGTTCCTTGCTAGGCCCTGTAGATTGAATTAAGAGTCTTAGTATGAATCAACAATGGACAATGATTGTCGGGATAACGAGCTTGTTTGCCGCTCAAGGATTTGCGGCGGACAGTCCATCTGCATTTGAAAAAGAGATGAAGGAGTCCGTGATGCGCTATCGCAGCGGAGACGTTAGCGAGGCACTTACTTTTTTAACGAAAGCCAAAGCCCTGTTAGAAAAAGAACAAAGCACCCAAGTCGGGAAAGTTTTGCCTGATGCTCCTGCCGATTGGAAAGCGGAGGAAATGAAAGTCGAAGACCTGCCAGCTTATCTCGGCGGCGGTAAGGCGGTCAAAAAGCTCTATAAAGCCAAAAAAGGACAAGAAGAAGTACAGCTAGAAGTGTTCTATGGTTCTTCCTATATCCCATTACTTCGCGGAATGTTTGCCAATGATGCCATTGCAAAAGCGCAGGGCTACAAGGTGAAAAGCGCAGCTGGCGAGAAAGTCTTGATCAAAGTTTTGCCTGGCGACAACTGCGAAATAAGCATGCCATTGGATGATGAGGTGATGATTAAGCTTACGGGCAAAGACGGCGCAGAAGAAGACATGATGCTGAAATTACTGCGCGAGATTGATCGCCGATCTTTGAAATCATTGGTGAAATGATGAGTCGGCAATGTTTTTTTTCATCGAGAAAAAATGCTGTCTGCTTGACGTATGGCAAGCGTTCTTCTATGAAATCCGCGCAAAAAAAATTGCGTATCTTTCGTTACTTAGATTCTTTATGAAGTCCCCCGCTTTTTTGATATTTTTTGGTATGTTCATCATGCCGCATTTTCTTGGTGCGCAGGCGATTCGGGTGAAACCAAATAAGCCCGCGCCCAGCGAAGCTGTTTTGGTTCGTCCTAAGCTGGATCCAGAGTCTGTGCCGCTCGACAAGCCTCTCGAAACGAATGTCGCGACGCTTGGTAAACCGACGGGCGATGATGCGATTCGTTTGCAAATTTTCCTTGATCAGCAGAACTTTGGGCCAGGTGTGATCGATGGTAAACCGGGCCTTTTCACTGAGCAGGCGGTCAAGGCATGGAATGAAGTGCATGGGCATCCGATCGATGACTGGAATGCTGCATTGGTGGAAGCGCGGCGTAGCGTGCCGATTCCTATCGTTGAGGTGAAAGTGCCCGACATTCTAAAAAAATGGGTCAATCCCGAACTTTCCTATGATCGAATCGAACAAGCAAAGGCAAAAAAAATACTGGCTTACCGAAGTATCGCGGAGTTCATGAGCGAGCGCTATCACACCGATATCGATTTTCTCAGTGAAATCAACGGACCGAAATTTCCGAAAAATCTCGCCGCCGATGCTGTGATCAAAGTTCCCAATGTTTCACCATTTTTGGTCGAATCGATTACTGGTGTAAAATTTCCCAAGGATGAGAGTAATGCCGCGCGCCACGTTGTGGTGGACACCAAGCGCAATCAACTGCGAATCTTTGCCGCATCGTTGGTGGCCTTAGTGGTCGATCAGGATCCGAATGCGGCGATTGCGAGACCCAAAGCAAATCGCTCATTGCTTGCCACATTTCCCATCACTCCCGGACAACCAAAGTTCATTCACTACGGGACATGGGAGGTGCGAAATCAGGTCGAGTTTCCCTCATGGCGCTACGATAAGTTGCAGCTCGAAAAAGGCGTTCGCAGCAAGGATCCGAAGAAAATTTTTGACCTGCCTCCCGGACCGAACAGTCCAGTGGGGGTGCTGTGGTGCGGACTCAGCAAAAGCGGTATAGGCCTTCATGGAACAGCTGATCCTGAAACCATCGGGCGTGCTATGTCGGCGGGCTGCATCCGCTTGGCTAACTGGGACGTGATTCGCCTTCCGAATTTCATTTCCCCAGGCACAACGGTGGAAATCCGTTAGCAGTGCCGCAATCGAGTCGCTTTACGACTGCTTTGCGAGGAACGCTAGAATATCCGCGGCTTGTTGCTCTGTGGAAGCACTGAGATCAAGCCAAGCGAGCTTGCCTTCTTTGAAAAGAAATGCTTGGCGTTTGGCAAAGCCTGCAATGTGTGGAACTTTGAATGCATCAGCAACTTTGCCTTCTTTGTCTGCTAGCAAGGTGAAAGGGAGTTTGTATTTCTCTGCAAATGCTTTTTGTGCCGCTACGTCATCGAGACTGACACCATACACAGTAACGTTTTTCTCTGTGAGCACGGCGAAGGAGTCGCGCAAGCTGCATGCTTGCTTGGTGCAGCCTGGAGTATCGGCCTTAGGATAAAAATAGACCATCACCCATCCTTTGGTTGCGTCACCGAGTTTCACTTCTGTGCCATTGTGGCCGGTGCATGTCACTTGGGGAATGTCTGACCCTATGGCAAGAGGTTCGGCTAATCCAGGAATGGTAAGACCAATGGCGGCAGCGGCAGGGGCAAGAAAACGTAGTGCGTTCATGCGGCACTTTCGCACGAATTCCTAGAGCTGCAAATTTTATTTTTCCACAGTTGAAAGTAGCATGAAAAATCAGCAATTCACTTTGCTAACTCGCAGATCATAAGAGATACTCTTGGCATGACGAAATATACTGCTGTTTCGATCGCCTGCATCTCCTCTTTGTTGATTCAGGCTTCGGCGCAAAACAAGATGCCTCCCACATGGGCCGATGAATTTCAGGGCAAAGGTTCCCCAGATCCAACTAAATGGACGTTTGAGCAAGGGTTTCAGCGCAATCAAGAGCTCCAGTACTATCAGAACAATGCATGGATGGAGAACGGCGAATTGATCATTGAAGCTCGGCGCGACAAAGTCAAAAATGCCAACTACGATGCGAAGAGCAAAAAGTGGAACGAAAACCGTCAGTTTGGCGAATATACCTCAGCTAGCCTACGCACAGTGGGGAAGTATGATTTTCAATATGGACGCATGCAAGTGCGAGCGAAAATCCCTAGCGTGATGGGAGCTTGGCCTGCAATTTGGACACTTGGCAAACAAGGCACTTGGCCTCACAACGGGGAGTGCGATGTCTTAGAATACTACAAGCCCGACATCATTCTTGCCAATCTCGTCAAGGGCAATGCGCAAGCCTACGGTTCCGTGTGGGACACGGCGAAATTCTCGGTGAATCAGCACTTTACCAAGGTCGATCCAAAGTGGCGTGAAAGCTACCACGTTTGGACCATGCAATGGGACGAGGAACATATCCGACTTTACATCGATAGCACCTTGCTCAACACCACCGCGCAGTCGTGGTTGGTCAATCCTGATACCAAGCATGGGCCGAAGAATCCCTTCAAACAGCCACATGACATTTTGTTAAATTTGGCCATTGGTGGTGCTGGGGGTGATCCCTCGAAGACGACATTTCCGCTGCGTTACCATGTCGATTACGTGCGCGTCTGGGAAGGATACACCAAAAATGGAGCGCCGACCAATGTAGGATTGACGGCAAAAACGGTCAGTGAAAATCAACCAGCTGGCACCATCGTCGGGAATCTTGCCGTGCTGGATCCCGATCCGGCAGAGGTCGTCAGTTACGCCTTAGTGGGCGGCGAAGGCTCGACACACAATGGCGCATTTTCCATCTCTTTTCTCTCTGGCGAAACACGGACATCGGTCTTGAAAACCAAGCAGACCTTGCATCACAAAGACGGGGCGACGCGCAGCATTCGCATACGTGCTACTGACGTTGAAGGCGCGACACTCGATAAGGTATTGACCATTGATGTCAAAAAAGCTGGATCATGAGAGACGTGCTTCGATGATTAGTTGCCGAGACGAAAGAATTGCTTGGGCGTCGTGGTGGGGGAAATCGGGACGGTGTAGCTATATTCGTTGTTTGGGCCAGCCGTGACAGTGAGTCCCGTGACGGCTGAAAACGAGTTTGCCTCTAACGACGGGGATGCCAGCAATTTCCAACGCGCATAAACTTCCGCGCCGTAGGGCGTGGCGTAGGTGTAGGAGAGTCGCATTTCTGTCGCACTGGCCGAGCTGATCCGCAGTTGTGGGGTGCCAATTTCTTGTGTCAAAGCGAGTATTACGGCTGCGCCTTGATCGACCCACACATGCTTAGGGAAGCCGCTGGTATCCAAGGTTCTACGCTGCAATACCACGCTTACCGAATGGTTCTTACTCGATATCGGTAGTGCGACATTCGGCTGAACCATGAAGCTCTGCGTTCGACTCTCATTTTTACCTAAATCTGTCAAACTGATGGTGAAATCTTCAGTGGTGATTAAGCTGTTGCCAGAGCTCAGGATGACAACTTTGTTGTCGGAATCGAGCAAGCGCAACTGATAGCGATACATCTCCGAAACACTATAAGCTGTGGATGTGGCGGGTTTTGCAAAATCGGTCGTCAGCGATAAAGGGAATCGATTTGACTCCACGGCAGTCGTGCTGGCGAAAGGGAAAAATGCTCCTGATGAGGGAAAGAATACGGCACGCGACGATTGCAAAGCTCCATTCGTAGCAGCGATGGTTTGCGCTTCGGCAATCGTAGCGAAAAGCAGAAACATCGCGATCAAACGACACCAAGCGTGTGGAACGAATTTCACAGGGAAGAGGATTTGTATAAACACGCTTTTTGGGGGCTTACGATGATGATTTTGTCTCAACGAAATCGATTACTCGTCACATTCGTTGGCCGCGCCTTGGGTGCGGTGGAGGTATCGACGGCTTTCGCTGGCGTGCTGGGAACGGATGCGGGTTTAGCAGTCGGTGATGCGTTGCTATTTTTTCCCACCGGTGGAGCGACGAGGGGTGGTAGAAGGCTGGTGTCGTCCATGGAGCGACGCATCTCATCAGACATATCGTAGCGGTTGTCCATCCAAGTGTTGACACGATCTTCGGAATTCTTGTCTCGAATGATTTGCGGTTGTATGAAAATCAGCAATTCGTTGCGGTTGATATCGGTGGTTTTCGTGGAGAAAAGTCGCCCAAGACCAGGGATTTGGCTGAGATAAGGTATGCCTTTCACACTTTCACTCGACTCTTTGGTGATCAATCCCCCAAGCACGACGGTTTGGTTGTTTGGCACGGTCACGGTTGTCAGAAGCGTTCGTTGGATAATATCTGGGACAACAAAGGCGTTATCACCGGAGCCGATGGATCGGTTATTGCCGACACCTTGGCTGATAAGTTCGATGTTCAGTGTGACCGTGTTTTCGTCGTTCACAAGTGGAGTCACCTGCAAAGAGAGCACAACATCACGATATTCGATGTTGGTGGTTTGACCACCATTGAGTCCGCCATTGAAACTGTTGGCAGGCACAGCAATCTGCTGACCGCTGGAGATGAGGCCTGTTTGATTGTTGTTTGCAACGATGCTTGGTGTCGAGATAACATTGAAATCACTGTTGTCTTGGATGGCTCTTACGTAGAAATCAAGCGAATTGCCTAACGTGCCGTAAAGGCCTAAGCCGCCATTGAACACGCCGTTTCCGGTGGGAAGCACATTGCCTGAGTTAAAGCCAAGAGATCCATCTCCTGTATCTTTGAGCGATCTTACCCAATCCGCGCCGAGTGTTTTTCTGTCGCCTAAAGTGAGTTGGCCGAATACGGTGCTAATCATCACCTGGTCGGCTTTGACATCGATTTCATCAAGCAAGTTGTTGATGATTTCCACGCCGCTAGGGGGGCCTTGGACGACAATCGAGTTGGAGATTTTGTCGGCAACAAGAAGGGTGCGCCCGACGATGAGAGATACGGGGCGAATGTCGCCATCGGCGCCGCTAAGGCCTCCGCTGCCGCCAGTGCCGATGCCACCACCACCGCTGAAGCTGCTGCCGCCGCCGAAGCCAGTATTGCCGCCGAAGCCGCCGCCGCTAGCACCGCCAGCGCCGCCGAATTGGCTGGTGCCTGCGCCGCCGCGTGAGCTACGCCCAGTGCCCGCGCCGAGACTTGAGCTTGCGCCTCGACCCGTAGAAGTCGCCGTAGCTGCACGACCGCCGCCGCCAGCGCTGCCGCCTTCCGCCGCACCGCCGAAGGCACGGGTGAGGGCATCGCCAGCTACGTCGAGAAAGTCACCGACAGGGAGGAAACGCAGCTTGCGGCGCATGAAATTGCGTGAGTCCGATTCAACATCGAATTGCTTGACGAGATTTTCGACAAACACCACATCGATGGGGCGAGCCATGACGAAAATGCGGTTGGTGCGGAGATCCGGAATGATCTGCACGGGCGGGGCCTCTACTGCATTGCTACTGCCAGCACCAGAGGGCATATTTGGCATATTGATGATACCGCCACCTTGTGGTGTCACAGGGATATTGTTTTGCTGCACGCGCTGGGTGCCAGCAGTGCTTTGCGCTCCGGTCTGGGCGGTGAAGAGTTCGCTGAGTGTGGCGGAAAGTTCTTCGACATCGCCATACTGGACTTTGAGAAATTTGGTCTCGATATCGGAGGAAGGGACATCGATTTTTTTCTGGAGTTCGATGAGGAAGCGGATCAACGCAACGTTATCGGTAATGACCAGAGACGCGGCATTTGGCACAGCGACGATGGTTCCGTAGGTATTGAAAGCACCGCCGAGCACGGTTTGGAAAACGCGTGTCGCTTCGTCCGGCTTGATGTGCTTGAGAGCCATGACGTATCGAACCACGACGTTGGAGTCGGGAAGAGAAACTTCATTGGTGATGAAGGGAATGTTTCCCGAGAGAGGTGGCTTAACGGAGCTTGCTGCGGCGCTGAGTTGATCCCAGCCGTCACCGCCTGGAGAAAAGACGAAGCCGTGTATCAGGCAAGCAGCCTTTAGCAACTCTAGAGCCTCGCCGTAGGTGATCGGAGGGGGCTGAACAAAGTAGAGTTCTAAGTCTTTTACTTCGGCCGACATGACGACACGGCGTCCGGTGAGTTGGCGGTAGAGGTAGCTGAGAACTTGGGCATTGCATTTTTCAAAATTCAAACCAATAGTACAAACATCGTTCGGGTTAGGTGCATTGATGGCGCGGTTGTCTTGGCCTGCTGGCAAGTTGGGCAACTTGCCGTCAGGTGTAACGCCAAAGGCTTTGGGTCCAGCCTCCTTGTTCTCTGCGGCGGGAACTTTCGTGTTTGGTACACCTGGAACAGGTGGTCGCAATTGCCCTGGAACGGTAGGTTGCGGAACTTGTCCGACGACCCATACGGCGAATAGGGAAGCGAGGCTGGAGAAATAGAGGATACGTTTGCTCATAATGTAGAAAAGGGTATATCGGAATTATTGGACAGGTAGGGCGGGTGAGCCTTGCGGTACTTGCGGTTGCGGCACTTGGGGTTGAGGAATTTGCGACTGGTCAACTGCTGTAGGAGGCGGAATGGTGCGCATGCGGGTTGGCCGGGTAGAATTGTTGCCGTTTGGAGCGATAAATCCCGGTGGGAAGCCTCCTTGTGGGGAAATGGTACGGTTGCCCTGAGGATTCATGGATTGTGCTGGATTTGCGCTGGCACCTCTCATGGCCATAATCTTAGTGTCATATTTAACTTCTCCTTGCATAGAACCATTGGCGAGTTTGACGCTGGCTCCTTCGTTGATCATCGTTCCATCTTCGGAAAGGCTTTCTTTGCCCATATCGACACTGAGGACTTTAAACTCACTATAAACACCCGGCTGCACAGTGATTTTTTTGGCTGGATTTTTTTTGTTGATAAGCACAACGAAGTAGCCGTCGGGAAATTGCGTGACACCGCCGAGGGCGTAGTCATCGAGGGGATTAACTGGAGGCGGGCCGCTTGGGGCAGCTACGACGGGCTTTTCAGTGAAGGGCGAATTGACCCAAAGCGGAGCGTAGCGGGTCTTCTCGGGCTTGACAGGTGGTGCGGCAAGCACAGGAAATGCCAGCAAAGCAGAAAGAATGGCGAGTGATTTCATGGTGATGATGGGGTAGGGGATGCGCTTTTTGTCGATTTGGCGGAGGTTTTTTTCGTGGTCGTGGCGAAGCCAATGCGAGCGGTTTCGCCGAGATACTTGATGTGAAGCTGAATGTTTTCGCTCTCGTCAGAGATATCGAGGATTTCCACCGGACTGGGGACGCCGGGTTGGATGAAGAGAGTTTTTTTTGGATCGGTGCGATCTTCGAGAACGATGAAGTATCCGTCGGGAAACTTGGTCATGCCAGTGATGGTGAGGTTTTCCGCATGATTGCGCGTGATGGGTGGCTCTGCATGTCGATTGGCTGTGAAGGGCGACCTCCAGGATAGGTAGTGATAGACTTCGCGCGAGGTTTTGCGTGGAGCTTGAGCCTGTGCAGGCAAAGAAAAGGCAATGAAAGCCAACAATCCGAGCAAAAAGCAGCTTAGGTGGGAGATGGAACGAGAAATGATCATGGCGTAGAAGCTGTCTCGGGTTCTGGGCTATCGAGCGGTGCAGCGATGAACCATTGGTCAAAAATGACGTTGCAGTCGATGAGGGTATCGTTTTCTTTGTTCGGCATCAGTGAAATGTTGGAGATCACGCGGAATTTCGTCGGTTCGTGCATTTTATCGAACCAAGTGTAGAGGTTTTTTTCGGTGCCGGTGACTTGGAACTCAACTTGGGCGATGGAGTAGTTGACGAGGTTGCCTTCGGTACCAGCTTCGAGGGTGCTAAGGATTTTTTTATTCTTCACATTCAGGCCTGAACTGAGCGCTTCAGTGTCGGCAAATTTCGCAATTTCATCAGGAGCTTGCAAGCTGGCTCGTGGTTGTGGTTCATGGGTCGCCAGCCATTCGATTTCCTCGATAATGGCATCACGGGAGGCGATCGCCATTTTTGCCGTATCGAGATCCTCTTGTGCTTTGTCTAGCTTCCTCGTCAGGTCTTGTTTGTAATTCAAGAAAGTGCTGTAACCCCAGAAACCGATAAGAATGACACCGGCTACGGCAAAGAGGTAGAGAAGTTTTTTTTCGCGTTCGGACATGAGTAGGTGATGAGAAGGAAAAGGAATGTGTGCTTGTCAGAGGGAAAGCCGAGGAAGAGGATTTCTGTCTGTGATCGTGGGAAAAAGTCGATTTTATTTTGGGATTTGCGGCACTTCACCTTTTAATGTGAATTCCCAGCCTTTGGAACTGTTGTTACGTTGTGGGGAGTCAAATTTGAATCGTTGTAGGGCTTCATTTCGTTCGATGTTGACGGCGAACGTTCCAATCGGGATGGAATCTTGCGAACTGCCTTTGACATCGACTTCCATGTTGTTGATGCGGGCTTCTTTGAGGCGCATGCCACCTACGGGCGGGATACTTTTGGCGATGTTAAAGAGAATTTCCACAGGCCATTGCTGGGAATCGACGACTGGACCCAGTTCGTTCCATTTGTCTTTGTGCTTTGTGTATTCTTCGATTTGTGGTTGCACTTCAGCGGCGGCGGCAGAAGCATCGTCGGTCTTCTTTTTGAGTTTGGAAAGATCCCATCCTGCCCAGCCGATGAGCGATAGCACAGCAATGGCGGCGACGGAGGCGATGATTTTGATCTGCATGCGCTGAGCTGCAATGCGGCGTAAGGCTTGCACGTCGGCTGGCAACAGCTTGCTGGGAATGGCCGATATTGCAGGATCGGGCCGGCGTGTGACGATGGCGGTAACGCCCAGTGCCTCTGTGAGACTGCCTGCTTCGCCCAAGTCACCGGCGGGGTGCCAAATGCGAACTTCGTCAGTGGAAATCGCGATGTTTTGAAACGATAGCTGAACGAGAGCGAGCTTGATGTCCCGCAGCAGGGCATCGTTCGGGTTTTCTGCATCGTTGGATGTGGATTGGGCGTAGAGCATTTTCCCATTTTGGTAAAAGGCAAATACCCAGTGACCGAATTCCTTCCAGACAGCGATGCCACTGGCGGGGAAGGCGAATGCGCGCGGGGAGTAGTCAAATTCCTTGGGGCTACGAGTGGGCATGTCCCCAGGCTGTGGGGCGCGTAATGCAACGGTGGCCAGCACGGCACTGTCGGTCGATGTTTCGAGGACGAAGCTGTCGATGAGCTTTCCTGCATCGGGGTCGGTGCGAATGCCCATACGCTCGCAATGCATTTGTGCGAGGTCGGCGAAGAGCGATTCGTCCGCAGAAGCGGCGCGAAACGGCAGAACAGTGGCATCTTTTACAGGGAAAAAGAGCACCACGTCAAGGTTGGGGAGGTTTAGGATTTCGCCAGCGTGTGTGACATCGCTACTTTCGCGGCGTGTCAATCCTGCGGATGGCTGTCCTTGCCAAATTTCCCAACCGGAGGCTCCCGGTACTAGTGCGGTGATTTCTGCTTTTTTGCTCACGGTATAACTTCTTCGGTTTTCTGTAAAATGACGGGCTTGCCTGCGCGGTTGCGGACGACGAGAATGATTTTTCGTTTCGTTGCACCAGCCGTGCCAATGCTTTCGATGCGTACGGTTGCATCATTCACTGCCAAGCGTGCGGAGATGATAGAAGAGTAAAAGTCAGGTACGCGCAAGATATCCATGACACCGGGGCCGTTTTGTCCTGCTACGAGATTTTGAAACGGCATATCATCCTCGGTTCCTCGCAGGCCATCGGCTCCACGAACGATCTCTACCAACGCGTCTGCGTCTTCGATGTTGCACTCAGCGGCAATCGAAATTTTTTCGGCATCGGCTTCATTGACATCAAGCCCACCCTGGCTCCATACGGTAAACCAATCACGCCAATCCGGACGCACGCGCTCGACAAGATCCCAACCTCGCACGAAACGCACTTCATCGAGCGAGTAAAATGGGCGATTGAAGGGCTGATTGAGGCGGCCTATTTTCTCATAATCTTCTCGTTCCGCGCCATTGGCTTGTACTTCATCATTTGGATCAGTCCAGTCCATTAAGGCATCAGAAATCTCTTGCGCAATATCATTTTCGATGCCCCATCGTATCATGATTTCCTTGATCAGTCGCTTGTCGTTGCCTCCTGCTTTTTCGGCGAGGAGGTAATTGATATTGAATCGACCGCCTTCCGTTTTCAGATCGACCTCATAACTTTCGCCGTCTTCGTTGGCGAATTGGAGGACGGGGTCGCCGCGCTCAACTGCGGGGTTGCAGCCAACGGCAATTCCCATTTCTGCGGCCATGCGTGCGCGAAAGCCATTGATTTGGGAATCAGCGACGTCGAGTTGGAAATTGAGCAAGCTAATGGCTGTAACGGCGGCGAACCCGAGGATGACGATGAGCCAAAGCACAGCCACCAAAGCCATGCCGCGTTGCCTGCGGATGCGAGGATTGCAATGTTGATCAGAGGTAAGATTTTTCATTGGGTTGGGGGTGAAATGTTAGGTAATTGAACACTGCCGCCGCCACCACCGCCGCCGCCGCTACCACCAGTGCCGCCACCACCGCCACCGCCACCGCCACCGCCACCGCTCATGTTACGGATGGTCTGTTGCGGACTGATCTTTGGAACAATCCAGAAAATTTGCCGCATTTCGTCACCGTAGCCTCCTTGTGCAGTGACGAGTTCGAGTTTGAGCGGCATACGTCCTTGCAAATCCCAGTCATCTTGCCATTCACTGCCTTGCCGACCATCTAGAACTCGCCATTCAAAGAAGCGCAGGTCATCGATCAAAGAAATTTCAGCAAAAGGTTCTTCTCTCTCGTTGCCAATGGTTTCTTCATCAGAAATGATTTCATTTTCATAGTAGCGCATCACCACTCGAAGCATGCCATCGCGCTGCTTGACTGTGGTGATCTCAATGGCTTTGGCGACACTTTCATTGCCTCCCCACGTGAAAGCCGTTGGGACATTTTGCAGGATGAGACTATAGATCGAAGGGTTGGAGCCTTCGAATGTCATCTTCATCCGCGCATTGCCTGGCAAGTTGGCAAACTGCATTTTTAGCAAGTCGAAAAAACTTTCCCGAATCGTGTTTTCTTTTTGCTGCACGCCGATGCCGTTGGCCAGTTGCAAGTTCGCCGAAGCGAGCCTTCCACACATCAGCACTAATGCGGCCATTAGCCCAAGCGCGATCACTACCTCGATCAAGGTGAATCCATTTTTTCGAGTTCGGCGGGTTATTTTCATGGCTGATAGAGTTTTCCGTAGCGCCAAGTTACCATCGATCGCTCGATCTTATTTCCGTCTTCTATGTAGGTGCCGATGACGGTAATCCGCCACATATCTTGCAAGAACTGTTCATCTCTATTTTGCAATTCCTCGATCATTGGCTCGTAAAGCGTGGTGATTGTCATGTTTCTTTCTTCCAAGTCCACGACGATCTGTTGTTCTTCAAGGATGGGTGTCGATATCGCCTCATCCATCGCGCTGGACAAAATGCGGGTGATTTGCACGCTCTTCGCTGCCAAATCGGATGCATCCGCCGCTTTGTTCAGTGCCTTTGTGAAACCTACTGCCACCAAGGAAAAAATGGCCAGCGCGATCACGACCTCCATCAAGAGGTAGCCATTGCGACGACGAGTTTTGCGGAAATGTTTCATCGGGCTTCCATGGATTGATCTCTGATCGTTGCGGATAAGGGGTGAAATTCCATCTCGATCCAACCATCCTCGTATTCTAAGCGAAGTCCGATGGGTTCACATAGCCCGTTTGGATCAAACCTCCAGACCTCGGGGTCGGATCGACGCATCGGTTGATACTGCGAGCCACCCCAGCGGCGGATCGAGACCGCAAAAGCCGAAAGATCCAAGTCCGTTCGCACCGGAGAAAACTTTGGCCTCGCCTCGCCATTCTGCATCATAGAATTTTCGTAAGCTTCACGTTCGAGCAAGTCGCGCTCGGAAAATCCCGCCTCTACCAGTGGCCCCATCCGCAGATTTCCTTCGGATACGGTAATGGCGTAAGGAATTTGTTGAATCAGCGAAATAGCACGAGCTTTCTGCGACAGTAGCTCAATATCTTTTGCTGCTCCCTTGAGTTGGCGTTCCGATGATGAAACCACGAAAAATGTAATCGCCCCTCCCATCGCTATACCGATCAGCGCCAGCACGAAAACCATCTCCAGCAAGGTGAAACCTCGCCGCTGACGATGTCTCACAGGATTGGCTAAACAGGAGCGGCGCATGATGGTTGGTAGTAGCAATCGATTCAATCATCACTCACCTTGGCTGGTGATGTCATCCTCGGTTCCTTGCTGCGTGTCTTCGCCTTTGCTGATGATCTCAAATTCTGATGGCGTTTTTGTGCCTGGAAATTTGTAAAGGTATTCTTGTCCCCATGGATCCATCGGCACGCGGTCTGCGAGCTGTGTCCATGACTTCGGAGCAGGCGAACCTCCCGGACGAGCGACTAAAGCTTTCAGTCCTTGAGCACCTGATGGATAAAAGCCATTGTTGATCTTATACATCTTTAAGGCGCTACTCATTGCTTGCATATCGCCCTTCACACGCTGAACCGCGGCACCCGCGCCGACTCTGCCCATCACCCCGATGGCTCCACCGATGATCAGGCCAATGATGCCAAGCACGATGACCATTTCCAGCAAAGTGAAACCTGCTGCCTTCTTGATTTTTTTTGTCCGATTCTGCGTCGTATTCATAGTAGATTGTATTGATAGCGTTTCCGGCGAAAGCCTTCGTGGAGAAAACACCAGAGAAGCCCACTTTTGTCAGTATCTTTTCAAAAAATGCCACAAATTCCGCAAATCCTCGCCTTCCTCACTCATTCGTCACATTTTGACACTTGCTTCTCGATGACCTGATCGCTATCAACTCCGCATGTCACACGTTCTTATCATCGGTGCCGGCGGAGTCGGCAGCGTCGTCGCCCACAAGTGCGCTCAAGTCCCTACCGTTTTCTCGCAAATCACTCTCGCCTCCCGCACCGTATCCAAATGCGATGCCATCGCCGCATCTGTCAAAGAGCGCTTCGGTGTGACAATCCAAACCGCTGCCATCGACGCCGATAACGTCGCCGCCACCACCGAATACCTGCGCGCGCTCCAGCCCGACCTCGTCCTCAACGTCGCTCTGCCGTACCAAGATCTGCCGCTCATGGATGCCTGCCTCGCTGCGGGCATCGATTACCTCGACACCGCAAACTACGAGCCGCCCGATGTCGCAAAGTTCGAGTATTCCTGGCAATGGGCCTACCAAGAAAAATTCACCGCCGCGGGTCTCAGTGCGTTGCTCGGCTCCGGCTTCGATCCCGGTGTCACGAACGTTTATACCGCATGGGCGCTCAAGCATCACTTCGATGAAATCCACACCCTCGACATCATCGACGTCAACGGCGGCAATCACGGCCACGCCTTTGCCACCAATTTCAATCCCGAAATCAACATCCGCGAGGTCACAGCCCCGTGCCGACACTGGGAAAACGGCGAATTTGTCGAAACGTCTCCGATGTCCTTGCACCAGCCATTTACCTGCCCGCAAGAAGTCGGCACATACGAAATTTACCGCATGTACCACGAAGAACTCGAGTCCCTCGTGAAGCACATCCCCACCATCCGCCGCGCGCAATTCTGGATGAGCTTCTCGCAAAACTACCTCAAGCACCTCGAAGTCCTGCAAAACGTCGGCATGACCCGCATCGATCCTGTCACCTACAACGGCGTAGAAATCATCCCCCTCCAGTTCCTCAAAGCTGTGCTGCCCAATCCTGGCGACCTCGGCGTTACCACCAAAGGCAGAACCTGCATCGGCAACGTCATCACCGGCATCAAAGACGGCAAAGCCAAAGCGATCTACATTTACAACATCTGCGACCACGAAGAATGCTTCCGCGAGGTAGGCAGCCAAGCCATTTCCTACACCACTGGCGTTCCCGCAATGATCGGGGCAAAACAAATGCTCGCCGGCGACTGGAACAAACCCGGAGTCTGGAACATCGAACAATACGATCCCGACTCCTTCATGGCCGACCTCAACCAATACGGCCTGCCCTGGCAATACATCGAACTCACCCCCGAGCAAGCCGCAAGCTTCACCGTAGCCTAAGCTGTCTTGCATCACTAGGAGGACAGGCGTCCCCGCCTGTCTCGGCAAACAGGCGTCCCGCCTGTTTTCTCCCCTCCCTAAGCATCCGATGGCGAAAATGATTCTTCCCTCCCAGTCGAGCCACCAAAAAACCATCATACCCGCTCGCATATCAAACAAGCGTTTGCCAAGGCATTGCAAGTTTTGACAAGTAGCCACCTAACGTTCGGAGGGGCATTTCCGATTTCGGAAATAGGGCAACACACGTGTGCTAAGGCATTTCCGATTTCGGAAATAGGGCAGCACACGTGTGCTGAGGCATTTCCGATTTTGGAAATAGGGCAGCACACCTGTGCTGGGGCATTTCCGATTTCGGAAATAGGGCAACACGCCTGTGCCGAGGCATTTCCGATTTTGGAAATAGGGCAGCACACGTGTGTGGTCCATAGCGAAATTTTCACCAAGTATCGCCAAGCAGCAAAATCAATCTCCTCCACCGAGGCATGCGAATTGTATCATAACAGAAGATCAGTCATTGAGGGTTTTCAGAGACCTTTAATTCCTAATTTTATTGCAATAGGTCTTTGAAGAATTATCTGACACAAACGATCTTCTTTAATAGCAAATAACACAACATCATCTGTCTGGCTAGAATACTTACATTGTGTAATGATTAGCGTAGTTTTGACGTGATTATCTGCCTCCATAACGAGCTGATAATCTTGGTTAATTATTCTTCTTTTATTCATATTATCTGCTGATAGATCCGTATAATCTTGTAATTTTACCCACATTGATTTTGCGTCACTTCCATGCAAGGATGTATGATCAAGTTTATTATCGATCATCCATTTTTCTGCACGAATTGATGAACACTCTGGTACTGAGTATAAAGTCAATCTAATAACATTTTTTATAGTAATAACGTAGGTATTGAAATTGTATTCCGCTGCATTATATCCGTTATCATATTCTCTTAAATTATTAATCAAAATAGTCGAAATTAATAATATAAGTAAAAGGATAATTGCGGTTGCTAATTTAATCATAATATTACTAGAAGGTTTGTAGGTTTGATAACATAGGTCGCGGAAAGAATGTCATAGAAATTAGCGAAAAAAACTCCCGTTTGGCTTTAAAACCCCTTCTCTCCATTCACAAAATTTGGTGCGGATCAGGATGAAATCGGCAGCAATGGTTACTCCAAAATCTCGCCGCGCAAGGATTGAATCACGACTTCGCAACTGTTGATTTTGAGGTAAATGCTAGGAAGAGTAACGGATTCCACGCATGGAATCAGTGCCATACGCCTGCCGTCCATGAGCAGTTCTACCCATTGCCCCACTTTTACGATACGTAGCGTGCTGTAGCGATCAGGCTCTAACGACAAATAGGGAAAGGAACGAAATTGGTTCATTCCTATATCTTTGGGAAGAACGTAGCCATCACCTTCAGGACTAATGAGATCTTTTCCGGGAAATGCGACCGAGCATGCAATGCCTTGATGTAAAGCGTTGGCACTGACTCCCAACTCCGCCAAAGGCCCAGCCGTAAACTTAGCTGCTTCGGGGTTTTCCAATAACTCTTTATTATTAGGCTTAGTGTCCAGAAGGCCGAACTTGATGGCTCTATCTTGTGGTGAATATAGATATTGCATGGCATTTTTAGTGAATTTGAATTCAATTTGAACATCCACATTAGCAGCTTCTCTCGCTGGTATGAGCAACAAGGAATATTCATGCTTGATTGGGGGTGAATACGTTATAGGTTTGAAGCGATAGGGGCTTTTGTGTTCTACCTTTGCAGCCGTGGCCTGAAGTTGATTGCCCTTCTTACTCGCAATCGCATCTTTGAGAAACGGAATTCGTTTCATACGCTCCGCCTGAGCGACTGGCGACTCTTTAGGTAAAGGAAATTTTCTTGATAAAGCCAGCAGTTGATTGCTCCATTTCAACTCTTTACTATCATTTTTCCGAGAAAATGTCTCTAACGTCAGATCGATAAGATCCATATCTCCTAACAACATCCCCATGTGAATCCAATCTTCAGCTCGGTGAAAAAAATCGCTTGGTTTCTTCGGTGCCGCGAGATCATCAATGCCCAAAAGATGCTTCGAAAACAATGCCTTGTCTTGAGAATAAGCCGCCATACAAGCCAAGCTCCAGTGATACAACGAATCCTCTTTGTAGCCTTTTGCTAAAGCCTGCTTCCAAAGATTTGGCACATTTTTTGGATCGAGAGATTGAGAATAAATTGCTCGCATCACTTCTTTATCCCAAATGTCCTTACGCTGACCGTGGTTGAGATACCAATACACCATGTTATGATACGCCACCTGATAAAACCCCCACATTCCTCCGGGGTGCGGAATCTCTCTTTGTTCACCAGTAGGACTGAGCCATTGAGTCATAGTTCCTTTTTTATCAGGAAATGTTGGCATTTCATTAACGTAATTCGGACTCAAAATGCTACCATTTTTCAGGGCGTTTTTTTCTGCGGGGGAATCCGGCAATACATTGAAAATGTATCTGCCTTGGTGAGGGTAGGGGATTTGCGATTGTTTCGACTTTTCCAGCAATTCCTCAATGTTAGGCATTGATACCGGATTGGCACATAGAGCCAGAGGCGCGATGGCAAAAGTGGCTAAAACAACACGCAAAAACTGTATTTTCATATTGAGCTGAAAGAAAAGAATCAGGTGGCAAATCCACATGCAAGGCGTAAAATCAATCTCCTCCACCGCCGCAGCCACCACAGCCGCTGCCGCAGCCTGAGTCGCCGCCGGAATCTGAGCCACAACTCGATCCACAGCTCGAGCCACAGCCTCCGTCTCCTGCTTCATGCTTGCTTTTTTGATGCGTCATCGTACGAAACGGTTCGACTAAGCATTTGCAAACGTCATCGCCCGCTAGTGCAACCACACCGAGGCAAGCGAATTGCACGGGGAATTCCGCATGGCGTTCTCTCGCATACTGATAGGCTTGATCGCCGAGGTGTTTCCCGTGCGACGTGATGATAGGCATTCGGTCAATGATGATCTTTCCACAGATCCATGTTGCCACAATCAAAAGGGTCGGAAACACCATGGATTCATCTTGTTGGAATTGGACAAAAGCGAAGAAGATCCCAAGAGCCAACAATAAGCGAAACGGCATAGCCACTGAGGATCTCGCTCTTTTCACCTCTTCCTTGGTGGGCTTGAGACCCAGAATGGCCAGTCGAGCTTCGCTGGACTGGAGCAGAGATGCCGTCGCCGCACGCCATTTCTTCCAGTCGTCCACTGAGATGGATTTGCGGAGTGCCAGATGTTGCAGAAACTGTTTTTCGCTAGGCTCTAGCTCATGATCGGCAAAAGCCTTGTTCGTCAGCACGAGAGAGAAGCCAAATAACTGTTTCTTCGGTATGATGTAGCCAAGTTTTACCATTTGCGCGATGAGCAACTGCACCACGCGCACCGGCCCTCCCATCAGATAAGCTAGGTCATATTGGGATAAATCGGAGAGCTTTGCGCCGAATCTTTGCCACAGAGCTTGGTGGTGTCTGCGCAGGGAACAGCTAAAGATCAGCGCGACGATCAGAGCCAGAATCGAAATGAAGAGAATCAACATAGGGGTTTGTCGGTTAGATAACATAGACAGCGGAAAGAATGTCAGAGAAACCAGCGAGGGATGACCCAAGACTTCGAGAGATCCACCCAGCGCATGCGAGGCAGCGAACGAAAACGTTCGGCAGGCGATGGCCAGATGTCGGCAGGAGGTGGCTCGGCGAAAATTCTCGCATAACTTTGGCAGGTCATTTCATACCAATGAGTGAATTTTTCGGTCTCATCGCTTCCACCCATGGTCGGGCCATGATGCACTTCACAGCCTAGAACGTTGCCACAAAATTCCTGCCAATAGCCGCGCGTGTAGAGCAAATGCAGATGCCATACCTGATCTACTGCCTCGGATGGGGTAACCGCATGTCCTGCGGCCACGGCCAAAAGCATGAATCGCTTGTATTCCATCACCACACGCGCTGCGTAAGCATGCGACCAGCCTTGTTCCCGTGCCAAACGACTGGTGAACGGCAGCACTGCGTCTTTTTCGTCCAGCGAAAAACTCTCCACGCGTTGCAAAAGTCCAGACAAGTCAGTCACGCGACCAGCGTATCGCGAACTCTATCCTCATCAATGAGAAAACCATAGCCGTTTTCCCATCACATCACGATGGGATTTCGGGTTTATGGTGCCGACTGATCGTGATTCCATCAATGCCGTATCTCGGCAGGATTTATGTTTGCAGGATTTCTTGGTTCGCATTAGGATCGCGCCATGAAACAATGGACGTATCATACACCTTCGGGCAGCAACGGCAGTGCGGATGAAGAAAATCTTAACGAATTGGTGCTAAGCGGCACCATCACCCGGGACACTCTTGTGTGGTCGCCTGGCATGACCGATTGGCAACCTGCGGGAATAGCTTTGGCAAATTTCTTTGCTGCCAATGTTGCGCCGCCCGCATTGCCTGCGAATTTCCCCTCTCAGACGCGTGGCATACGATCCCACGAAATCGATTTCACCATCCTTGGCGAAAGCATGCAGATGGTTGAAATCGAGCTCGATCCCGGCGAAACCGTGGTGGCTGAGGCGGGTGCGATGAATTACATGGAAGACGGCATCGGCTTTGAAACCAAAATGGGGGACGGCTCCGAGCCGGATAAAGGATTCATGGGGAAATTGATGGCCGTGGGCAAACGAGCGCTGACTGGAGAATCATTGTTCATGACGCATTTCACCAATCGTGGAGCGGGCAAGAAGCGCGTGGCGTTTGCTTCTCCCTATCCCGGCACCATCATTCCTATCGATCTCTCGCAAATGAATGGCGAGCTTCTTTGCCAGCGCGATGCCTTTCTTTGTGCAGCTCTGGGCACAAAAATCGGTATGGCATTCAACAAAAAATTGGGCGCTGGATTGTTTGGTGGTGAAGGATTCATCCTTCAGCGCCTCAACGGTGACGGCATGGCATTCATCCACGCCGGCGGCATGGTGGTGCGCAAGGAGCTGAAAGGCGAAAAACTCCTCGTCGATACCGGGTGCCTAGTCGCCTTTACCAATCAAATCAACTACTCCATCGAACGTGCGGGCAATCTCAAATCGATGGTGTTCGGCGGGGAAGGCTTGTTCCTTGCGACGCTGCAAGGCCACGGCACCGTTTGGCTGCAAAGCCTCCCCTTCGGACGTATGGCAGCGCGCATCGTCGGCGCAGCGGGCGGCACCCAAGAGCAAGGCGGAGCCCTTGGCGGGCTTGGAAAGTTGTTCTCGGAGTAATCAAAGCATGCAAAAAGATCTCACCGCTTGTCGGTTTTTTGCGAGAGCTTCTTGATCAGGAAGGTCGTAGGTGTTTCCGGTTGGGGATTTTTTTTGTCGGGATAGATCACGTCGCATCCAATGCCCAGTTCCTTGCAATGCGCTTGTAGGCCGATGCCGAAGTTCGCGGAGTGCGTCGGGTCTTTTTGGTGTTTTCCCATTGCGGGAGGGGTGTTGTAGAAAATGGTGACGGCAGGATCATCCTTGCTTGCCAGTGCGTAAGGTGAATATTCAGCAATCCATGGTAGGATTTTTTCACGGTCGGCGATGAACTGGGCGAAGTCTTTTTTGCCGAAGGCATGGCCGCCGTATTTGCTGTTGGGCATCCATTCCTTCATCTGCTTTGGATCAAGCGTAGTCTGTGCCCCAATGACGGCGACAAAAGAAAGTCGCGTGGACTGGCGGGAAATAGGATCCGCGCTTTTCGGGTCGGCCATATCATCGTGATAGGCAAGCCAGAGGCTAGTACAAGCACCAGCCGAGCCTCCAGCGGCGGCGATTTTTGCGGGGTCAATGTTCCAATCTTTTGCTTTGCTGCGGAGGAACTGCAAAGCGCGGGCAGAATCATGCATGGGAGCCTTTACTGGCGGGACGACATCTTTGGCGTGTTCCATCAGACGGTAATTGTTCGCCGCGACAGAAATCCCCGCATCGAGAAAAGCCTGCACGTTTGCGAAGCGGTCCACTCGTTCCTTGCTGCCACTGGTCCAACCGCCGCCGTGGATCACAAGCACCAGAGGTGTTGGCTTTTCCGATTTCGCTTGCCAGAAATCGAGGACATTGCGTTCGTGTTTCCCGTAACTCACCTCGGAATGGCTGGGTTTGGGGACACCTGATTCGTAGCCTTGATTCTGAGCATGCACAGACTGCATTGCGATCGAAAGAGCGAGGATGTGATGGATTGTTTTCATGGAATGAACCGTTGTTGTGATGGGTTATTTGCTAGCTTCGGACAAACGCTGCGCTAACAGCTTTTTCATTTTGGTTCGAGTTTCGGCATACTCAGGTTTGCTTGCGACGTTGGTGTTTTCCGTCGGGTCTTTCTTGAGGTCGTAAAGCATTTCGGATTTTCCACTATTGTAACTAGTGTAGGTGAAATGCTCTGTGATGACCGCATCGGCGTTGACAAATCGGCTATAAGCGGCTTGGCGAAACGGTTCATCAGGTTTGTCGAAAAGATTCACGAAAGCACGGCCTTGCACCGTCTTGGGGATTTCGAGTTCGGCGAGTTTGCATAGCGTAGGAAATATGTCGGCAGATTCCACGAGGGAAGTCGTGCTTCCCGCCTTCTTGCCCGGTGCTTTCACGATCAGCGGCACACGCGTGGCAAGGTGCATGGTGTTGTGTTTGCCCCAGAAATTATGCTCACCAAGATGCCATCCGTGATCTCCCCAGATGACAACGATGGTGTTTTCTGCGAGTCCAAGGCGTTCCAGTTCCGCGAGAACATCGCCAACAAGTTTGTCCGTGTAGCTGGTGCAAGCGAGGTAGCCGTGGCGCATCATGCGGTGGAAATCTTCTGAGTTTTCTTTGTAATCTCCTAAATGGTAGGAGCGAAACTCACCGCTGCCTTTCAACTGCTCGGGTGCGTTTGTCGGGCGGGAAAGGTTCTTCGCAATCTCGATAGTATTGCGGTCGTAGAGATCCCAATATTTCTTCGGAGCATAGAACGGCATGTGGGGCTTGAAGAATCCGCAAGCGAGAAAAAACGGTTTGCCGTCTTTTTTGAGACGCTGAAGATCCGCGATGGTTTTTTTCGCGATCTCACCGTCGGGATAAACGTCATCCGCCACATCGGGTGATTCGAAGATCAGTCCACGCTGTTTCGATTTCGAAAGACGTAAGTTGGTCTTCGGATCGACGCTTTTCATCGAGTTCTCCGGCTTCCATGCTGGTTCGCTCCAGCTCCTTTTCGCGGCATCTTCGACATTATGGTAAATTTTCCCGTTGGAGATGGTTGCATAGCCAGATTTCTTGAAGGTCTCTGGCAAGGTCGGTGCGTCAGGCGCGTCCACATCTGCGCGGCATTCGCCGACGAAACGTTTCGAAGTTGGGAGAATCCCCGTCAACAGGCTTGCGCGAGATCCCATACAGATTGGCACTTGGCAATAGGCGCGGTCAAAACGCATGCTCTGCGCTGCTAGTTTGTCGATGTGGGGCGTCTTGACTTGCGGTGCGCCGTAGCAGCCGATTTCGGGACGCAGGTCGTCGATGGCGATAAACAGAACATTGGGTTTTTCGACAGCCGAAAGGGGAAATGCGATCCCGACAAAGAATGCGGAAATGAATGGGTAAATGTGCATGAATTGGATTTTTGATCGTCGTGCAAGCGCACAACGAATTGGTGAAGTCTCAAACAGTCGCTTGAGAAAATTATTTTACGGGAAAATTGTAGCGATTTATCAGCTTCTCGTGATTTTTTGATTTCTGCTAGAGAGATGAGTTGTCGAGCGATCCGCGCTTAGAATCGCTTAAATTCGATCAACATCATCACCGCCTCCCATGCCATCCTTCTTTTTTACAGCGAAAAAACTTGCTACGACAGCGCGAGGAAATGTATTTATTTTTTCGTAACGTTTGCAGGTAAGGGCCAGCGAACGATAGCAAAAGAATCTTTAGCATTTCATCTTACGATCATGATTATTTGGTGCGGACTCGGTATATTGGTGCCTTTAGTAGCGATATTTAGCATTGTTGTGGGATTTTTTATTTCTGCGGCGATGGGATTGGAAACGGCAGGGATGGGAATTGGGCTCATGTTTGCAGCTTTGGCCAATTGGGCTCTTTGTAAGCTGATTTATCCGAAAAGCCCAAAACTGTTGATTGATCCGGCTACCGGACAGCAAGTGCTGCTATCTGCGAAACATAGTTTATTTTTCATTCCAGCAAAGGCTTACACTTGGATTTTTGCCATTCTTTCTCTTCCAGGCTTCGCACTGGGTATCATGGGTGGGGCTGAGGACAAGAAACAGAAAGCCATGCCTGGTTATCAAGAATTCACGACAGCCGATGGCCTTATCGATGCGAAAAGTAGTGGCATCAGTCACGGTAGCACAACGCAAGCCAAAGCAGCCGCGGCTGAATTTTCTTCTGCGATGAAACTCATGGTCGAAACTCTATTTTCAGGTGGCAGCAAAAAGAATCTCATGACGGGTGGCGATTTCTTGACCTATTGCCACGATGGGCCAGACACGATTGTTTTCCTTTGTCATGTCCCATCGCTGCGTAGTTTCAAGTCAGATGAAGCAAAAAATGGTCTGAATGATTTGGCTTGGAGCGTTGCCGTGGATGCTGCCACAAAACTTGATCCGGAAGGGAAGAAACAACTGTGCGTTGGCCTGCGCGGTGTTACGAGTTACGGTAGCTTCATGAAGGGCAAAAAAGGCGATAAAGAAGCCACAAGTTCTATAAAATCACCCAATAAGTCAGAAATCATTCCTGCTTTCTCTCCAGTTGCCGCTGCGCCTACGCCTTGAACACCGTAAGGTGTCAAGAGTCAGATCGAGTCTTTGTTGCTCATCATCAGCATGGCTCTTTAGACGAAGAATTTTGCAAGAATTGATGCCAAAGATCCGTAGGGAAGTGCGCTTTATGGCATTTTATTTTCGCTTCATCTTGCTCGTATTTGGTGCAATGCCGTTGCTCTTCTTGGTAACAGCAGATGAGGTGAAAATCAGCTTCAATCGCGACATTCGTCCCATACTCTCGGAGAATTGCTTCGCTTGTCACGGCTTCGATCCGAAAAATCGTAAAGCGGACTTGCGCCTTGATACGCGAGAGGGTGCCACGGCAAATAACGATGGTGTCCTGGCGGTTGTTCCAGGAAATGTCCAACAATCCGCGCTTTGGCAAAGGATTCTTAGCACCGATGCAGAGGAGGTCATGCCGCCGCCGGAAACGCATAAGACCATTTCCCCTGAACAAAAAGCGAAACTCAAGCTCTGGATCGAGCAGGGGGCTCCTTATGAAAAACATTGGTCGTATGTGCCAGTTGCCTCGCAGCAGCCGCCAGTCGTCAAGAACACCGATTGGCCGCGCAACCCGGTTGACCATTTCATTCTCGCGAACCTCGAAGGGAAGCAACTGCGCCCTGCTCCAGAGGCCGATAAACCATCGCTGATTCGTAGTGTGACGCTCGATCTTACCGGGCTGCCACCAAGTTTGGCGGAGGTGGATGCTTTTCTCGCCGATACTTCCGCGGATGCTTATGAAAAAGTCGTAGATCGGCTACTCGCCTCTCCACATTATGGCGAACGTATGGCCATCGATTGGCTGGATGGAGCGCGCTATGCCGACACCAACGGTTACCAGGTGGATCGCGATCGCGAAATCTGGCGCTGGCGCGAATGGGTGATCGATGCCTTCAATCGGAACCTGGCTTTTGATCAGTTCACCATCGAGCAACTTGCGGGAGATCTTTTGCCAAATCCGACGACCGATCAGCTTATCGCCACAGGCTTCAATCGCAATAACATGCTCAACGAGGAAGGTGCCATCGACCCCGAAGAGTTTCTTGCCGAGTATGCCGCAGATCGAGCCGAAACCACGGCCTCCGTGTGGTTGGCGCAGACGTTCAATTGCTGCCGCTGCCACGATCACAAATACGACCCCTTGACGGCTCGAGATTTCTATTCGCTCAAGGCCTTTTTCAACAACGTCCCCGAACGCGGCGATGGGCAATACAAAGCATCGATCCGAGTCAATGCCCCGCCGCAGATCAAACTCCCCGCTCCGGAAATCGAGGCAAAGATTGCCGACCTTCGGCAACAGCTTGCAGCGGCTGAGGCGGCCAAGGCTACGGAAAAAATCGCTAGCCTCAAAAAGCAGATCGAAAAGGCCGAGCTAAGCATCCCGACCACTCTCGTGATGGCAGAAAGGCAAGAAGTCCGCCCCACTTTTATCTTGATGCGCGGTGCTTTCAATGCTCCTGGCGAGAAAGTAGAACCGACAACTCCCGAAGTGCTGCCGCCTATGGCTGCGGAACTCCCTCGCAACCGCCTCGGGCTTGCAAAATGGCTCGTCGATCCAAAAAATCCTCTGACGGCGCGCGTGGCAGTGAATCGTTATTGGCAACAGATTTTTGGATATGGAATAGTGAAAACGGGTGACAATTTTGGCACGCAAGGGGACGTGCCGTCGCATCCAGAGTTGCTCGATTGGTTGGCCAAAGATTTCATCGACCATGGCTGGAATGTAAAGCGATTGATGAAAATGATCGTGACCAGTGCCACGTATCGCCAGCGCTCGCACTTCACCTCGGAACTGCTGGAGATGGATCCAGAAAATCGCTTGCTCGCTCGTGGTGCACGCACTCGCTTGATGGGTGAATTGATTCGCGATCAGGCTCTAGCTGTCAGTGGACTGCTCGTCAACAAACTCGGCGGCCCATCCGTTCGACCCTATCATCCTGCTGGCCTCTACGAACAAGTCACAGCACAAGGTGGCGTCAATACCTACATCAAGGGGAGCGGCGACGATCTCTATCGACGCAGTCTCTACACCTATTGGAAACGCTCAGTGCCGCATCCTGCGATGCTCTCTTTCGGCACTCCCTTCCGCGAGGTTTGTAGCTTGGAACGCACGCGCAGCAATACACCTCTGCAAGCTCTCAACTTGATGAACGATGAAACCTACATCGAAGCGAGCCGTTTCCTTGCGGAACGCATGATGAAATCTTCGTCCGAAGTATCCGCTCGTCTGGCGTTTGGTTTCCGCACGGTGCTGATTCGCTCGCCGAAAGCCGCCGAACTCGCCGTTCTTGAACGTGCCTACCAGCGTGCTTTGGCCGATTTCACCAAAGATCCCTCAGCAGCAAAAGGATTTCTGAGTTTCGGTATGAAAGCCGCCGATCCACAGCTTGACACCGCGCAATTAGCCGCCTTTGCCTCCATCGCCAGCACGATTCTCTGCATGGATGAAACGATCACTAAACCCTAATTCGAATGAACCCGTTTGATCCATTTCATGTCACTCGTCGTCAGTTTCTCGGACGTGCGAGCCTTGGTATCGGATCGGCAGCTCTTGCATCGCTGCTCAATCCTCGCTTGTTTGCTGCCGGCGGATTCACGGCTCCGCTCTTTGCGCCGAAAGCGAAACGCGTGATTTGGCTGACACAAGCCGGTGCACCTTCGCAACTTGAGACCTTCGATTATAAGCCGAACCTCAAGGCGATGTTCGATAAGGACATGCCAGCCTCCGTGCGCGGCGAACAACGCCTAACGGGATTTACTTCAGGGCAAGGCAGGCTGCCCATTGCGCCGTCAGTGTATGGATTTTCCCAACACGGCCAATCAGGCATGTGGATCAGCGAACTGCTGCCGCACACGGCAAAAATCGCCGATGAGATTTGCGTGATCCGCTCGATGCACACCGAGGCGATCAATCACGATCCGGCGATGACCTTCTTGCAGACCGGACATCAGATCGGCGGTCGGCCATCGCTCGGCGCATGGGTCTCTTATGGGCTCGGCACGATGAATGAGAATCTGCCAACTTTTGTGGCCATGGTTTCACGGCCTAGTGGGAAAACCAATGCTCAGCCGCTTCACGAACGCATGTGGGGTTCTGGATTTCTGCCTGCAAAGTACCAGGGCGTGCGTTTCACCCCTACGAAAGATCCGGTGCTGTATCTTAGCAATCCTCCTGGCATCAATTCGTCTCGCCGCCGCGCCATGCTAGATGATTTGGCGCAGCTCAATCAATCGACTCTCAACGAGTATCAAGATCCCGAAATTCAGAACCGCATCGACCAGTTTGAGATGGCCTTTCGCATGCAGGCCAGCGTGCCAGAGTTGGCCGATCTCGCGGATGAACCAGAAAGCGTTTTTGAACGCTACGGCCCAGAATCGAAAAAGCCCGGGAGTTACGCAGCAAATTGCATTCTCGCCCGTCGGCTTGCGGAACGGGGAGTACGATTCATCCAACTCTACCATCGCGGCTGGGATCAGCACGACAACCTCCCAAGCGGGATCAAAAGCCAGTGCTACGACGTGGATCAACCCTCGGCGAACTTAATCATGGAACTCAAGGAGCGGGGTTTATTGGAAGACACGCTGGTGATCTGGGGCGGTGAATTTGGTCGCACTGTGTTTTCGCAAGGAAAACTCACAACCGACAATTATGGTCGCGACCACCATCCGCGCTGTTTCAGTATTTGGATGGCAGGAGCAGGCATCAAAGGCGGGCTAACGTTTGGTGAGACAGATGATTTCAGCTACAACGTCACGAAAGACCCTGTGCACATTCATGATCTGAATGCCACGGCACTGCACCTTCTCGGCATCGATCACACTCGTCTAACGCATCGATTCCAAGGCAGAGACTTCCGTCTTACAGATGTTCACGGTCATGTGGTTCATCAGATCTTTGCATGAGTGTTCGCGTTGAGATTCGTAATAAATCTCTCCAATATGGTTGACATGAATAATGTGTTATCTTACACGTAACTCGGTAAATATGGACGGGATCATCAATCTAGATAACGAAAGTAAAATCATGGATACTAACACCTACTTGTATGGTTATTTCCTCCATGTAAATCGTTTCTTTTGTAACTGGGAATTGAAAAAGTCGAACTGACAAGAGATTTGATTTCTTCTTGGTTTTCTATCAAAAATCACATGATGCATTTACTGAAATATCTGCTAGTTTTTTTTGCGTTTGCGATCACTACGCTCGATGCAGCCATTATTCCCGCCTCTTTCACCTCCGCCGACACGATTCCTATCAGTGGACTCAGTTATACGGCAACGGGCAACTCTGTTGATCTTTCGCTTTCGTTTGTCCCTGCTCGGGGTACCAATCTTACGCTGGTCAATGTCGTAGGCAATAGCCTTATCTCTGGACGTTTCGGTAACCTCGGCCATGGCAATCGCGTGCACCTCATTCATAACAATGTCATTTATCAATTTATCGCCGATTACTATGGTGGTGATGGAAATGACCTAGTTTTGCAATGGGCCTTCCGCAGCACTCACGCTTGGGGCGCAAACGAACGCGGTCAGCTTGGCGACAACTCCGCAACCCTTCGCCGCATACCAGTCGCCGTCCAGAACTCTGGTGTCCTCGCCGGAAAAACACCTGTTGCGATCGCTGCCGGAACGTCGCACAGCCTCGTCCTTTGCGCCGATGGAACTGTCGCAGCTTGGGGGTCAAATGCCGCCGGCGAGCTTGGTAATGGCTCGTTCGTTAATAGTTCAATACCTCTGGACATCACTTCTAACGGAATACTTATCAATAAAACCGTTATTGCTATTGCCGCTGGGGGATCGCACAGCCTTGCTCTTTGCTCAGATGGTACGTTAGCGACTTGGGGGTTAAATTCTAATGGACAACTTGGCAACAACTCCACTACTGAGCGCAGTTTGCCTGGGTCTATAACAAGCACTGCTGTTCTCTCTGGAAAAAGAATCGCTGCTATTGCCGCTGGGCTACGCCATAGCCTTGTCCTTTGCTCCGATGGGACAGTCGCGGCATGGGGTGCGAATTCGAATGGCCAGCTTGGCATTGGCTCCTCTTCATCACAATCATTGACCCCCGTCGGTATCCAAACCACCGGACTTGGTGTCCATTCTGTTAGCCGCATCGCTGCTGGCGATTCCCATAACATTGCCGTTACTGTTGACAGACGAATTGCCACTTGGGGACTAAATAGCAATGGCCAACTAGGTAACGATACGTTCGGAGGTTCAGTCCTTATTCCTTCTTTGCTAGCAGCGATTAATGGCGATGCCGCCAGTGGAGGCGGGGCTCACACACTAATACGCTCGAGCAGCGCCCTATCCTTTGGGCTCAATACATCAGGCCAGCTAGGCAACTCTTCCACTACCAACGCCTCATCGCGGGTACCCGTCACCAACACGGGTGCTCTCTCAGGAAAAACGATCACACATATCGATGCAGGTGAGAATCACAGCCTCGCTCTTTGCTCGGACGGCACACTCGTCGGTTGGGGTTCTAACAGCAGCGGACAAATCGGTAACAACAGCAGCTCGAATAGTAATGCTCCTGTCGCCATCACTACCTCCGGCACACTATCTGGAAAAACACCAGTTGCTATTGGCGCTGGAAAAAGTCACAGCATCGCCATTGCAGCGCAAAACGTCACTACACGAACTGACGACGCAGCTCTCGTCACGTTGACCAGCAACACTGGCAATTGGTTAGACCCCTTCATTTCCGGCCATACAAGCTACAGTATCTCGGTCTCGCCAACCACAGCTTCGATCGCCTTCACGCCTCGAACGGCGCACCCTTCTGCCACTGTTCGTATCAACGGCACACAAGTCAATTCTGGATCCGCTAGTGCCTCCATTCCATTATTTTTCGGCAGCAACAACCTCACGATCGTTGTCACCGCTGCCAATGGCACGTCAACGCTCACTTACAGCCTGCTTGTCACCCGCTCACAACCGTCCAGCGATGCCAGCCTAGCTTCGCTTATCCCCAGCAGTGGTAGTCTTTCACCCGCATTCAGCAGTCAATCTGGCGCTTTCCGCATCAATCTTACCGATAATACTTCCTCACTCTCTCTTACTCCCACCACCACCCATGCTAACGCTACCATCACTCTGAATGGCACGCCGCTAGCCTCGGGAGCCACCAGTGCAGTGATCCCACTCTCATTTGGCGAAAACCGAATCATTTTACGGGTAACGGCGCAAAATGGCACAACAGCTCGCGTCACCACGATTATTGCTTTCCGTGCTTACCCACCAACTTCGCAACTCGTCAATCTAACGGCGCAAACATTCTCCCTTTCTCCCTTTTTCCACCCTGCGCGAACTGCTTATGATATCGCAGTCCCGCATAACACCAGCGAGATTTTGCTTACCCCGACTACTTTACCAGGATCTTCACTCACCATGAACGGCAACGCGATTACGAACGGGTCCGCGCTGCCATCCATCCCACTCTCGCCCGGTATCAACTTAATCAGGCTACGTACTACCAGCTCAGGTGGCGTTTTCACGCAGTATGAGATTCGGATTGTTCGTTCCTTGGGCATCGAGTTCAAGTTCACTTCTGCCAATCAATCCGCCGCAGAATTTCCCGCATTTCATGCCAACGGTGTTAATGCTAGTCTTAGCCTAGGTTTCACGCCGCCCGCAGGCACGTCTCTTACTGTTCTTCGAATCACTGGCTTGACCCGCATTAGCGGAAGATTTGATAACATTGCCCACGGTCAGCCCATCACCCTTGTCCACAATGGTACCGCCCATCCTTTCATCGCCAACTACGCAGGTGGTGACGGCAACGACCTCGTTCTGCATCCCGCCGACCGTCAACTCCTCGCCTGGGGAACCAATGATGGGGGGCAGCTCGGCATTGGCAATTCTAGCACCGCCACCAGTGCCACTCCTGTGGTCACTACCGGCATCCTTCGAGGGAAATCCGTCATCGGTGTCACCATCAGTGGAGCCCACACAGTTGCCCACACTTCCGACGGCACTCTCGCCGCTTGGGGGCAAAACTCATTGTTTCAGCTCGGCAACGGCAACAATACCGGCAGCAATGTTCCCGTCGCTGTGCTTCCACAGCCATCACTCGCAGGACTGCCTATTGCCACCCGCACTGGCGGCAGTCACACCCATGCCCTTTGCCTTGATGGAACTCTCGCTAGTTGGGGGTCGAATTCTGTCGGTCAATTCGGTAACGGCACCACAACTTCTTCGAATATAGCAGTCGCGCCATCCACCAGCGGAGCACTTGCGGGCAAATCGATTTTATCCATTGCGGCGAGTTCTTACGGGGCGCTAGCCCTCTGCACCGATGGCAGTCTTGTCGCTTGGGGCGTTAACGATAGTGGTCAGCTTGGCAATGGCACAACTACCACGGCCAACGTGCCCGTCCTCGTCGATATGACTGGCTTCCTCGCAGGAAGAACTGTCGTGCAAATGACCCGTTCAGAAGGTGCCTGCTTCGCCCTATGCTCGGATGGGGCTCTCGCTTCATGGGGACAGAATGACCTTGGCCTGCTCGGCAATGGCGGTAATGCAAACGCCACCGTCCCTACTCCTGTCGATACCTCGGGTGTACTTGCCGGAAAAACCATTGTCCATATCGCAGCGGGAGGTGGCATTGCCTATGCCCTATGCTCCGATGGCACACTCGCTGGCTGGGGATACAACTTCACTGGGCAGCTCGGTGATGGCACGAAAATTGATCGTCACCAGCCTGTTCTCATCCCTTCTACCGGAGCGCTCGCCGGAAAATCCATCGCTTCCATTCTAGTAAATTTGGGACTTACCTTTGTTACTTGTACCGATGGCACCTATGTCAAATGGACCAACGATAGTCCATCCACGCTCTTTCTAACACCCGGTATTCCAGCAGGGCGCGCCATCGTGGCTCTCGATACCAACAATGCTCGTACCGCCGTCATAGCTGCTGCGGCATCCCCGCCGAATACCCGTGAATACGCCCTCTGGATTTCGCGCTATCCTACAGTAACGAATGCCTCACCGCTAGCTGATCCTGACAATGATGGCTTATCAAATCTCATAGAATCAGCTCTTGGTGGAGACCCTACCATTCACTCAAAAGCAATCCTTCCGAAGGCAGAAATAGATGGTGCCAATCTAACCTATCGCTTCATGCTGCGAGTCGATTCCCTAACGCAAAGTAGCCTCGTATTTCAACACTCTTCCAATCTCGATACTTGGAAGGACATCAATCTCAATCATGTATCCGACTCTCGCGTTCATCTCGGCCCCACCACTTCCCAAGGCCTTCGGCAAGTTACCATTACCCTTCCTAGTAATGGCTCCACTCTTTTCGGGCGACTCAAGATCACAGAACTTTGATATTTGTGAGTTTTTTATAAGCCTGACTCAGCGTCTCTTCCCTCTTGAGTAACGCATGCAATGATTGCAGTGTCAAACCAGTCCGCTGCGAGATGAAACTCGTTGCGCATCAAAGCCTAGCATCGGCTTTCTGCCGCTGCACTTCGGATCTCGGGATTAACGTATCAGAATTTTTTGAAGCACGAACAGGATCGGCGGAATTTCCGGAGAAATGATCATGAAAAATCACGCAGAATACTCAGTTCGTGCAAACGTAGCCAAGGAGTTACATTGCGCGGAATGGATGTGAGGTCGATGAGGATGGCGCGTGCCTTGTGAGCGATTTTGACTAGACGGTAGGCGTGACGGATGGGGTGGGCTTCACGGCTCGCGGGGAGCGTTGGACGTGGCTTGCGGTTTCCCAGGCGGCGAGAACGGCGGCGTTTTTCTTGTAAACGCGGCGTATGATGGCTCGGAGGGTTTTGACGGCGGCGGTGCCGTCGCGAATGGTTTGCGGGATCGTGGCGGTTGCTCCTACTCGCTCACCGAGGGCGGCTCCTTGTTTGCCTTCGCTGCCTTCCAGTTCGTCGGCCATGGTTTCGAGATCGGTGGCGGTATCGGCGCCGTGACCATGGGACTCGAATTCGTCGTTTAGGGATAGCTCGCGGATGGCTTTGGCAAAGGCGCGAGCCTTGGCGATGAGGCGAACGTCGCTGCGGCTGCTTTGCAAACGGAAGCGTTCCATGATGGAAGGATTTGCTGTCTCCGCAGCGATGGCATCAGCTGTGGCATTGATGTCTTCGAGTTCGTCCTCGATGTCTTCGCGGAGCGCGCGTTGTTTTTCGGTTTGCTCGCCGTAATCACCACCCGCTTGGATGGCTTGCTTGCCACCTAGGGTCTCGATGGCGGTAGCGAGGCGGGTGCGGGCGGAGGTGAATTTCACGTCCACCTTGGTGGGGGGCTGGTGGGTGAAGTCGGCGAGCAGGGTTTCGGTATATTCCTCGGCGCGGAGGAATGCCTGCGCTTTGTTCTGTTGGCGGCGGTTCATGGTTCTATGTGTTGCGGGGAAGGTGTTATTGCAAAAGTCTTGTTCATAAAAACATTCGTGCGAATCCGATGGCTAGTTCGACTTTGTGACAAGTTCGACAAATAAGCGCATACGCGGCTCAGGGGGCGTTTCGTAAAAATTTGACGTAAATGATTGATTCCCCAGTCGTTTTACATGAGAAATATCGCGATTGACTCACTTGCAGATGGAAATGACACGTTCGCGAATCAATTTGACACGCTCGCGAATCAATCTGACACGCTCGCGGATTAATCTGACACGCTCGCGGATTAATCTGACACGCTCGCGAATCAATCTGACTCGCTCGCGAATTGATCTGACAAGCTCGCGCATTAATCTGACACGCTCGCGGATCGATCTGACACGCTCGCGGATCGATCTGACACGCTCGTAAATAAATCTGACACGCTCGCAAAGTGATCTAACACGCTCGTGGAATAAACTGACAAGCTGGCAGATTATGCTGACACGGTCGCAGATACGTCTTTACCTATCAATAGAAATTGAGACACGGATTGCACAGATTGACACGGATGATGCAGACTTGGTAAATAGGATTCCGAATCAATGGTAAACGCAAATTGCATCTGCCAACGCCCAATTTTTCAGCGATCGGGCGGAGATTGACAGCCTCATCATTCGGCTTACCATAAACCACTTCAACCTTTATGTCGTTTTTTGTTCTAATGATTGTTGTGGGGATTCCGCTGTTGACTCTGGTTTGGTGGTGGTGGGCGGATCGGCGTTTGCGCAATAGCAAAGCAGGACCTTGCTTTCGAGTTGGCTTGAGCTTCGCGGTAGTTGTGCTTTTGCTTTCGTACTGTTGGGTGATTTTCGCGCGGCGGGAAATCGTCACGGTTTCGGTGCCGGCCCCGCTTTATGCCTTGGTGTTGATTTGGGGTTTGATCTTCCTACCGTTTTTTGCATTGCCTTCGATGCTAGGATGGTCGTTTTGGAAATTGGCTAAAGCGATTCTCGTTAGATCTCCTAGGATCGTGGAATCGGACGCGAAGCCATGGACGCGGCGAGAATGGCTGAAATCTACTGCGGTGGTGATGCCTGCTTTGGCAGCTTTTGGCTCGGGAGCACTGAGTTTGCTACTCATGACTCGATTTCGAGTTCGAGAATTGACCGTGACGATTGCCAATTTACCACCCGAACTAGACGGGATGAGAATTGCTCATTTGACCGATACGCATGTCGGGAAATTTACCAAAGGCAAGGTGCTGGATGAACTGGTTGCGGCAACGAATCGATTGAAGGCGGACTTGGTATTGTTCACAGGAGATTTGATCGATAATACCATCCGCGATTTACCTGAGGCAGTAAGAATGCTGCAAGGGATTGAGCAGAAGTTGTTTATGATCGAAGGAAATCATGATCTTTTTGATGATGCTGTTGCCTTTGAGCAGGGCGTGCGCGAAGGCGGAATCGCTTTGTTACGCAATCAGGCTGCGACTGTCGAAATTCGTGGAGTTGCTGTGCAAATTCTTGGTGTGGTATGGAAACATGGAGAAAATGAAATGGCTCAAGATGTTGAGGCCATGGCCTTGTTGCGCGATCCAAGTGCATTTCCGATTTTATTGGCGCATCACCCGCATGTGTTTGATTGGGCGGCAAAACTTGGATTCCCACTGACCTTGGCGGGGCACACGCACGGCGGACAATTCATGCTGAACCAAGACATCGGTGCTGGACCTGCGATGTTCCGCTATTGGTCGGGTCTCTATCAAAAAGGCAAACAGGCTCTGGTGGTAAGCAACGGGGCAGGGAACTGGTTCCCACTTCGGGTGAACTCTCCGGCGGAAATCGTTCACCTAACCCTGCGACGAGAACACGATTCTGTCTGAACCATGTTCCTTGGAAGATCATGGAAGTAGTTTTTGAATTCTACTGATTCGGGAAATATGGAGGGTTCTACTCTTGGGTGAAGAGAAGCATTTGGTAACAGATCGGCTTCGAGACATCATCGCAGCTTACATCACTGCACGCTGCGCTGCACTAATCAAGGCGCGTGTGGTTTTTTTAAGCCCTTTTTCTCTCCATGCAATGCCCACGTGAAATGGTTCCAGAGTAGGGCTGATGGGGCGATATTGCAATCTCGGGCCGCTGAAACAGGCAAGACTTTTTGAAACCAATGCCACACCTCGACCCGTTTCGATCGCGGTGATCAAGCTCGTCATGCTATCGTATTCTTCCGTGAGCGAAATTTTTTGTTTTCCTGTGTTCGGTAGGTTTTCTAGCCATTGATGATACTCCGCATAGTCCTGTCGCGAATATCCAACCAGTCGATGTCCGCTTAGTTCGTTCAGTGAAATTTTACGCTTCTTCGCCAGTGGATGATGGCTGGGCATCGCCAAGCAGACTGCGTGGCTTTGCAATTCTAGATATGAGATGTCGCCGCGAAATCGTTGTGCATGAATCGCCATCAATGCCGCTTGCAAGTTCCCATTGCGCAGGCCAAGCAGCATTTCCTCGGTGGATAGATCAAATAACTGCACTCGCACCTTTGGCTGAGCTTGCTCGAACAATCGCAAGATTTGCGGCAAAATTTGCACGCTGAGGGATGGCGCATAGCCAACATGGATCACTTGGTCATGACTTTCTGATAACGCCTGCACGGTTCTCCTCGCTTCTTCTGCTCGATCTAACACCGCACGTGCTTCTAACAAAAAAACCTTGCCTGCTGCGTTGAGTTGTAGCGATTTGCCAGTGCGATCAAACAACTTCACGCCGAGCTCCTCTTCGAGATCATGGATTTGTCGACTCAAGGGTGGCTGCGAAACATGCAGTCTTTCGGCCGCTCGCGTCACGTTTTCCTCTTCAGCTACGGCAATGAAATAGCGGAGATGTCTTAATTCCATGATGTCGCAAGGATACCTGAAAAGTATGCTCAGACAACTAAAATGATATTTCCGTTTTCCAGCGATCCGCATTAGCTTTCAAACGTCAACCACAACACGAGATGAAAACATACTTGAGAAAATCAACCGATCGAGGCCACGCCAATCATGGCTGGCTCGATTCTTGGCACACCTTTAGCTTTGGAGATTACTATGATCCACATCAGATGGGATTTCGTAGCTTACGCGTGATCAATCAAGATCGCGTTGCTCCGGGGGGAGGATTCGGCACTCATCCTCATCGCAATATGGAAATATTCAGCTATGTGTTGGAAGGCCAACTCGAACACAAGGATAGTATGGGCAATGGTCGAACGCTGTCTCCAGGACAAATCCAATTGATGAGTGCAGGTTCCGGCGTGACCCATAGCGAGTTCAATCCTAGTCCTAGCACGCCAGCTCATTTTCTGCAAATCTGGATTCAACCGCACAGCATGGGGCTCATCCCAAGCTACACCGAGTGGCACCCCGATCCGCTGCGCGAGAATGATCCAAAAGTATTAGTCATTTCCGCAGAAGGTCGAGAGGGATCAGCCACCATTCATCAAGATGCCGATGTCTGGCGCCTGCGTCTGCAAGCTGGCCAGTCAAGCACTCACCTCGCACAAGAGGGGCGCGGCTTATGGCTACAAGTCCTTCATGGCGAATTGGATGTTGATGGCGTCACCGTTGCTGCTGGCGATGCGATCAGCACTGAAGACGTGGGAGCCTGGAACATCACCGCCATCCGTGCCAGCGAAGCACTGCTTTTTGATCTACGCTAATCATACAACCAACCAACAACCACACATCAAATGAAATCAACCATCATAACCCACATCGCCGCCGGTCTTCTGGGACTGCTCTTCCTGATCTTTGGACTGAATTTTTTCCTGAAATTCATTCCCATTCCACCCGCCCCTGAGGGCTCTCCCGCTGCTGGATTTCTCGGCGGTATGTATGTGACCGGATTTCTCACTTTTGTCAAAGTGTTAGAAATTCTCGGTGGCATTGCCGTTGCTGTGCCGCCTCTGCGACGCCTAGGCTTGCTATTGCTCGGGCCGATCATCGTCAATATCGTCGCATTCCACATTTTCTTTACCAAAGGTGCGGGTCTCACTGATCCATCTGTGCTCATCATTTCTCTTCTCGGGCTGTATTTGCTCTGGGCAGAACGCCGCTCTTTTGCTACTTTTATTCACAACTAATACGACACCTATGACAACAACTCCCAAAATACTTGCTCTTGGCGGCAGCTTGCGCCGTGAATCCTACAATCAATTGTTAGCCAAAGAAGTTGCCGCCGCGGCCGCTTCTGCCGGCGCCGAAATAACCGTTATTTCCCTGCGCGATTTTCCCTTGCCTTTGTTCGATGAAGACCTTGAAGCCGCCTCGGGAAAACCTGAAGCTGCGAAAAAGCTGAAGGAGCTCTTTGCTGCACACGATGGGCTCATCATTGCTTCGCCCGAATACAATAGCAGTCTGACTGCTGCATTAAAAAATGCGATCGATTGGGTTTCCCGATCCGACAGCAAGGAAGAAAAACCTCTTTCCGCCTTAGCTGGAAAAACCGCTGTCATCTGCTCTGCTTCACCTGGCGGATTTGGTGGACTGCGCGGCTTGGTTCATTTACGCGCCATTCTCGGTAATATCGGCATCACCGTCTTGCCTGACCAACTGGCCCTCGGCTCTGCCTACCAAGCCTTCGATGCACAAGGCCAACTCATCGATCCTTCTCAAGCCGAGCGAGTCAAAGCCCTTGGCACTTCATTAGCCAAGCATTTGCAAAAGCTGCTAGCGTAAGGTCTGATCCTCCTGCTTAGGTGGTGGGAGGAGAATCTTTGAATATGAGATATGGGGTGAATTTCCGATTGTGCTGATTTGTATGTGAAATGGTTTTCGGCAATCATTCGATGGAACTACCGCCGTTTTGTGGATCATTCCGCTAATGCAAAGACCGCAAGAAACCATCATGGGACTGCGGAACTGGCGGGCCTTTAATGATCTGGGGATCAGACTGACAAGGAAGGGCATGATTTTGACCGGTCGAAGCATTGCTGGCAACTGCTAGGAAACGATCGATGGAGACCATTCATTGCTTGAAATGCCATCGAAATAATCACACTCACTTGTCCAATGATAGAATCCGATCAACTGTCTCGTAGGCTGTAGCTTGGCCGATGATGAGGTTTTTTGTCTCACGATTTTTCTTTTATCTATTTGTTCCAATTGCTGGAGCGGAAGATCACTGGGCGTATCTACCGCCCTTAGAAGCAACTGTGGCAATTGAAAACGGAGAGAACCGGATTGATGTGATTCTTGATCAAGCGAGAAAAAACGCTGCAATCAAGACGGCTCCATTGGCGCCGCCGGAAAAGTGGGTGCGGCGGGCTGCCTACACTCTGACGGGACTGCCCCCGACGGCAGCTCAAATCGAACGGATCCGATCCAATCCTGATGATACGACCTGGCGTGCATTGATCGAGGAATTTCTCGCAAGCCCGGCCTACGGGGAAAGGTGGGCGCGGCACTGGATGGATGTCGCTCGTTACGCCGATACACGCGGCTACAACTTCGATCAGGACAACCGCTATCCCTTCGCCTACACCTACCGCGATTGGCTTATCAAGGCCTTCACGAATGACCTGCCTTACTCCGATTTCATCAAGCTTCAGATCGCCGCTGATCACTTAACCAACCGCCCGGATCATCCAGATCTCGCCGCTCTTGGCTTCCTGACCGTGGGGCCGCGCGCGGGAAAAATCGAAACCATCGACGACCGTGTGGATGTCGTCACCCGAGGCTTTCTTTCCTCTACTGTTTCCTGTGCCCGATGTCACAAGCATAAGTTCGATCCTATCACCATGGACGACTACTACTCGCTCTATTCGATTTTTGAAAACACCTCCGAACCGGACATTAACCCAGTGATTGGTGAACCTGCTGACAAGAACGACTATGTTTCCTACCTGGCTGAGGTCGCTAAGCTCGAGGAAGCGGATACCAAGGCGCGCCAGAAAATCGTCGATCAGTTGCGTGGCTCCGAATCACTAGGCACTTACTTAGAACTCGCGTGGAAGGCGAAGACGGAGGCCTGGGACGAGGGCAAGGTGACTAGCGAAGCATTCAAGAAAGGCCGCTACCGCGCTAAAGCTGTGATGAAATGGAAGAGTTTTCTGGAATCGAAAGCATGGGGTGGGAATGCCATGCCGAGGCTCGCCGCATGGGCATCTGAGATGGAAAAGGCGAGCCCGTCGAATCGCATCAAGATCTCACGTGCGCTTGCCGACGAATGGTTGGCTGCGCCTGAAGGCAGCGATCTCAGGAAACTAGCCGCCGCGAGACACTGTCCTTTGAGTTACGACAACTCCCGCGTTTCTGATTTTTTCGACCAGGAAGACACCAACGCCAACCGGAAACGCCGAGGCGAACTCGTAGCGCTTCAGATCCGACATCCTGGCTCGCCCCCACGCGCCATGTCCCTGAGTGACAGTAGGAAATGGTCACCCGCCCAAATCTTCAAACGTGGAGACCCCTACAGCCGAGGCGATACCATCGAGCGGCAATGGCTGGGATTCCTGGGAGGCGGGGCATTCGCAGAGGGCAAAAGCCCTCGCCTGTCCTTGGCAGAAAAAATCGCCGATTCTTCTAACCCCTTGACCTCGCGCGTTATGGTCAACCGCATCTGGGCATGGCATTTTCATTCACACCTCGCAGACCCTGGAGACTTCGGCCTTCAGCATGCCCCTCCAGTATTACTCCCATTGCTCGACTTTCTGGCTCTTCGCTTCCATGAGAGCGGGGGATCGGTGAAAGATCTTCACCGCCTCATTCTCACATCGAGGACTTTCCGCCTGTCCGCCGAAGGGCCGGAGCAAAACAAGCTCATCGATGAAGCGAATTCCTATTGCTGGAAGTGGAATCGCACCCGCACCGATTTCGAATCCTCCCGCGACCGGATCCTCGCCACCTCCGGCATCCTCGATACGCGCCACACCGGTGGAAGATCCGTGGTTCTCGACGACAAGTCCGCCGATAGCCGACGCAGCATCTACGGTTTCATCGATCGCTATCATCTTGCCACAACCTTCGTTTCCTTCGATGTACCGCATCCCGATCACCACGCCCCCAAGCGGATCGAAACCACTGTTCCGCAGCAAGCTCTATTTCTGCTCAACAGCCCACTCCTGATCCGCCGCGCCGAGAGTCTTGCGAATGATCCCGCTTTCCAAAAGCTGACCGATGACCCATCCCGCATTGCTTGGATCTACGGGAAAATCCACCAACGCACTCCTACCCAAGCCGAGACCACTGACGCGCTGGAATGGCTAGCGGCGATTGACCCTAGCGATTACTCCTCGGATGCAAAATCCGCCAGCCCCTACGCCGATTTCATCCAGATGCTCTGGGCATCTAATGAATTCAATTTCATCGATTGAACTATGTCCCACCGACTCACGGAAAACGATATCATCCTCGACCGCAGAGATTTCCTCCGCCGTTGTGGCATGGGTTTTGGTGGACTTGCGCTTGGCGGCCTCTTCCAAGGAAATGCGTCCGCCGCGACGCCGCTTGATCCCTCGATTCCGCACTTCGCGCCGAAAGCGAAACGCGTCGTCCACCTGTTCATGAACGGAGGTCCTTCCCAAGTGGACACTTTTGACCGCAAGCCACTCCTTCAAGAGCAGCATGGCAAGCCGATTAAGATGCAAGGCATCCAGACGGAGCGCCCTACCGGAAGCGTTTTGCGCACGCCTTTTACCTTCGATAGATACGGCAAGTGCGGGCTTGAGGTCAGCGAGCTTTTCAAGCACACCGCGCAACACGCTGACGACCTTTGCGTCATCCGCTCGATGACCGCAAACGTCCCCAACCACGAGCCATCGCTCATGCTAATGAACTGCGGCGATAGCAACCTGTCCCGCCCCTCGCTGGGTTCATGGGTCAGCTACGGACTGGGCAGTGAAAACGAAAATTTGCCCGCCTACGTTTCTCTCTGCCCTGGCGGCATGCCGATCAAACGCGCTGAAAACTGGCGCTCGTCGTTTCTCCCCGGAGCCTTTCAAGGTACCTATGTGGATAGCTCCATCGAGAAGCTCCACGACATGATCGAAAACCTTCGCAACCCTTCCGCCTGCAAACCAAGGCAGGCGAAACAGCTTTCCCTGCTCCGCAAGCTCAACGCTCGGCACCTCGTTGCTGGCGGACACGATCCGCAACTTGAAGCACGCATCCGCAGCTTCGAACTCGCCTATCGCATGCAGACCGAAGCCACCGATGCCTTCGATATTTCCAAGGAACCTCCGAAAATCCACGAAATGTATGGCGAAGGAGGCTTCGCCCGCCAGTGCATCATGGCGCGCCGCCTCTTAGAACGAGGCGTGCGTTTCATCCAACTTTGGCATGGTAAAGGACAACCGTGGGACAGCCATGACGACATCGAGGATCACCGTAAGCTAGCGCGCCAATGCGACAAGGCCATCGGGGCTTTCCTCACCGATCTCAAGCAGCGTGGTATGCTTGATGAAACGCTAGTCATTTGGGGCGGTGAGTTTGGTCGCACGCCCGTTGTCGAGCTTCCCAAAGCCGGCTCAAACCAAGGTGTCATGAAAGGCCGCGACCACAACCACTATGGTTTCACGACCTGGATGGCCGGTGGGGGAGTGAAGGGCGGTCATGTCCACGGATCAACGGACGAATTCGGCTTCAAGGCCGTCGAAAATCCGGTTCACGTACACGATCTCCATGCGACGATCCTTCATCTGCTCGGGCTCAACCACGAAAAACTCACCTACCGCTACTCGGGCCGCGATTTCCGGCTTACCGATGTTTTTGGAAATGTCGTGCATGATATCATCGCCTGAATCTCCTTCGCTGGTCTTCCCCTTCGGATTTCGATTCGAAAAGCATTCCTCTTATCCCATACGCGTAAATTTTCTATCGTGCCGATTCGATCTGTGATAGGTTGTTTCTGCAAGCATGAGTATTATTCTCAATGATGTCCATTCGCGGCTGAATGCCACTCGTGTCGTTCAGGTGCATCAACCTCGATCGCTCGAAGAGCTTGTCGCGTTGGTGAAGAGCGCGAAAAATCATGGTGTGAAAATCTCCCAATCTGGCGGCAAACATTCGATGGGAGGTCAGCCGTTTTTTCGCGACTCTTGGCACATTGATACAGCAGGATTGCAGCGTGTGTTACGTAGCGATGCCGAGGCAGGATTGTTAGAGATCGAGGCTGGTGCCCATTGGCCTCAGATCATTGCCGCAAGCAATGCCATGAAATGCCCCAACGGTTCGGTGTGGAGCATTCGTCAGAAGCAAACGGGAGTTGATGCAGTGTGTCTCGGTGGATCGATTTCTGCCAATGCTCACGGGCGAGGTATGCTCCAACAACCTCTGGTGGCAGACATTGAAAACCTAACGATGGTAAACGCGGAGGGTGAGGTTTTGTTCTGCGATCGAACAACCAATGTGCGATTATTTTCCTTAGTCATCGGTGGTTACGGGATGTTTGGCATCATTTATGCGGCGACTTTACGCCTCACACCACGCCAGTGCATGGTGCGTGTGGTGGAGGTTATCGATCTCGATGATGCGATGAGTGCGGTATATCGTCGCACAGCGGAAGGTTGTACCTATGGTGATTTTCAGTTTGTCATAGATCCGCACGATCATGGTTTTTTGCATCGGGGTGTATTCGCTTGCTACAAACCATTGTTCGATGAAAGGGACTTCCCCGCTACGCATTCCGACCTCTCGCCACAGCATTGGTTAGAGCTATTGCGACTGGCACACGAAGACAAAGCTCGCGCATTTCAATTGTATTCCGAGCATTATCTCAGCACGAATGGGAGTCGGTATTGGTCCGATGCGATGCAACTCAGCACATATTTGCCTTCGTATGCCGATTATCTGGAAAATCACCGCACAACAACGAATGCATCAACCGAAAAAGAATCATTGATCATAGGCGAACACTATCTGCCAGAAGACAATTTGTTAGGTTTCATGAGTGCGGCGCGAGCGATTTTGCAACAGTATGGGACAGAAGTCATCTACGGCACGATTCGTGCCATTCAGCGCGATACCGAGAGTTTTTTGCCATGGGCCAAAGCGGATTATGTTTGTGTGATCTTCAACTTACGCACGCCACACAATCCTGCTGGCCTAGAAAAAACCGCTAACACCTTCCGAGCTTTGATTGATGCCACCATTGCGCTCAAAGGTAGTTTTTTTCTGACCTATCATCGCTTTGCTACAGTAGCTCAGGTGGAAGCAGTCTATCCGCAATTTCGAGAATGGCTGGAACTCAAGAAGCACTACGATCCCTCGGAGTTATTCATGAGTGAATGGTACGCGTATTACCGCGACGCTTTTGAACAACAAGCATCGTCACATGAACAACACCAAGGCCAGTAGTACAGCGAAGGTAATCGCCGCAGCTACCATTTTGCTTCACAGCGAGAACGGCCAAGCGCCCGATGCGGCAAGGTGGTGCACGGAGTTCTTATCAGGCACTCGACGCGATCGCTTGCTCGCGCGCAGTGCCAAACATCCTATCACCAGAAGATGTTGGCGTTTGTTAGAGAAATACACTTTACCCGGGATCATAGAGCATTATGCATGGCGTAAAAATTGGATCGAAAAACGATGCCGTGAAGCGATCGCCGATGGTTGTGATCAGGTTGTGGTGATCGGTGCTGGATTCGACACCTTGGCACTGCGTTTGGCGAAAGAATTCGGGCACGTCACATTCATCGAAGTAGATCATCCTGCCACCAGTCAGTCGAAGTGGAGCGCGGTACTATCGCGTAAGCATGAGTTGCCTGCAAATCTGACCATTTTTGCCGTCGATCTCACTACCGAGCCACGGCCTGATGTGGTCGGTGAGGCAAGGTTTTCATTTTGGATCATCGAAGGTGTGCTGATGTATCTAGAAGCATCTGCTGTGGATCGATTGCTCGGCGAGCTGGCTCGTGGCACCGAGAAACGGCAATTGCTATTCACTTACATGCGATCTTGGTCTGCGTCATCATCTGGATTTCGTCCACACAGCCGACTCATTGATGCATGGTTATACTGGAGTGGAGAGCCATTTCTCTGGTCCATTTTCCCTGATGAGATGGAGGGATTTCTCCAGCAAAGGGGTTTCTGCTTGCGACAAGCCATCGATCCCGCCGAGCAGGGAAGAACGTTATGTGGAGAGAATCTGGTGCTTTGTGAAGCAAATCGGGCCGGGTTAGCGGTAGGCTGATGGCGGCTGCGGGCGGACTCCAATTTTTTCGTAGTTGAAACCGCTAGAAAGTGGTTTGAATTCGCTGATTGGTTCTACGGAACTATCGATGGAAATGTGATGTTCCATGGAGAGGCTCCAAAAGGCACCATTGACCGCGAGTCGTCGCAGTCCAGGATTTTCAAAATCTTTGGCACTGCCCATCGTGCAGTGGATGACCCGAGCAGATTTGCCTTGGCTAGTTTTCCAATTCTTGACCCATACGACAGGGAGAGGCTCTTTTTTGGGGTTCGACTCACCGCCTTGCACGCGACCAATCAGTGGTTGCCCCATGACCAATGCCGTGCAGTCGGCGGGCAGTGATTCCCCTTCGCGATACGTGCGATAAACATCGGTGAGGCCCCAGATGTCTTTGACGCCTTTGAGAATAGGGTGATCTTTTTGTTCGGGTATGATGTCGCCACGCGTGGAGTCTTGAGACCAATTGCCGTGATGACTGAGGAAAGTGCCGCCGAGGATTTCCGTTAGCGTGACTTTTTTGCCATCGATCATGTAAGGCAAGGGGCTACGAAAGCCATGGTTGCCAGTGCGTAGCGAGATGAATGGCTTGCCCGAATCAAAATATGCGACAAACGCTTTCATTTGTTCATCCGGCAACGTTTGGAGGCGAGTCGCAAAAATCATCAGATCGGCCTTCGCCAAATGTTCTAAGCCGGGGATGTTATGTGGTTTGAACTCGCTTTCTTTGCCTTTTTCGGGATAGACGGGGGCAGTGGGATCGACCAATCCTTCTTCGTTCACGCCGAATAAGACGGTGCAATCGAAGCCATAGCGCTTGGATAGAATTCCTGCGAGCATGGGGAGGGATTGCTCACTACGATATTCTTGGTCGGCTGAAATGAGCACGATGAGCTTGCCCTTGCCAGGGCCTTCTGCGGCGGGATAGTTCAGCCACAAGGGGCTATCTGGCACGGGATGAGCTGCCATAGAAAGATTGCTACAGAGAACACAAGCAAAGGCAAAGAGTTTGCGATACATGACGTAGTTACGATTCACCTTTGTAAGCCAACCTGCAATGCAATTTTGTCGTTTTCTTTTCTCATAAATCACGGAAACCTCGAAGGGCTTAGCCCTATCGGCGAAATAGGGGCGCATCGAGAAGCCATCCGATGACTACTTGGTGACAGGTTTGTCTTTTAGCTCGCGGATCCAGATGTTGCGGAAGCGCACGGGGTTACCGTGGTCTTGCAGAGCGAAGGGTAGTTTATCGGCATGAGCCACGTATTCGCTTGCGGAGTGTGGACCGTCCCATCCGGTGCCGCCGCTGAGGACGACATGGTCTTGGATGAGAACTCCGTTGTGAATCACAGTCATGGTGGCGCGACGGGTCACTTTTCCGGACTCATCAAAGAGCGGGCGATGGAAAATGATGTCGTAGCTTTGCCATTCGCCAGGTTTGCGGCAGGCATTGACGAGTGGTTTGCTACGTCCGTAAAGCGCTCCAGCTTGGCCGTCGGCGTATGTGACATTTTCATAGCTATCGAGCACTTGCACTTCATAGTTGTTCATCAGAAAGACTCCGCTGTTGCCGCTTCCTTGCCCTTTACCCTCGACCTTGGTAGGGGATGTCCACTCGACGTGGAGTTGGCAGGAGCCGAAAGTTTGTTTGCTGTGGATGTAGCCTGCCCCACGTACAGATTCGAGCACGCCGTCAACGATTTTCCATTTTGTAGGATTACCAGCGCGGTCGCTCCAGTTGCGATTCAAAGAAGCTTCCGTGCCATCGAAGAGGACGGTTGCATCGGACGGCGCGGCGGTCATGGCAGCTCCTTCTCCCGGGGTGACCACCGGAGGTAATGGCTGCTTGCTGGTGTCGGTCTCGTGGACTTTGATGCCATCGATGAACATGTAAGGGACGTCTTTGCCGTTTTCCTTACGAATTTCTTTGGTGATGACAGGTTGACTCATGTCTTCTGCCGCGTGAATATGAACGGCGGAGATGACGGCGATGAGGCTGATGTAGTTATATTTCATGAGGTGATGATGGTGAGGTTATTGGTGATTATGGTGCTGCGTGTTTGATGAGGAAATCGGTGAGATCTTGGCTTTGAAACCAGTCTTTTGCCATATCGTGGCCGCCATTTTTGATGATTTTGAGAGTCATGGTGCCGCCGAGTTCGCGGTAGCGTTCGTTGATGACGCCAGAGTTTTTTTCGAGTGGCACGAGGCGGTCTTTGTCGCCGTGGAGATGCATGAGAGGGATTCCTGCTTTGGCGAGTGGGGCGAGTCGGTCGATGGGATTGTGTTGTGGGAGGATCTTTTCGAGTTCTTTAGCGGAGATGCCGTAGGCTTGATGGGCGTTAGCCAGGCTAGGCCAACTGGCGAGATTTCCGACGGGGTAAATGCCCCCGATGGCGGCGACAGATTCGGTGTGTTCGGCGGCCCAGTTGTAATGCATCAGACCGCCGCGACTGCGGCAAAGTAGGCATGGTTTGGCGGACATGCCTCGCGTTTTGCTCATGACTTGATGGAATGCAGTGAAAGCGGCGCGGCCTTCAGGATTGCCCATGGACTCGCCAACGTCGATGCCACCAACGGCGATACCTGCGTCGAGAAATTTTTGAATCATCCAAGTTTCCTCTCTTCCGGGTAGCCCAGTCAAAGTGGGAGCATACCAGATCCAAGGGGTGGGCTTGCTGGTATCGCGCTTGGTAGGCATGATGACGAACGCGGTGTGGCCTCCGACGTCGAATGCTTCACCGGGAAGCGGAAGGTTTTTTGTAGGTTTGGCGAGAGCTCTACGAATGGTTGTGGCTACGGCATCTCCCAGCAGGGCTTGTTCTTCTTTGGTGTAGAAATGAACGTCATTTCCGGTGCGCCATTTGTCAAAAACGGGCGATTGGGTGACGGTGGCGTGGAGATCGGTGATGAGGATTTGCGGGTGGCGTTGGAGGACTTCGCGAGCTGCGGCGTTGTAGTCGAGGCATGCGCCCTTTTTTCGACTCGCTGCCGATTGATTGTCGTTTGGTACGGGAGTAGTCGTGCACCAAATCAAGCGAGCGCCGGTTTTTTTAAGGATGGAGATTTCCTTTTCGAGGTTGGTTTTGTAGTCCTCCAAAGAAACCATAGGAGGTCCCCAGGATTTACTTTCGGGGAGGTAAGGGGTTTTCAGATCATGGAGGCCATGATTGAACTGAATGACATCCCAAGTCGGTTTCGGTCCGAGCCATTTATCGATGTTCTGGAGCCCATACACAGTCGAGGAGCCATTGGTTGGAATGCGTTTGTAATCGACGACGCCTGCTAAAGCTGATTTGGCTGCCTCGTGATAATTCATGCTGATGGAATCGCCAATGACGAGCACCTTGGGTAGGTTTTTCGCAGCGGGAGTTACTGCACTCTGTGAAAAGGCAGGCAAAGCAAGAAAAAGTAGTAGCAGCGATTTCATTTCGAGAATGCTTGGGTTATTTGCGTTTGGATGCAGGAGTGAATTGCACTGCTTTCATTTGGGTGTCAAGTTCCGCTTGGAGAGCTTTCGCAAGGGGACCGTCGGCAGGAAGATTGTTAAGTTCGTAAGGATCATTTTTGAGGTCGAAGACTTCTGTCCATTCGGGCCGGTTGGGAAACACGATCAGCTTAGCATTTTGTGTTCGTATGCCGTGACAGGTAGGAGTGTCTCCGAGTTCTTTTCGATAAATGGCTAGAAAAGAGGTGCGCCAGTTGTTGGGTTTTTTGCCAGAGGCAAGATCCTTGATGCTTGCTCCATGCATGCCGGATTGCTTAGGTAAGCCGGCTAGGTCGAGGTATGTCGGAGCGAGGTCTTGATTGATGACGAGTTCATCAATGACTTTGCCCTTGGGGAAGAGACGGGGATAGCGAACGATGAATGGTATGCGCAGGCCTTCTTCGTAGAGAGCTCGTTTGTCACCAAGGCCTCGCTCGCCGAGAAAGTAGCCGTTATCACTTGAATAAATCACCACAGTGTTTTCTGCGAGTTTGAGTTCATCAAGGGTATCGAGAATGCGTCCGACGTTGTCATCGATGCCTTTGATGTGTCGAAGGTAGTCGAGGTGAACAGAGTTAGCAGAGAGACCGCGTTCTTTCCCCTTGTCGGCCTCGGTGATGGGCTTGTGATAGACCGCAGCGAGGTCGCAGTTGGGGGTGCGTTTTGTCGTTTTTCCTTCGTAAAGGCTTCGCAGCCGCTCAGGAAGGTTTTCGCCGCCACGACGATTGTGCGGGCTTTTGAAGCCGAGAACGAGGGAAAATGGCTTGGTGTGGTGCCCTTTGATCCAATCGATAGCGTAGGTGGTGCTGACATCATCGACCCAGCCGATCGTAGGCGTTATACTTCCGTTTACCAAGAAAGGGCAATCTTGGTAGATGCCTTGGTCGAGAAAGCTTGCGGCGAAGGCGAAGCCAGGGCGTTCTCTTTGATTTCCCATGTGCCATTTGCCAAAATAGCTCGTATCGTAGCCAGCATCGCGCAGCAAAGTAGCATGAGTGATGGCGTTTTTAGGGAATGGGGTGTTATTATCCATCACACCATTGATATGGGTGTATTGACCGGTGAGAAATCCGGCGCGGCCTGGCGAGCAGATGGAGTGGGTGATGAACGCGTTGCGAAACCGAACACCGTCCGCGGCAAGTCGGTCGAGCTGAGGAGTCTCGAACCATGGGTAACGACCTTTTTCACCGTGTTCTTTTTGTACCGCGCCCATGGCGTCCCAACGGTGATCATCGGCGATGAGAAAAATAAAGTTGGGTCGAGATTCGGCTGCTGCGAGAATGCAAAAGATACTTAAATACAGCGATAGGGTAAATCGGATCATGCGTGAGGACTATTTTTTTGAAACACAACCCCGCTTGAACCGCTGAGGGCTTCGCTTGAGTTAATGACTCTGACACGATACTGATCCCTGGAGCAAAATGTTACGAATTTTTGTTTTACGGGACATTTTTCTCACTCGATTCTCTGTGGTCCTGCGTTAAGCGACACAGCGAAAGCAAGGCGTAGGTAATCGTAGCTGGTGCCGAACTCTGCTGCGAGATTATTCCTGCGAAAGCCCCATCATTTGTGGTGGGATCAAAAACCGGAGCGTGCCACGCCGCGAAGGCGGACGCAGTTCGAGAAGTGCGATGGCTCCTTTTCTCATTTCTATCGCGCCACCTTCACTGCTAGTGACCCATGCAATCAGCGATGAAAAGTCAGGTTCATGGCCGACGATACAAATGCGCTTGAAATCGGAAAAACTCGCCAATTCACGCAAAGCTAGGTCTGGATGCATGCCTGCCGCTAGCCACGATTGAATCACGGGGCCGGGAAGTTTTGCGCTTTGGCAGAAATGGTCAGCCGTTTGGCGGGCACGTAGTAATGGGCTAGTTAATACGATTTCTGGCAACAGGTCTGTGGCGAGAAGGTATTTGCCGCAGGCTTGTGATTGTTGGATACCTTTAGCGACGAGTTCACGTCCGGCATCGGCACGAGCTTCACCATGCGGTGCTGCTTTTCCGTGACGTAAGAGAAGTAATTCCATCGAGCTTCAAATGATCGTATGAGTCTTACATGGTCATGCCACCATCTACTGCGATGACTTGTCCGGTGATGTATCGGGCGGAGGAGCTTGCAAGATACAAAACGCAGGCGGCGATATCTGAAGTTTCGCCAAAACTGCCGAGCGGGATTTTTGCTAAAACTTCTTCACGAACTTTCTCGGGCAGCTCATCGGTCATGTCCGTGGTGATGAAGCCAGGAGCTACGGCATTGCAGGTCACCTTGCGTCCTGAAAGCTCACGAGCCACCGCTTTGGTAAATCCGATCAGACCGGCTTTGCTCGCAGAATAGTTCGCTTGACCAGCATTGCCGATCAATCCGATGACAGAAGCGATATTGATGATGCGAGGTTGATCCGACTTCATGATGGGACGCATGAATGCTTTTACCGTATTGAAAGCGCCCTTGAGGTTGGTATCGAGAACCGTATCCCAATCTTCTTCTTTCATTCGCATGAGCAAGCCATCGCGGGTAACACCGGCATTGTTGATCACAATATCAACTTGGCCGAAATCTGTCATAACCTCTTTGCCCAATTCTTGCACGGCCATGTGATCGGCGACATCGACAGCGTAAGCTTTGGCAGATCCTTCGTTCAGAGCATTGAGTTCATCGGCTACAGCTCCGCAGCTATTTAGGCTACGGCTTACCACGGCGACCTTTGCTCCCTGTGCTGCTAGGGCGTGGGCAATGGCTTGGCCAATGCCTCTTCCTGCTCCTGTTACGACGGCTACTTTTCCTGAAAGTGATGACATGCGGATATTTGTGTCAATTTTTCGCTCGTAGTCAAAGCAAACCTGTGCTTTTGTTGATTCATGCGCTGCCCCTACTGTCGCGTGAATTTGCGTGAATACACTCCAGAATGCCCGAACTGCATGCTGACGCTCCAACGTGTCAACTCGTTACTTGGTGCTGTGCCACGGCTTTTGCCCGGACTGGGGGATGTCGCGTCGATCCTTAATCCGCGGGAAATGAAGTCTCTCAAAAAGATTCTCAACCGCATGAAAAAGCGCTTTCCGCAGGTGAACAATCACTTGATTGTAAGGAATCTGCCTGAAAAATATCCCTTAGAATTGTATCTTTTTTGGCTATTCAATACTGCTGGTCTATCAGAAGCTGCGCATAAAGGGCCAGAAAATAGGGATATTTTGTTGTTGTTGGATCTTTCTCAAAAGCAGGCAGGTATCACGGTGGGTTATGGCTTGGCTCATTACCTTCCGACAGCCCTCTTGGATGAACTTTTGGAAAAAGCAGCACCGCTGTTTGCAGAGAAACAATGGTATGATGCCCTGGAATACATTTACAAAGAATTAGATCGCTTGTTAGAAATCGCTGCGAAGCGTGTTTATCAAGAATATTACGAGGTGACCAAGCTGACTGTAGATAGCCAAATCAAAGAATATTGAGATCGATCAGGTTGAGCAGTCGATTGACGCGAATCTCATGAAACGAATCCTGCTCGGAAGCTTGATGTTTGGCGCAGCTCGGTCTTGCAGTTTTGATGTTCTCCACTAGACTTCTGGCGATGAAGCGTTTGGCAGGAATCATTTTTTTCTTCTACGGATGGGCAGTTGCTCAGCCCGTTTCTTACAATCGAGATGTTCGCCCGATTCTATCAAATCAATGTTTTTCTTGTCACGGTTTTGACGCCAAACATCGCGAAGCGGAGATGCGCTTGGACACTTCCGAAGGTGCGTATGGCAAGGCTGAAAGTGGCGCAACGATCATCGTTCCAGGCAATCTCAAAGACAGTGAAGCTTGGCAAAGAATCATTTCGGACGATAAGTCCGAGGTTATGCCACCGCCGAAATCTCACAAAAAACTCTCGGATGAAGAAAAAGCCATCATCAAGCGATGGATCGAAAGCGGTGCTGTTTATGAAAAACACTGGGCATTTGTCCCTGCCAAACGTCCGGAAATTTCCTCTGCGGCACCGCAAAATGCTATCGATTCGCTCGTTGCTACATCACTGAATAAGGTCGGTTTAACCTTGTCGCCTGAAGCCGATCGCGCGACATTATTGCGGCGTTTAAGCTTCGATCTCACCGGGTTGCCGCCTACGCCCGAAGAATTATATGCCTTCCTCAATGACAAAACTGACGGTGCCTACGAGCGCCAAGTGGATCGATTGTTAGCCTCGCCTCGTCATGGCGAGCAAATGGCTGTCGCATGGCTCGATCTTGCGCGCTACGGTGACACCAATGGATACTTGCACGACCACATGCGCACCGGTTGGCCATGGCGGGATTGGGTGATCCAGTCTTTCCAAAATGACAAGCCTTTCGATGAATTCGTGATCGAACAAATCGCCGGTGATCTGCTTCCTAACGCGACACCCGAACAAATTTTGGCAACGTCTTTCAATCGCAATCACCTCATCACCACCGAAGGCGGGACGATTGCCGAAGAATACTTGAATGAGTACGCCGCGGATCGCGTGCAGACGATCGGCACAACATTTCTTGGAATGACGATGAACTGTTGCCGCTGCCACGACCATAAATTTGACCCACTGACGCAGGACGATTTTTATTCTTTGCAGTCCTACTTTAATTCGACGACAGAGAAACACGAAGAGAACAACAAAGCGCGTGCCTTTGAGCCATTTCTGGAAATTGCCTCTCCTCTGATGCCGACAGGTCCGAAGGTGCAGGTGATGGTGATGAAAGAGGCCGAAACGCCGCGGCCTACTTTCATTTTGCAACGCGGCCAGTATGATTTGCCCGATCAAAATCGTCCCGTCTCCAGGCATGTGCCTAAGGCTTTAGGCTCTGGAATTGGCGGTGCTACGGAGAACCGTTTGAGCTTAGCTCGGTGGATTGTTTCACCGGAAAATCCATTGCTTGCCCGCGTGACGATGAATCGCTTGTGGCAGCAGTTTTTTGGCGTCGGCTTGGTCAAATCGAGCGACGATTTTGGTTTGCAGGGTGACTATCCAACGCATCCCGAATTGTTAGATTGGTTGGCGGAAGAATTTCGCAACGGAAATGGCCAGAGCCGTCCTTGGAGCCAGCGACACATGATTCGCACGATCGTATGCAGTGCCACCTACCGCCAATCATCAAACATTCGCGACGAGCATAAAAAGAACGATTTTGACAATCGCTTGCTTTCACGTTTTCCCCGTCAACGTCTGACCGCAGAGCAAATCCGTGACCAAGCGTTGTATCATACGGGATTGATGAATGAGCAACTTGGAGGTCCCCCCGTTTTCCCTTACCAACCTCCCGGTCTTTGGGAAGAGCGGTCGAACGGCAGTTCCAATACGGGACGGTACCCACGCAGAAAAAATGAAGATTTGTATCGTCGCAGCCTCTACACGTTTTGGAAACGCACTTCGCCACCAGCATTGATGGGGATATTCGATGCTCCGGATCGCACTTCCTGCCAAGTGCGACGAGTTTCCACAAACACTCCGCTTCAGGCTTTGGCGATGCTCAACGATGAACAATTTCTCGAATCAGCAAAATGGATTGCCGTGAGAACGATCCAGGAAACGACGAGTCCGAAAGATCGCCTGACTTCGATGTTTCGCCGTTTGGTCAATCGCTCACCAGAAACGAAGGAACTAGCCTCTCTGCTTCAAGGTTATGAGACGTTTTTTGCTCGTTACCAATCCCATCCCGAGGATGCTGCGGAGTTCCTAAAGCAAGGAGCCACAGCCGCACCAGCGAACATCGATCTTCCGGAGTTAGCTGCATGGACGGTCATCGCGAGCGTGTTGCTGAATCTCGATGAAACCCTCGTCAAACATTAAACCTCCTCCCTTAGAGTCACCATCTCATGGATCCAGTTCACGAATATTTCTTTAACATCAATCGCCGGCAAATGCTCAAAGGTGTCGCCGCAGGTGGCATCGGTATGTTTGGTGGCACAGCTTTGTCACAGCTGTTTGCTGCCGATGCCGCGCCCACAGTTCCTGCTGCGACACCGCATTTTACACCGAAGGCCAAACGCGTAATCTACCTCTACCAAGAAGGTGCTCCGTCTCAGCTCGATACATTTGACTACAAGCCGAATTTGCAATCGATGTTTGGCAAAGAATTGCCGCCAGAGATTCGTGGTTCGCAGCGGTTGACGGGCATGACCTCCAAACAAAATGGTCTCCCCATCGCGCCGAGCATTTTCCCTTTTCAGAAATATCGCAACCTGCAAGACGGCTTGTGGGTTTCTGATTTGCTGAAACACACGGGAGCCATGGCACACGAACTTTGTGTGATCAAGTCGATGAAAACGGATCAGATCAATCACGGCCCTGGAGTGACTTTCATGCAAACGGGATTTCAAATTCCGGGGCGCCCTTCCATGGGCGCGTGGCTGTCCTACGGACTCGGCTCAGCGAACGCCAATTTGCCGGCCTTCGTGGTGATGATCAGTCAGGGAAGGGGACAGATGCAGGCCTTGTTTTCGCACCTGTGGGGAGCGGGATTTTTGCCGGGTGAACACCAAGGTGTGCAATTTCGTGCTGCTGCAAATCCTGTGCTTTTTTTGAATGATCCGAAAGGAATGACACGCAACGACCGCCGCAAGGTGCTCGACATGATCGCTGAATTGAATCACCGCCAAGCGGAGCAAAGTGGCGATCCCGACGTGCTAGCGCGCATTGCCCAGTATGAAATGGCGTATCGCATGCAGACCAGCGTGCCGGAGCTGTCCGATCTCAAAAATGAACCAGAATCCGTGCTCAATATGTATGGTCCAGACGTGAGAAAGCCAGGCAGCTTTGCTTACAATTGCCTCATGGCGCGGCGTATGGCAGAGCGCGATGTGCGCTTCATTCAGCTTTACCATCGCGGTTGGGATCACCATGGCAGCGTGGTAAAAGATTTGCCGCTTCAGTGTCAGGATGTCGATCAAGCGCAAGCTGCACTTCTGAAAGATCTCCGCCAGCGCGGGTTGTTGGATGAGACTTTGGTGCTATGGGGCGGCGAATTTGGCCGCACGGTTTATTGCCAAGGTGAACTCACGCCCAAGCAGTATGGCAGGGATCACCATCCGCGATGTTTCACCGTCTGGATGGCGGGAGGTGGCGTGAAGCCCGGGATTTCCTACGGCGAGACCGATGATTTTTCCTACAATATCAACAGCAATCCCGTCACCGCTCACGACCTTCATGCGACAATCCTACATTGCCTCGGCATCGATCATGATCGTTTGACCTATCGCACCCAAGGACTCGACCTCAAGCTCACGGGGGTAGAGCCATCCCGCGTCGTGAAAGAACTGCTTTTGTAGTGTTTTTTCGAAGAGTGTTTCTTGAAATCGAATCAGGGTATGGCTACGTCTCAGAATCAATTGGTAAACATAAATAACCATCCAGCAGAAAGTCCCTATCAATCGATTCGTCATCTCGCGCTTCATTTCTTTCCCCAGAGTCGTACAATTCGAACAAGAAACAACGAGCATGCAAACACGTCGAAAATTCATTGTTAGCTTAGGCACAGGCACCGCAGCTATGGTCACTACCACGGCGATTGCGGATGAACGCCCGGCTACGGCAAGACCAACCACAAAACTTGTAGAGACCGAACGCTCCGCGATACTGATGGGCTACAAAGAAGATGCGACGAAAGTCGATCGCAAAAAATATGCCAAATACCAACTCGGCCAGACCTGTGCTGGTTGCTTCCTTTACAATGGGAAAAAAGGCGAAGCGGATGGTCTTTGCACAGCGATGTATCGGAGAGTCGTCCCTACCGGTTGGTGCATTGTGAACCGCCCGCGCAAACCATGAAATGTAGTGAAGTTGCAAGCGCCTAGAGCCATGTTTTCATGCTAGAATGCTGAGAATTTCCCCTTCAAAGAAAAACATGCGGTGGGTAATCCACTTGCCACAGGCTAAGGCCATGAGCGGGGGCGTTCATGCCTGATGCTTGGCGTTCGCCGCCTTGTAGCAGTGAAGATAGATCCTCTAACGACATTCGATGTCGTGCCACTTGCACCAGAGTTCCAACCATGCAGCGGCACATTTTGTAGAGGAAACCGCTCGCCTGAATTTTGATCGTCCATAATTCGTCAACTCGGTGGATTTCGCATCGCGTTATCTCACGCAAACTATCGCCTAACACGCCATCGCGATGGCTGGTGAAGGCGCGGAAGTCGTGTCGGCCAAGAAAGCGTTCTGCTGCTTGGCGCATGATCGATTCGTCTAACGAGAAAGGTACATGCCATGCTTGCTGTCGGAGCAAAGGATTCATAATCGCATGGTTCCAGATGTGGTAATGGTATTCTTTGCGCAGTGCATCGAAGCGGGCGTTGAAGCTTGGCGCTACTTCTGCAACTTCGGTAATGCGAATGTCCTTGGGCAGTTGAGCATTGAGAGCGGTTCGCAAACGCCTCACCGAAAGATGTTGAAGCGAAGATGGTACTACGAGGTGAGCGCAGAGAGCACGGGCGTGGACACCGGTATCGGTTCTGCTGGACGACACAATTTCGGGCGTTTCACTACTCAGTGCAAAGCAGGCTTGCTGAAGAACATTGGCAACACCTCGCCCCGAGCGCTGGGCTTGCCAACCAAGATAACAGGTGCCATCGAAAGAAATAGTTAGAAGTACTTTGCGCATTTCTTGTCAGCAAACCATGGGCAAAAGTGCCTTCTGTCACTTCGTAGTGGGCACCTCATTGAGAGTGTAGTAGGCGTGGCGATGGACGAGCTCTTCGCCGTCGCGTGAGCGCAATGCCCCAAGATCAAACTCATGGACGTGGCCTTTGGTCATGGTATTGAGAACGATGCGTGCCGACATGCCATCGGCGGACGGTACGGCTGATTTCACCTGCGGTTTGGTTTGATCGACTTCAGGCCCACCGTATCCTTGCATGTAGATGTGAGTGAAGGTGCCCATTTTGTAGGAATCGACGCTCGCCGCTTGTTGCGTGGCAATCGGTTTGGTAAAGCGAATGTCAAAGCCGTCCGGTGTTACCGTGATGCGTTCGATCTCAAAGGGAGTTTTGCCATTCCAAGCCAGACGCTCCAGAGAGTATGGTTTCAGTCCACGCACGGGCCAACCGCGGTTCGTGCCGCCTGTGATCAGTTGCCCTTGCGGTGTGAAATGCAAATTAAGAAGCCCGGTGGAAAGGCCTTCGCGGAATGGATAACAGGCACCTTGCCAGACGCCGTTGACTTTTTCTGTGGTGGCGCGAACGATGATCGATAGCGTGTAGTCACCGGCAAAAATTTGGTTAGCGAAGGGGCCGAACTTGCCCGCAGATCGGTCGATGGTGAAGCCGGAAATCGAGCGACCCATGCGGATGTAGGGAAAAATCACGGCATAAGGATCGAGCTGCGGAACTTTTTCCTTCTCGATGATGATACGGGAGCCTGATTTTGGCATGTTCGGCGCTTTGCCCATTTCTGGGGCATAATCATACCAATTGAAGCTGACAGGGTGGCCAGTGAAGCCGCCTTCCTTGATTGCTTTTAGGCTGCAGGATGAATTCCATGGGCCTTGGCTTTCGATGTAAAAGAGGTCGCCCGTTTCATTAAAACCAATGCCACCGGGGCTACGCAAGCCGCTAGCGATGGGGATGCTTTTTCCATCGGGTGTGACTTTGAAAGCCCAACCGCGAAAGAGTTGGTGGGAGTGGTAGGAACTGGAAAGTCCAAGGGCGACGTAGAGGTTGCCCTTCGGGTCGAACTTAGAACCGAAGGCGTATTCGTGATAGGTGCCGTAGCCCCATGCATCGGATACAACGTCAAACTTGTCGGCGGTGCCATTGCCATCGGTGTCGGTAAGTCGGGTGAGTTCACAGCTTTGTGTGACGTAGAGCGAACCATCTTTCCAAGCGAGGCCAAAAATTTCATCCAGTCCCGTGGCATAAAGATGATAGCGAGGCTGCGGCTTGGCATCGTCATAGCCAGAAATCAAATAGACATCGCCATGGCGCGTGCCGACAGCGATACGACCATCGGGCAGCGTTTCAAATGCACCCGCCTCGAGGACGATTTCGCGTGGGATGGGCAGTTCGACGATGGGGTAGGCCTCGCGTTCTTTATCGGCAGTGCCCCAGCGGTCACCGACTTCCTCGGCTTTGCTAAGAAGAGTAGTGATGGCAAGAAATGCGAGTTGTTTTGTCAGAGAATTACGGAAGGAGTTCATAGTCCAGAGTGAATGTGGAGTTGCCTTGAGGAACGGAGATTTTGATCAAGAGTTCTTTGCCGTTGCTGCCAGCGTCGCGCAATTGAGATTGAGCAGATGGGGCGGAAACCTGAACCTTGTTCGTGCGAAAGACACCTGGCTGAGGAGATGTAATCTCGCCGACGAGAGGTCTGAACCACAGGGTTTGTGCTGTTTTGCTTTGGAATGTGAAGCTACGATTGAGTTTTTTCGCTGTTTCATTGGTCGAGCGATCTTCAATGATCACGTCGCCACAGCGATAGCGTAAGGTCGGGATGTCGGTTGCGGGGTCTAACGAATAGCCGAGGAACGCGTAGCCGTGATTTTTTGGATAGAGAGGATCGGGATTAACGGGTTGCTCCTTGGTGATGCGAGGGTAGAGTGGCCATGCAGTCGGAGGTGTTTCCCCTTGAAGAAATGCGACATCAGGCGCGAGAGGCACAGTCGTAGTGAGCGGATCGAAGTTCCCCGATCCCTGTCCTTGCCAGTTAACGCGAATGTAGTCGCCTTGCCAGAGAGTCGTTAGTGATCCGTATTCTGCGTTGAAGGCGTAGTTCATTTTTCCTAGATAGCCGACTGCAATTCCGCGATAGCCAGCAACGGTGCTTCGACCGCGATAGGTGCGCGTTTTGTCGGTGACGAGAAGTTTTGCTGGTTCGTTTTTTAACCCCGATGGGTCGCGGGCGGAACGTCCTAACGAGAAATTATCCCACAGGGCGCGGAGTTGTCGGTCGGTATCACCATCGAGAAGATCCTTGCGCACGGCTTGTTTTTGCGGCCAGTAGCTTGGCATGATGATGCCAGTGCGGAAGGCACCAGGATTGATCATGTATTGATAGAACCACGTGGGCTGGAGGCGTTCGTAGCTGGTCATGAGGTCGATGCCTTTCATTCCAGGAGATTCCTTGCCGTTGTAGTTGTGGCAGGCTATGCAGTTGAGTCCTTTGTCGCCTAGCATTTCGTGTGCTGCATCGCGCATTTCCGGTTGGGTATCTTTGTCCGGCGGATCGAGAGTGATGACGGGTTCGAGTTTGTCCACCGAGCCAAGCAGGTCGGCAAGATTGGCCAGACCTGCTGTGCCATACTGCGGCATGCGAGTGGTCATGTAGGGTCGAGCGGTAGCCCCATCATAGAGAACCTTGCGCAGCCATTCGGGTTTCAACTTGGCGCCAACAATGGTAAGTGGCGGCGGGATGCGCGACTCATTGCCGAGAGCTTCTTGCGTTGAGTGAAAAAAGGTATCGATTTTTTCGGAAACGCCACCGAAGTCGTCGCGCTGGTGGCAGGCGATGCAGTTGAGACGTGTGAGTTGCACTTTGATTTGTTCCGCAGGCGTAGCGGCTTTGGCGTCAGGAGCTAGCGTCTTGCGGATGGCGGCGCGCTGATCTTCGCTGAGGTGAAATTGTGGTGCAGCACTAGGTTTGGCGGAAAGACATCCAGATTGGAGATCAAGTTGAGCGACAGGTTTTGCCACGAGCTTGACGGGCAGAGTCTTTGCCTCTGGTTGATGGCAAGCGGTGCAGTTGTGCGTTTGAAAAGCTTGGCGACCCGCTGCGATTTGCGCAGGAGCGGCTGCGGGATCGGGAGTTGTGGTGTTTTCGCCTTCGAGGTAGGCAGCTAGGGAGTGCGCTTCCATTTTGCTCAGTTTCATTTCTGGCATGCGTCCAGAAGGTCGCACCGACAGCGGCGCATGAAGGAATTCTCCCAAAGCTGCTTTGTGATGCTTGCCGGGCAGGTGATTGAGGGAAATGACGCCATTTTTGAGTGTTTCGCTACGTGCCTCGTTGCGCGGTGAGTGACAAGCGACGCAACCAACGGAGTGGAACAATTCTTTGCCATCGTATGGATCGATTTCACCCTCGGGCAAGGCCAGATCTGGCCCTTTTTTGAGGCTAGAGAGATAGGCTGCGATGTCTGCGGCAACGGCAATGCGCTGCTTTGGATCGAGGCTTCCCAGCATGTCGGGCATGGTGGTGTGATGATGCGTCTGTGCTGGATCGGCGATGAAACGTTTCATGTAATCGACCGTAAGTCGTTGCCCAGCATTCGATAAGTCGGGCGCTGCCTTCATGTTGGAGTTGTTCATGCCCTCGTGACAAGAGGCACAGCGAAGTTCACTGATCAATACTTGGCCGCTTTGTGATGGATCTAGGGTATGCTTGCCATGAAGTCCAGGGATCACGGGAGGCATGGCCGAAATCGTCCCAAGCGCGGCAACACACGCAGGTACGACAGCTAGAACAAATCGATGGGTGAGGGAAGGGATCATGTGTGAGCGGGATGAAATAAAATTCCGTGATCGCATAAAGCATTATGTTCATTTCTCATGAGCTTGCAACAGTCATTTGTACAGAATTTTTGACGATTTCTTTGTTGCCTATTTCATCTTGTCGAGTAGTCTGATCGCTATGAAAAGGATCTTTGGGATATTTTGTGCTTTATTGTCATTCGCAAGTGCCCAGCTTCAGTTTGAAACCCCCAATCAACAATTGACGGCGAAGCCAGAGGATTCGAAGTTGATTTGTGATTTCGCTTTCGAAAACAAAGGCACCACAGTTCAGGAGATTCTCGCATACGTGCCAAACTGCGGTTGCATCACAGCGCAGATCTCCAATGATGGTAAGCTCGTGTATCAGCCTGGCGAAAAGGGCGTGTTGCGGGCGACTTTTGACCTAGGCGCGCTTGCAGGCCCCGTGGCCAAGCAGATCGTGATTACCATGAAAGGTGACCATGAAGACCGACCAAGCATCACACTCACTGCCACCATCGATATTCCCGAATTGGTCAAACTTGAACCGAAAACCATCGAGTGGTTGACGGAGGAAACAAAGACGCCGAAAATCATCAAGGTCAGCATGCATGACGAAAAGCCGGTCCACATTTTAGGAGTGACATCGTCCAACCCTAATTTTGAAGTGAGTTTGAAAGAAGTGGTAGCTGGCAAAGAATATGAAATTGCTGTCGTTCCAGCAGCAAATGCCCAAAATGTTCAAGGGATCGGCGTGATTCGCGTGGAAACCGATTGCCAAGTGAGCAAACAAAAAAATCAGATGGCTTTTGCGGTGATTCGCAGCGCCCCGCTGCCTGAAGCTGCGCCGGTCAAATAATACTGAATTCTTATGTTGCGAATCGGCCTACAAATTTTCGGCATTTTGTTGCTCTCCGCTGCCGCAGGATGGGTGAGCCGAAACATTTCTGGACCGATCGAGCGGGCGGTTCCCTGTGATGTGGCGAGCCTTACGCCGGGCGAAATCTGTTTGGCTACCGTTGTCGAAAAGTGGCAGTCCGATGTGCTGTGGGTGGATGCTCGATCCAAAGAAGATTGGCAGCGCGATGGTGTCCCAGGCTCCGTGTGGATTTCCCATGAGAACTTCGATGAATCACTCGGCAATGCTGCCACAAAGATGTTAGATGGGAAGCCAGTGATCGTCTATTGCAGCGCAGTCGGATGTGATACGAGCAAGGAAGTCGCGAATCGCATCAGATCGTTTCACTTGGCGAGTGAATTGCACGCCCTGCATGGCGGCTGGAAAGCCTTACACCAAGCAGGGCTGACAAAATCAAGCAAGTGACGGAACCGCGGTGGCGGTGTCGGTATCAGCACTGTAATCGACACCTTCGAGGCCGAAGCCGAACAAGCGCAAAAAGCTGGATTGGTAGCCGTCAAAGTCACCTAGCTCTCTCAAGTTGGCCGTTTCCACTTTTTCCCATGCGCTTGCCACTGCAGCTTGCACATCGGCGGCCATTTCCCAGTCATCGACACGGATTCTTCCGGCTTCGTCCGGTTGCGGTGTGCCGGGGCATAAGCGCTCGCGGAACAAGCGATCCATTTGCTCGATGGTATCTTCATGAGTGCCAAGAGGTTTCATGACCCGATAGAGCAGAGAAATGTAAAGCGGCACCACAGGAATGGCGGAACTTGCTTGGGTCACGAGAGCTTTATTCACGGAAACCCAGGCTTTGCCGCCGAGTGGGGAAAGTTTTTCATCCAGTTCGCGTTGGCAGCGTTCGAGGTCTTCTTTGGCCTTGCCGATGGTGCCGTTTTTGTAAATCGGCCAAGTGACTTCTGGTCCAATGTACGAATACGCCAAGGTGGTGGCACCTTCCGCGAGCAGTCCTTCTTGCAGCAATGCATCGATCCACATTTGCCAATCCTCACCGCCCATGACGGCGATGGTTTGCGCGATGTCGTCAGCTTCCGCAGCTGGTAATGTGACATCATCCACCACACCCGTGGTGGTGTTGAGATTCTTGTTGGTAAATGACTGCCCGATGGGCTTGAGGACAGATTTGAAGACTTCGCCCGTTTGTGGGTGAGTGCGCCGAGGAGAAGCAAGGCTGTAAACGACGCAATCGACTTGTCCGAGATCTTCTTTGATCGCAGCGATGACCTGGTCTTTCATTTCTTGGGAAAAAGCATCGCCATTGAAGGAACGAGCATAAAGACCAGCGGCGTGGGCTTGTTTTTCAAAAGCGGCGGTATTGTACCAACCCGCCGTGCCGCAGCGATCTGCTTCACCAGGTTTTTCGAAAAAGATCCCCATGGTAGCAGCGCCGCAGCCGAATGCGGTAGCGATGCGAGACGATAGCCCATAGCCCGTAGATGAGCCGATCACGAGGACTTTTTTCGGGCCATTGGTCATCGGGCCGCGTTGGGTCACGACGGCAATTTGTTCAGCAACATGCTTGGCGCAACCATCCGGGTGAGCCGTGGTGCAAATGAATCCGCGAATTTTCGGAGCAACGATCATAGGGCGCAAATCCTAACGAAGCTACGAGCAAAGGCAATCATTGTTTCTCACCAGAATGTCGTACGTGTTTCGGCGGTATTTCTGTAAATGCCGAAATAACTCACAGTGTTAAGTCTAGCTGCGGCAGGCTGGCTACTTTGGTTTTTCTTTCAGCCATGGCGATTCAGAGGGGGATTTCAGGGAGTTGTTGGGCAAAGGCGCTGCCTTGTCGCGTAATGGCGTAAACTGGATCACCGCTATTGTTGTGATCGACTAAACGTATGAAAGCGAATTTTTCCAGCGATGCGACATCCGAGGCCAGAAAGCGAACATCATCAAAACTGATGGGAGTGTTATCAAAAACGCAGGCATGAAAATCCAATGAGTGAATCATCCTGAAAGCACGTGTTTGATCAAATATTTTAAGAATCTCAGTAGCTTGTTCAGACAGTGCTTCCGTATCTGCGCCCAGAGTTCGCCCGAGTTGTGACAGAGTATCAATCTTGTCTGCCACAGCGGAAAGACTGCCGACGATGGTATCGAGTTTGGTGCTGATGACGGAGATGTCTTCGCTGAGCAATGATGACAAATGGTGTTGCAATTCCTCCGAGGCAAAAATGCGGTTGTTCAAGTCGTTGAAATTGTGCTGCACCAGCCAAACCATGAAATCTTGGTAGCGGTCGGTGGCTATGGAAGCACGTTCACTCTTCCAGTTACAGATGAGTCCGACGATTGTGGCGAATAGGGAGCTGGCTTCTAAAGAGATCATAGATTTACGAATTACTGATTTTTTCCTCATTCGGTTGCAGACCGAATAAAATGTGATCAGGGTCAGATCCAAACATACTCACCATGTGTGCAAATGAGCGGTAGGTGGAGAGGATTCGCGTGATATGTCATGTGCGCTGTGATTATGAACATGCTCTAGCGGTGAGAGACAGATTTGGGAAGCAAAAAAATAGGAATGTCTGCTGTGCGGGGGTGGTAATTTCCCAGCGCTTGGCATCATCGTTCTCTTTGGCATGGCACTTGGAAAGTGCCGCCACGGTGATTTTTGGGATTCATGTTCATGCCCGCGAATGAAAAAAATCCCGACCGATGGTGGATCGGTCGGGATTGTGAAGGGGGATGGGTTTACAGCGCTTAGGCCGTGGGTGGGGTAGGGGCTGGCGGCGTGGATTTGGCGGGTTTGCTGGGGCGGGCGGTGCGGCTGGCACTTCTCCAGGCGGCGAGCTTTTCGGGGACACGGGCGTATTTGTTTTTTACCGCAGCATCCAAGCGGGTGACAACGGCTTGCGCTTGGTTCAGTAGCTCATCGATGGCGGCGGTGGCTTCTACGCTTTCGCTTAGGTCGCTGTGTTTGTTTTTGTTGCAGTCGGTGAGGGCATCGCGGTCGGCGCGGAGGTCTTCGACGAAGTCTTCGGGAAGCTCATAGGCGACGAACTTGGCGCGCAAGGCCTGCTTCTCGGCGAGCTGGGCGGGGGTGTCTTGTTCTTGATCCTCTAAGAGTTGCAGCAGGGCATCGGCGTGGGTAGCGATGGGGGTTTCCGTGCGGGTGCGGGGACGGCGATAAACTGCCACGGGGAAGTTTGGTTCATCGATAACAATGGCGCGGGCGGTGCGGGCGATGTCTTTGAAGTCTTCGTTGAGAGCATCAATGCAGGCTTTTTTGCCCACGGGTTGTCGGAGTTTATCGACGCGGGCGTTTTTTAGGTCATTGATGATCGGATTGAGTTCCAGAAACAAGACTCGGGCTTTGCTGCCGGATGCAAAGTCTTCTGTGTTATCACGGCCAAACGTTTGCACACGGAGGACACGGTCGAAGCGGAGGATATTACGGTCGTTCATGATGGTGGTGTTTTGAGGTGAAACGACAGCGATTGGCATGGGTCACATGCCATTTTGCTGTTGCTGTTGTTTTAGCAAATTTCGATGAGTTGGAAAGGGGAAAATGTAGAGGCATGTAACTTTCGGTAGATGGAGTGAAACACTGTGGCGGTATCTCGGTGCAGTCCACTTGCGCAGTGATTTGGTCGATCTGGACAATGTTGAGATTGGGGCAGCACGGGGGTATGATCGATCTGTACAATGATTTGATGCGGGTTACACAATGATTTGATTCGGGTTACACAATGATTTGATTCGGATTGCACGATGATTTGATGCTGGTTGCACAATGATTTGATTCGGGTTGCACGATGATTTGATTCGGATTGCACAATGATTTGATTTGGGTTGCACAATGATTTGATTCGAGTTGCACAATGATTTGGTCGAGCTGTACGATGATTTGATAGGGGTTACGCGATGATTTGATAGGGGTTACGCGATGATTTGATTTGAGTTGCACGATGATTTGATACGATTACCCGCTGAGGGAGGCTCACGATGAGGCGTCGCGTAAAAGGCTCTGCCTCACGCGACTCAGCCCGTTGGGACGCGAGGGATGATTTATCTTGGTAAATCCCTTGACCTTGCAGGCTGGGGTAGCTAGGCACGTTCATGACATTTGACGAATTAGGGTTATCTGATCCTATCAAACAGGCTGTTGCAGAGTCGGGATATACGACTCCTACTTCGATCCAGGCGCAGGCGATTCCTCTCATTCTTGAGGGCAAAGATGTGGTGGGTGCTTCGCAGACGGGCACGGGAAAAACGGCGGCGTTTGCTTTGCCAGCACTTTCGCGCATCGAGCCATTAGGCAAGCCTCAAATCTTGGTGCTGGAGCCGACGCGCGAGCTGGCACATCAGGTGGCGGAGCAGTTTGAAAAATATAGCAAGCACACGGGACTAAAAACGGCGTTGCTTTACGGCGGCGTGGGTTATGGTGAGCAATCGAAATTGCTCCTAGCCGGTGCGGACATCGTGGTCGCCACACCGGGTCGGTTGGTGGATCATTTTTATCGTGCAACGATGCGTTTTGGCGCGTTGAAGATTCTGGTGCTCGATGAGGTAGATCGCATGCTCGATATGGGATTTTTACCGCAGGTGCGGCGGATTGTGAATCTTTGCCCGTGGGAGGGGCGGCAGACCTTGTTGTTTTCGGCCACGATGCCAGCGGCCATTCAGACCTTTGCGCAATGGTGCTTGGTGGATCCAGTGAGTGTGGAAATTGCTCGTGCGGCGGTGGCGAGCTCGGTGACGCATGCGTTTTATCCGGTGGCGATGGATCAACGCGATGAATTGCTCGTCGCGCTGCTGGATCAAACGGAGTGGCATAGTGTGATGATCTTTACCCGCACGCGAAAAGAGGCGGATGAGGTGACGGCGATGCTGAAATCGAGTGGCCATCCGAACGTGGCGGCGATGCATAGTGATGTGGGTCAGCGCGAGCGGATGGAGGCATTGCAAGGGTTCCGCGATGGCAAGTATGATGTGCTGGTAGCTACGGATGTGGCGGCGCGGGGGATCGATATCAGTGGCGTTTCGCACGTGATCAATTATCGGGTTCCCGAAAATGCCGAAGACTATGTGCATCGCATCGGACGAACCGGGCGGGCAGCGGCGGAGGGCGATGCGTTTACGTTGTTGACGGCGGATGAGCTGGACTACGCGAAGTCGGTAGAAGTTTTCACCAACCAGACGATTCCGCGGCGCAAGTTGGAGAATTTTGACTATATGTACACCGCTCTTTTGGATGACGACAAGCCGCGGATGGTGCGTCGCAAACCAGCGGGCAAGAAACGTCGTTAACTCGATCCGTTCATGCGCGTGCTCGCTGTAGATCCCGCCGTGCGCAATACTGGCTATGCGGTATTGGAAGGGGATGCACGTACGCCGAAGGTGCTCGACTTTGGGGTGATCAGCATTCCGCAGAGTTCTGCGCAATCGGCAGCGCTATCGGCGATCCGGAGTCATTTGTTTCACTTGATCCGCAAGTGGGAGCCAGAGGAAGTGGCGGTGGAGGGGATCATTTATGTGCAATCGCACAGGACCGCGATCACCATGGGCGCGGCGCGGGCGGCGGCATTGATTGCGGCGGCAGATCACGGCCTGACGGTGTATGAATATGCGCCGCGCAAGGTCAAGATGGCGGTGGTGGGCAAAGGCACGGCGGATAAAGATCAGGTGGCGTTCATGGTGCGGGCCTTGTTGCAGTTGCGCGAAACGCCCCCGGCGGATGCAGCGGACGCGCTGGCGATTGGCATGGCGCATTTGCAAGCATCGGATCCGATACGCGCAAAATTGTTAGATCGTAGAATTGTCTAGTCGATGCCCTTGATATCACACAGCGTCAGTTATGAAGAAGGCTTGGATCTCCAGCAACAGGCCGTGGATGCATTGTTGCGCGGTGATAGCGGCGATGTGTTGCTTTTGTTAGAGCATCAGCCTGTCTATACGATAGGTCGTTTGCGCGATCAGTCGTCGCTGCATGATCCGCAGACCCTGCCACATCCGGCGGTGGAGACGAATCGCGGTGGGCAAGCTACGTATCACGGGCCTGGGCAATTGGTGGGGTATCCGATTTTTGACCTACGTCATCGAGGGCAAGATTTGCATGCGCACTTGCGGATGATCGAAGAGGTCTTGATTCGCTCGTGCGAAAGATTCGGCGTTGCAGCGGAGCGGCGAGAAGGATTCACCGGAGTCTGGGTTGCGGGAAAAAAACTAGCCTCCATCGGGGTAGGGGTGCGGAAGTGGATTAGCATGCATGGATTTGCGATCAACGTTACTGGTGAAAGCCTCAGTCCGTTTGCGCACATCACGCCGTGTGGCATCGATGGCGTGGTGATGACTTGTGTGAGTGATGCCGCTGGGCGAAAGATTTCCGTAGCCGAGTTCGCCGCGGTGGTGGACGAGGTCTTTGCACCTTACATTTCTCGATGATCATGCGTATCGATATTCTAACGTTATTTCCTGAAATCGCGCTGGCTCCGCTGAACGAGAGCATCATCAAGCGCGCGCAGGCGGCGGGAATTGTGGAAATTTACGCGCACAATTTGCGTGATTGGGCGCTGAGCAAACATCGCAAGGCCGACGACACGCTGTGCGGTGGCGGGCCTGGGATGTTGCTCAAGCCGGAGCCTCTTTTTGCGGCGATTGAGGAGCTGCGCGGGCCGGATACCAAGGTGATTTTGATGACACCGCAAGGGACGGTGTTTCGCCAGAGTGTGGCGTGTGAGTTATCGCAAGAGGGGCATCTTTTGCTGGTGTGTGGGCATTATGAAGGGGTGGATCAGCGGGTGATTGACGAATTGATCGACGTGGAGCTATCGATCGGTGACTACGTGCTGACGAATGGAGCCATCGCCGCCGCTGTAGTGGCGGATGCCATCGTGCGCTTGTTGCCCGGAGCACTGGGGGATGAAATGTCGAGCGTGGATGAGTCGTTTCGTGATCCCCATTTGTTAGAGGCACCAGCTTACACCAAGCCCGCGGAGTTTCGTGGTCTGCATGTGCCAGAGGTTTTGCTATCGGGACACCATGCGAAAATCATGGCGTGGCAGAAGGAACAAGCGATGCAGCGGACGAAGGTCAATCGGCCTGACTTATGGGAGAAATTTCAACAAGAGAAATTTCAACAAGAGAAAGGCGAATAATCTTTAGCGCGAGGCTTCGGCGAGTCGTTCCGCCATTTCCTCTTTTTGTAGAGCGGCGGTCACTTCAAAGACATCGCCATCCATCATCGCGCTGAGATTGTGGGCGGTAAAACCGATGCGGTGGTCGGTGACACGCGATTGCGGGAAATTGTAGGTGCGGATTTTTTCTGAGCGATCACCCGAACCGATGAGCGAGCGGCGATGTTCGGAGTATTGTTCTGAGACTTCGCGCTGTTTCATTTCATACAGCTTGGTGCGCATGATTTGTAAGGCTTTTTCTTTGTTTTTTCCTTGAGAGCGGCCGTCTTCGCAGCGCACATACAAGCCGGTGGGCAAGTGAAAAACCTGAACGGCGGACTCGGTTCGGTTGACGTGCTGACCACCAGCGCCACCCGAGCGGCAAACTTCGATGCGCAAGTCGTTCGGATTGAGCTGAACGTCCACTTCTTCGGCTTCGGGCAAGACCGCCACCGTCACGGTCGAAGTATGAACGCGGCCTTGGGCTTCGGTCGCAGGCACGCGCTGCACGCGATGGACCCCCGATTCGTATTTGAGGTAGCGAAAGACTTCTTCGCCTGTGACGCGGAGGATGACTTCCTTAAAGCCGCCAACTTCCGAAGGCGACGACTCCAAGTGCTCCGTTTTCCACTCGCGGCGTTCGGCATAGCGTTGGTACATGCGCAAGAGTTCGGCAGCGAAAAGCGAGGCTTCATCTCCACCAGCTCCGGCGCGGATTTCAATCAATGCATCGCGATCTTCATTCGGATCTGCGGGCAATAACGCGTATTGGAGGTCATTGCGCAGGCGCGGAATTTCTTGTTCGAGAAATGGAATTTCCGCTGCCGCCATCGCCGCAAATTCTTCATCGTCGCTTTTTGCGAGTTCGATATTGTCCGCTAGCTGTCGCTCAGATTCTTCCAATTGTTTGGCAATTTCCAGTGTTTCCTTCAAACGTCGATGCTCGCGCAAGGTCTCCGTGGCCCGCTTGGGGTCGGCAAACAACTCTGGGTCTGAAATGCGATGCTCCAGTTCTTGAAATCGTTCGTTACGTTGTCTAATGAGGTTTGAGTAATCCATGCGAAGCTGTGACGCACCATGCCACGTCATGGCTGACAAGAAAACCGAAAAAAACGGCTATTTGTTACGTCCACAAATGAAGTCGTGCGTAAGGATGACGATTTCGCGTGACAAGCTGCGGGAAGATGAGGAGCCTATTTCCCTGATGATCAAAAAAGCCATGATGATCCTGTTCTTTGTCGTTGCTCATGCACTTTGCGCTGAGGAGACAAGGCCGAACATTGTTTTCCTGCTTGTCGATGACCTTGGCTGGGGAGATTTCGGCTGTTATGGTGCCAAGTTTCACGAGACTCCGAACATCGATAAGCTCGCCGCTGGAGGAATGCGATTTACCAATGCCTACGCCGCTTGCACCGTCTGCTCGCCAAGCCGAGCGGCGATTTTGGCGGGAAGATATCCGGCGAGGTTGCATCTTACAGATTGGATTGCTGGGCATAATCAGCCCAAGGCAAAGCTGAAGATCCCGAATTGGAAGATGAAGATCGACCACGAACGCCTATTGATGCCGGAGGCACTGCGAGATGGCGGCTATGCTACGGGGTTTTTCGGTAAATGGCATTTGATGCCCAACGGACAACCCGACATGCAAAAGCATTTTCCTACCGACCACGGCTTCGATCTCAATGTCGGAGGTCGCGAGTGGGGGCAGCCTAAGGGGCCGGGGCTGTATTTCTCGCCCTTTGGCATGCCTGGGCTCGATGACGGAAAGCCGGGCGATTTCCTCACCGACAAACTAACCGACAAGGCGGTTGAATTCATTCAAGCCAATGCGGGTAAAAAACCGTTTCTGCTCTATTTTTCCTATTATACCCTCCACAGCCCCCTTATGGCTCCTTCAGCTCTGGTGAAGAAGTACAAACAGAAAGCCGATGGTTTCGAAAATGCCAAGAACGAGTTGCTCAATCCGGTTCGGGCAGGAATGGTAGAGTGCTTGGACAATAGTGTCGGGCGGCTAGTAGCGAAGCTCGAGGAAATGGGTATCGCGGATCAAACACTCATTGTGTTGACCGGAGACAACGGCGGTGATCATCGGGAAACGACCGGTGGGCTTAGGGATTTCAAAGGCTGGTCACATGAAGGCGGAGTAAGAGAACCGATGATTGCAAATTGGCCTGGCAAAATCACCAAAGGAGCCACCCGCGAGGAGATGGTCATCGGCATGGATTTCTATCCCACGTTCTTAGAGTTGGCAGGGCTGAAACTGCGGCCTGACGAGCACATGGACGGCATTAGCCTTGCTCCTTTGCTAACCGGCAAGGGTCGTATTCCTGCCCGCGACACACTGTTCTGGCACTACCCACATTACCATCGCACCAAGCCATACGGTGCGATTCGGCATGGTGATTGGAAGCTCATCGAATTTTTCGAAGACGGAGAGCTCGAACTCTTTGATCTCAAATCCGATCCCAGCGAGCGCAAGAATTTGGCCAAAGATCAACCGCAAAGGGCGGCCGATCTTCTCGCGAAACTCAAGGATTGGCGCCAGTCAGTGGATGCCCAGATGATGACTCCGAACCCCAATTACGATCCAGTCGAGAGCAAGGGCAAAGGCAAACGTGAAAAAAAGTAACACGCAATCGTTGGGCTTCGTTCCGAATGTACCGCCGTTGTCGATTTTTCGACTATTTTTCTTTTGCGATTGTCAGCCTGCCATTGGTTCCTCATGATCGCGCGCATGGCAGATATGACGGTAACGAAAAATACTTCAGGTTGGTGGTCGAAATTGAACCGCTACCAAAAATTTGTTTTCATCGTGGCGACGGCGGCATGGCTTTTTGATTGCTTAGATCAGCAATTGTTCAATTTGGCGCGAATGCCGGCTCTTACGGCGTTGATGAAAGGGCAGGATATGGCAGCCATAAAAAAAATGGCAGGCATCATGACCTCCATCTTTGTGCTTGGCTGGGCAACAGGTGGAATGATTTTCGGGAGTTTGGGGGATCGCTACGGCAGAGCAAAAATGTTGGGATTGACCGTTTTGTTGTATTCGATTTCCACAGGACTTTCGGCGTTATCGACGGGCGTGACTGATTTTGCTATCTATCGCTTTCTCACAGGCCTAGGCGTCGGTGGGGTTTTTGGACTAGCCGTGGCGTTAGTTTCTGACACATTGCCCAATGAGTGTCGTCCGAAAGCCTTGGGAGTGTTGCAGTCCTTTTCCGCAGTGGGAAATGTCATGGCTGGCTTGATCGGCATTGGCTTAGCGATGACGACCATCGAGAATACTTGGAAATGGCTCTTTTTAATTGGGGCTTTGCCCGCGTTGTTGACGGCTTCGATTCAGTTGAAGCTGAAAGAACCCGACGCATGGGTGGTAGCTAGGGACAAAGCCGCTGCGCAAGGACGGAAGACAGGATCCTACAAGGAGTTGTTTCTTCATCCGACATGGCGTAAGCACGCGCTTTTGGGGATGATCTTGTCATGTGCTGGCGTCATTGGCTTGTGGGGCATTGGTGTTTTTTCCACTGATATGGTCGGCGATGTGATCGAGAATAGTTTGAAACAGAATGGTGCTTCCGCTGAGGATGTGAAGTCTGGACGAACGTTGTGGATGTCGATCAATTTGTTATGCTTCAACGTTGGGGCGTTTGCAGGAATGTTGGTATTTACCCGAGTTGCTGTGAAGGCAGGTCGTAAAAAAGCTTTTGCGTTCTTTTTTGTTGGCGCGGCGATCGTTACGGTTTTTGTGTTCCAGAATCTCAAGTCCACGACGGATGTTTTGTGGATGGCTCCGATCATGGGATTCTTTCAACTTTCTGTTTTTGCTGGCTTTTCGATTTATTTGGCCGAGTTGTTTCCGACGAGCCTACGCTCCACGGGAGTTTCTTTCTGTTACAACGTCGGGCGCTATTTGGCTGCGGCAGGCCCGATCACTTTGGGATACTTGGCTTCTGAGATGGCAAAAAATGCCAAATCCGTGGAAGAGAAAATCGATGCATTTCGCGATGCGGCTTCATGGATGTGTTTGATCTTTCTGATCGGCGTGTTGGTGCTGCCTTTCTTGCCTGAGACAAAAGACAAACCCCTGCCTCAAGACTGATGCGCTGCTACATTTATGCCAAGTGTTCGACTTGTCGCGATGCGATGCGCTGGTTGGAAGAGCAGGGGATAGTCGTGGAGGTGTTGCCGATTCGTGAGACACCTCCGAACCCAGAAGAGCTTGCTTATGCACTGCAAGAGCTGGGCGATATCCGCAAACTTCTCAATACATCCGGCATGGACTATCGCGCCATGGGCCTAAAAGAAACTCTCGATGGCATGACGGCGGCGGAGGTTTTTGACTTGATTCAAATGAATGGCAATCTCTGCAAGCGTCCGTTTTTGATCGATCAGAGCAAAGGAGTGATGCTGTCCGGCTTCCGAGTTGAGCAGTGGCAGGACAAACTACTGGGCTGAGTGGTTTGACGCTGTTCAATCAGCAAAGGAGTCGTTTTTTGGAGCATCGAGCAGATCGAGTTCTAACAGGAAATTCTCCATCGCTGCAAGCGCGCGGTCGTGGTGGGCGTGGCTAACGTTGAAGTTGAAAAATCGATGGTCTGCGGCTTCGTATTCGATAACATCAATGCGATTACCTTTCCATTTCATCCATCGGCGGAAGGAAAGCACGTGGGCGAGGGGAGTGATGTGGTCGTTTTTCCCGTGGAGAAACAGCATGGGTGGAAGTTTTTTGCGAATGAGCTTCGAGGGGCTGTGATGTTTTGCGTCGGCGGATGTGGGAAATTTTGCCGCGTATTCCGTGCCCGGGCAGGTGTTGACGAGGGCACTGAGTGCAATAACCGCAGCGGGAACGGCATCGAAACCATCATCGCTCGGAGGCATTTTTTTCATCGCTGCTTGGAGTGCCAGAAACGCCCCGCCAGCAGAGCCGACTAAGATGATTTTTTTAGGATCCACTCCTAACAGCTCGGTATGTTTCTTGGTGCCGATGATCAACTCCATGGCATCTTCCACCGCATCAAGAGGGGTCGATTGATGTTTGCTTTTGACACGCGTCTCCGCGAGGATGCTGACGCATCCACGTGCCATGAAATGAAGTGCTTGGGTAGCGAATTGAGATATTGCAGGTGTGTCCCAGAAACCACCATGGAAAAAGATGAGCAGTGGCTTTGCGGGAGCAGCGTTGAGCTTATCATCGTAAACGTGAGCGAGCAGTGGGCCTGTCGAGGTTTCCTTGTAGCAGAATGTTTCTGAGTTGTGTAGTAGTTCGCGGTCTCGGCCTTCGCCGATTTGAAGATTGGATCCTATCATATCGAAAAATTTCCTATGGCATTACCAAGTGCCTCCTAAGGCTTTGATCAAGCTCACGGATAGAGCCAAGCGCTGTGCTCTAAGGTTGTTCGCTAAGCGTTTGTTTGCCAATAAAGTTCTCTCGGTTTCGACAACCTCAAGAAAACTGATCAAGCCTGCGGAGAAGCGCTCTTGGGATAAGTCGAGCGATTGCTGTGCTGCGGTGACGGCTTTGATTTGTGCACTTTCTTGCTGTGCGAGAAAATCAAGCGCTTGAAGTGCATCTTCGGCCTCACGCAGAGATAGCAAAACGGTCTGCTTGTATTCCGCACTGGCGACTTTGTGGCGGGCTACGGCGGCGTCTTTTTGTGCGATCAAGTTGCGCTGGCCTAAGATCGGATAGGTGATCGAATAGCCTATCGAAAACACTAAGGTTTCGGCGCGGAGAAGATCAGCGTAATTTGCATCGTCGATTCCGCCGCCAGCGCGAAGTCGCAATGCGGGAAAAAATGCCGCTTTGCTGGCTCCTACATCGGCATTGGCGGCAGCCACATTGCGCTCGGCAATGCGCAAGTCGGGACGTCGCAACAACAAATCGGAGGGAATCCCCGCAGGAATTTTCGGCGGAGCAGGAAGTTCTGTGCGAACGGGGATCGAAATGGTGCCAGCCGCACGTCCAGTGACGAGAGCTAGTGCATTGACGAGAGCGGATCGATTGCGCGCCAGGCCTACGAGTTCTGCTTCTGCACTGGCAACTTCCGTTTGCGCGCGAGTCACATCTAAAGCACTAACAGTACCTGCCTTAAAGCGGCTTTCGATCAAGGAAAGTGTTTCTTTACGCAATTTCACACTGGCATTGAGTAGGGCTTGATCCGCATCCAATCCGCGCAATGACCAATAACTTTGCGCCGCATCTGCGGTAAGAGCCAATCGGCTGGCGAACAAGGAAGCATAAGCTGCATCGCTGCGCGCTTCAGCAGCGCCAATCTGCTTGCGTAGCCGTCCCCACATGTCCACTTCGTAAGACAGATCGATGGGTAGGGTAATTTGCGTGTTGCTCACCGAAGTGGGCATTCCTGGAATACGCACCTCGCTACGAACGCCCGAGGGGGAAAAATCGAGCGATGGAATCAAGGCCATTCGAGAGGATCGCGAAATGGCTCTTGCTTCTTCAAGACGTGCGGCAGCTGCTTGTAGTGTGAGGTTTTGCGTCGATATCTGAGAGGCGAGAGCGTTCAGTTCGGCGTCACCGAAAACGCGCCACCATGGGGTTTCTGCGTCGAATTTTGGTGCGTTAGTGCGTTTCCATGTGGTGCTTCCCGTGCGGAATGAAGCCGGCAGATTCAGCGACGGGGCCGCATCGGGTGGGCTAGAGGGTTGGCAACCCGTCAGCATACAGCAGGCGGTGAGCAGGATGGTGGAGAAGCGGTGATGCACAGGCAGAAGTATGTCGATGAAATGAGATTCAGCAAGCGGGAATCTAGCGAAAGAATGAAACGAAATCGAGGTTGAGCGAAGATTTTTCTTGGTAATTTGCATTTATGCGAGATTTTTGATTGCCAAAATCTCGCGCATGCGGTTGATTGTGCGCCGCACGAAAGATAGCAAAGGCGGCTTGGCGGAATTGGTAGACGCGCTCGACTCAAAATCGAGTTCTTCGGAGTGTGGGTTCGAGTCCCACAGCCGCTATTTTTCTAGGGTTTATTCGGATTATCCTGGGTATTGCTTGTTAAATACGTAATCGATGCTCGGTTGCGGTCTAGGCGTTCAAGCAATCGGCTGCGAAATTTGATTTACAAAGAGCCTTTTTTCGTTACTCTCCATCCATGACTTTGTGGACTCGTTTCGGTTTTTTGATCCCTATTCTCTGGGCTCTCGGATTTGTCATCGTAAGTGTGGTCGATCGTATGAATCCTGGTGTGATCCCGGACAATAAAATTGTCACGGTGGGACATCTCATAGGAACGATTCTCGTTTGGTGTTTCGGGTTGTCTTTTGGCGTGACGAAAATTTCAGAGGTCGTGAATGTGGAAACAGGAGAAAAAACCATCCTTGAACGATCACACAAGTTTCTGATGTTTTCCCCGTTGGTTTGGGGACTATTGCTCACTGCGGTGCTTGGTTGGTTTTTCTACAGTCCTCCGCCAAAATCCTGGCTCGAGATGGCTACCAAAAAGCAGGAAGAAATTCAAAAATCCCTCGTTGAAGCCGGAACCAAGGCCAAAGAAAAAATGACCGGCGATTACGAAATGCGCGAATGGACAAATGCCGATGGCAAAAAATTACGCGCTCGCTTTTTGCGCATGGAGACAATCAATAACGTAAAAACCGTTTTTGTGTTCCGTGAAAAAGATCAAACGGAAAAATCTTTTCCTCTCGAACAGTTGTCCACAGAGGATCAAAATTATGTGAACGGAATTTCGGGCAAGCCATGATGTGCTATCACGTTCCCACTCTCATCGCCCGCAAGCGTGAAGGCGAAGTGCTCGAGGAAAAGGAAATCCAGTTTCTCATCGACGGCTTTACCAAAGGCGACGTCATGGAGTCTCAAATGTCGGCATTTGCCATGGCCGTTTATTTCCGTGGAATGAACGCTGCGGAGACCGCTGCCCTTACGCGCGCGATGATGAACAGCGGCGATTGTTTTTCTTTTCCTGAGGGTCATCCTCCCATCGTTGATAAGCATAGCACTGGCGGAATCGGCGATAAAGTTTCCCTCGTCCTAGCCCCTCTAGTTGCTTGCACTGGTTGCTGGATTCCTATGGTCTCTGGACGGGGCTTGGGAATTACTGGTGGCACACTGGATAAAATGGAATCCATTCCGGGCTTTCGCATCGATCTTACCATGCAGCAAGCGATGCAACAAGTTTCAGAGATCGGTGTCGTGATGATGGGGCAAACGGAGCGATTTTGCCCAGCTGACAAAAAACTTTATGCGCTACGGGATGTAACCGCCACCGTGCCTTCGATACCGTTGATCACCGCATCGATCATGTCGAAAAAACTTGCTGAATCGCTCCAGAGGCTTGTGCTCGATGTGAAATACGGCAGTGGCGCATTCATGAAAACTCGTGAGCAAGCAATTGCTCTCGCCGATTCCATGGTCGCTGTAGGCAAGCAAATGGGGGTCGAAGTGGTCACACAAATCAATGCGATGGATGAACCACTTGGACATGCCGTGGGCAATGCCTTAGAAGTCATTGAGTCCATAAATACCATGCGCGGTGACGGTCCGCGAGATTTAGTAGAACTTATTGTATCTCAAGCAGAAATCATCACTCATACTTCAAAGAATGAACTGCTGGATCTTCTGCAATCCGGAAAATGCTGGGAAAAATTTATCGAACTCATTATCGCCCAAGGAGGAAACCCCGACGACCTTTTGAAACTTTCTCTACTTCAGCAAGCTCCGATCATCCGAGAAGTAAAGGCACAGCGATCAGGCCAGGTGACCCAAGTGGATGCTGGCATGATCGGCCAGGCCGCACTACTTCTTGGCGCAGGGAGAAATCGTGCATCAGATTCCGTTGACCACCGAGTTGGATTTGATCAACTGATCAAATCTGCAACATCCGTATCGTCAGGAGACTTGTTAGGGCGTGTCCACGCGGCTACCGCAGAGCAAGCTACGAATGCAATCCGTCAACTTCTCGCTGCCATACAAATCTCCGTCTGATTTCCGCTTTTGACTTGACCCCTCACCGCGTTGTCATTAATGGTCTCAGAGAAACAACCGTTTGAAATAATAATCACGTGATTCATTCCACTGCCATCATTTCTCCGCAAGCTCGCTTGGGCGAACGAATCAGCATAGGCCCCTATTGTATCGTCGGTGCTGATGTCGAGCTCGGTGATGATTGCCGGCTTCATAGCCATGTTGTGATCCAGGGCCCTTGCCGCATCGGATCGAACAATGAGTTTTTTCCATTTGCCGCCATTGGTGGTAAGACCCAAGATTTGAAATATGTGGGTGAGCCGACGTATTTGGAAATTGGTTCACGCAATGTATTCCGTGAAAACACCACCGTGCATCGAGGTACGCACGCCTCCATACCAACACGTATCGGTGACGATAACTTAATGCTTTGCTACTCACACGTCGCTCACGATTGTCAGGTCGGCAATCATGTGATTCTCTCCAATAACGGAACTCTCGCTGGGCATGTTGAAGTTGCAGACCATGCCATCATTTCAGGCCTAGCAGCAGTTCATCAATTTTGTCGTATTGGTGCACATTCGATCATTGGCGGCTGCTCCAAGATCATTCAAGATATCCCGCCCTTCATGATTGTCGATGGCAATCCCGGCGCTGTGCGCGGATTGAATCTAGTAGGATTGCAGCGCCGCGGCTTTCTGGAGGAGGATTTGAAAAGTCTCCGCT
>JAIYDP010000424.1 GCA_027487435.1 Verrucomicrobiaceae bacterium | reverse complement strand
TGACTCTATCATCGGCATTTTTGTTGGGCCGCTGCTGACGGGTGTGAGCATCAGCTGGTGGAAGTCGAGCCACAACATGCATCACGTCTCGACAAACTCAGCCCATTTCGATCCTGACATTCAACACCTCCCCTTCCTTGCCGTCTCCGAGCGCTTCTTTTCTTCGATTTACTCTTATTATCACAAACGAGAGCTAACCTTTAACGCCCTTGCACGCTTCCTCGTTTCCTATCAGCACATTGTGTTTTTCCCCCTCATGGCTTTCGCGCGCTTTAACCTCTACGTCCAGAGCTGGCTGCTCCTGTTGACCGAGTCGTACATCCAGCACCGGCTCGTCGAAATCTTTGCCTTGTTTGGATTCTACACGTGGCTGGGCTTTTTGATCTCGTTCCTGCCCTCTAACGCCGTGCGGATCATGTTCATTCTTGTCTCCCATGTCGTCGCCGGAATCCTTCACGTCCAGATTTGTATCTCCCACTTCTCCATGGAAATCGTGGATGGGGCCAATTTTTCTGGCGCAGGCGACGCGTTCGTTCGCCACCAGCTTGCCACGACTCTCAATTTGGAGAGCAACGCACTGAACGAATGGTTCTTTGGGGGCCTCCAGTATCAGGTGGAGCACCATTTGTTCCCCCGCATGCCTCGCCACAACCTGCGGCGTGCTCGCGAGATCGTCCGAACGTTTTGCAAGGAGCACGATTTGCAGTACAATTCGATGGGTTGGTGGGAGGCGCTTGGCAGCGTTGTTCGCACGCTGCGAGAAACCGCACACAAGGCAGCGTCAGGAGAAGTTGTCGACGTCAAAGAGACTGCTCTCTGGCACGGTCTGTTTGCACGAGGTTAAATGATAGTGTAAATAATGAGTAAAGTATGACGTGTTAGTTCGACACCTCCTCCCTCACATACACCACTCGTGTGGCCACATGAGCGGTCGCTGCGGTCGTCTGCCTCCGCATGTTTGACTCTCGTTTCTTCTCCCGACGTGGTGGTCGCACCCGCCTCCCGCGCGTATTGCGCGGCGGCTGTCGGCCTGGTCGGTGCCGCACCCTCCCAAACGACCTTGAGGTCGACTCCATTCTCATCAATTCGCCATTGCAGCCCTCTGCCGCCATCATCCACGTCGCCCGTGTGCCCATGACATTAGCTCGTGCCATCTTCTGGCAACGTAGCTTCGCTGCTCTAAATTGTGCGGCTATACATCTTCCACCTGTACTTGAAGCAAAACGCCCTTGCTCTTTCCTATTCCGGTACCAAAGTTTTGGTCTTGAGGTAAAATAACAATCATCTTTTAGAGATTTTATTTACAAGGTCAAGGCTTCTTCTTTCGCTGCTCCATCATTTGCTTGAGTTTCTTGTGGATACCATCATGCCTGGCGATGTCTCGATCAAAAGCCTTTTTCGTAGCGTTGTCTTTCATAAGCCTTGCCTCCGCTCTCTGATTCAGGCCAGCTTTAAAGGCTTTGAACTCGTCAAGGAATCGGGCCTTTTCCTTCCTGCCCAGCACTCTTTGCGGCCTTCCTGGGTTTGCGTTGTTTACCTGATAATTCCTGTTCAGATTGTAGTTATTGCCGTAGTTGTTGCGGAAGTTGTACCTGTTTCCATAGCGGCCATATCCCAGGTTGTATCCGCCATTGTTGATCCTCGCGTTATTGTAGCGGTTGTCGGGGTAGTAATTTCCGAAGTTTCTCTGTCTGTTTCGGTAGTAGTTGTTGAAGCGGCCTCGGCCATAGTTGCGGTACCCAAACAACTCGGACACTTGATTATCCTCAATCTCCTTCGACTCCGCTGACGACAGGAAGACGAGGACGCCGATGAAGCCCGCGACGGGCAACTTGCTCCACCCCCGCATTCTTTAGTTGAGTGCGGCCCTACAACTACTTGATCGGCTGCTTGTCTGAACTCCGCGGCACAGGTTTACTCGACAAAACGCAAGGAGGGATGGGTTCTCATTCTCGTTCCACTCCATAGTTACACTGCGACTGCATGTAAGTCTGCGAAACGACATCACACAAATACGTGATGCCCCTTGCACAAGCCGCCTCAACATCAACCACCTTCAAATCAACCGTGCCATCAAAGGCACGCCTTAGCCAGTCCTCATCAGTGCAAGCCTTCCCTCGTCGCCCTTAGGGCCGCAAGGCGAGAGCTGCGAGGCGCATGCGCGTGGCCTGGAGGGGGTTGGTCTTGGCCCCAGCCGTCGATGGCGTCTTCACCGTCGTCATTGGAGAGTTGAAAGCGTGTGCTTGCATTCTTTTTTAGCGGCTCTGGTTTAAAAACTTCAATTCGTACAGTCGCCGCGGCCTTGGCCGTCATATCGAAGGCTTCAAAAGGGTCAACTACGACTACAGGATTCTCAACAATGAGATCTGGAGGAGAGTGGTCCAAGTTGGCTGCGCCAACTCCACACGCCTCGGACGCATTTTCAATCACAGCGATCGACAATTCAGGTACAGGCTTCCCAGCCGGCTTCGAGCACTGCCATTCCTCATCTTCTGCGTCCCAATCTTGGGAAGAGATCCAAGCGATTTCCCCAGACTTGTCTGCATTTGGCTCTCTTGCATCCAGCGATGAGGGATATTTGCGCATTGATGGAGCCTCGTCGTCGTCAATAGAGTGGCGAGCGTCTGCACACCGCGTGCACAACCCAAAGATCTTGCGGAGCATCTCAAATTAACTGATAATAAATATGAGTTGTTACAAGTTAGCGTCGGTCTGGGAATTCCTTGAGCCTCTGAATTTCTCTTTCTTTCTTCCCACACAGAACCTTCAAGCGTTGAACCATCATATCCTGTCGCATTAGGACTCGCCCCAATGAGAGGTACCTGAGTTCTTTCAGCCTCCGACAGCTCTAAAATCGTCCGATCCCGCTCGCGTATTCGGTCCTCAGCCATTGCCAACTTCCGCTCAAACGCCCTTTCCCTCTCATCCCTCTCCCGCTCGATGCCATCTCTTCGTGAATCCATCTCTCTCCTCTCCCTTTCAATCCGATCAGCCTCTCCCACGCGCTCTCGCTGCAACACCAGCAGCGCCTCTGCCTCCTGCAGCGCCACCCGCGCTTCCTCCAATTCGACGCCCCTCTCCTCCGCTAGCTGCCTCCATTTCTCCGCCTCCTTAAGGCTATCCCGTGCCTCCTCCATCATTCCCCCCACCTCCCCCGCACGCCTCTCCGCCCGCGCCGCCCGAGCCTCCGCCCGCGCCACCGCCTCCGCCGCTCGCGCCTCCTTTTCGCGCGCAGCCTCCTCCAGCCGCTCGATGCGCGACGACTGTTCCGACACAGTCCGTTTGAGAGCTGCAGCAGTCAATTTGAAGGGGGGGCGGGCTGGTACATTCGACCAGAGCGTCTCGCTCCATCGCGTCAGCCTCAAGTGTCGCAACCTTTCGCTCCGCCGCCACGAGCCGCTGCCGCTCCGCTCGCAACTCGTCAGCAGCCGCACCTCCGCCCCGTCGCCGCGCCTCGTCGCGCTCGCCCTTGAGGTCCACCCGCATCGCTTCCACCGCCCGCGCCTGTGCCGCAACCGCCTCCTCCGCCGCCGCCGCCCTCTCCTCCGCAACTTTTAGCGCGAACTCCAACCGCCGCAACTCGTCACCCCCCCCCCTCACGGCAGACTCTGCCGCGAGCGCTCTTCCCTTCAGCGTCGCTGCCTCCTCTTCCGCCGCCTCCGCACGTGCCTCCGCAGCCTCTGCGCGCGCCTCTGCCTCGTCCACGGCCTCGCGCAGCCGACGCACCGCCCGCTCTTCCCCCCCCCCGTCCTCCTTCGCTGCGGCTTCGAAAATGCTGAGCGCCTCTTTGAGCGTCCGCACCTGCGCCCCCAAATTCTCCTCCCGCGCCTGCAGCGCCACCACCTCCTCACGGAGGGCAGCCTCGCGCTCTGCTTCGCTTCGCTTCGCCTGCCGAAGAAGCGCAAGGGCGGCATCAAATTCGCGCTCGTAGGCCCGAGCTACTTCCGCCCCCGCGTCGACGACCACAACCTCGCGACCCTCTGCAGCAACCTCAGCCACAGCCGCCACAAGCCCCCGCAGCGTCACGCCAAAACGTCGCGCCTCCTCGCGCGCATCCTCAGCCTCCGCTGCGGATTTCCGCCACGCAGCGCCGAAGTCGTCCCGTTCGCGCTGCAGCGCGCTTCCCTTCGCTTCTGCCGCCGCAGCTCGCGCTCGCTCTTCGGCGAGGCGCCCCTCCACCTCCTTCAGCGCCGCTTTTAGCTCCGAGCTCTTTCGCTTCGCTTCGTCAAGCGACACCCGAACGGCCTGGAGGGTCAACCAACCCTCACCACAAACGCTCGACGGAAACGTCGCCCCGCAGACGCTCCGCCTCATCGCGCGCGCGCTGCTTCTCCGACCCCTCCCTTGCAGCCCCTTCCCGCGCCTCTGCCAGCCGCTCCTTCAGGCCCTCCTTTCGTCAGCCGGCGCCGGCCCCACCCCCTGACCTGCACCTCGCGCTGAAGTTGCGCCACACCCTCCGCATCGCGCGTGCTCCGTTCAAAAACCTCCCGCACACGCGCCTCCGCCGCCTCCCTCTCCCGCCGCGCGTCGTCCAACTCCGACACGATCGACACCTCGAGGGCGCTCGAAGATGCCAGCGCGGCAGAGCGCGCCGCAACTTCAACCTCAAGGGCATCGGCGCGGCGCTGCGCGGCGCGATGGAGGTCGCGCTCGGTGCGGAGGTCTTCCTCGAGTTTAACAACCGACGCCTGGGCGGGGTCAGGGTGTCGTTCAAAGTTAAAGACGTCTATGTGGATCTTGTTACGCTGTAGCTGTGCGAGGAGGCGCTCGCGCTCGTTGCGAAGGGCTTCGCGATCGGCCTCGAGGCGGTCGTTGCGCGTCACGGCTTGTTGGGCCGCTTCTTTCAGCTCCGTCACGGTCTCTTGAAGCGTGCGCAGTCGCTGCTTGAGCTCCGCATTGGAGGCTTTGGTGGCTTCATGGCTTAGTGCAGCTCGGCGCTGCTCCAGCCGGACGACTCGAAGCTCGGCGACGGTCGAGTCCAGTGTCGCCTTGGCGGCCGCAAGCTCGCCCTCTTTGAGGACAAGAAGCTGCGACATCTCCTCGCCAACCGAAATGGTTGCCGCAGCACGACGCTTGTGCTCCTTGACAGCTCTCTTGAGCCGGAGGATCTCTTCGTCGTCGTCCATGCTTCGAAACGGTGTGGAAATTCGTTTTTACAAAGTACAAATGACTATGCGCAGTTGACGGACGAGGCGGCTGCAGCTTGCTGAAGGAGCTGAGAGAAGCAAATCGCGTCCTCTGGAGGCAGACATGCCACGAACTGAGAAATGCTTTGGCCCAGCGTCGCCTGCAGAGCTGCCGTGTCAGACCCCGCCACTGCCGACGACCCAAGAGAGATTGGAAAAAGTAGATTTCGTCGTCAGCGTCCATGATGGGCGAGCTGAATTCATCGTCGTCGTCTTCAAGGACGAGGTCGTCTGAAAAGAAGGACGAGAATCGCGACTTGGAAATCAGCACGACCATTTGACGCATCCAAACCTTGCCCCCCCCCTTCTCCTCCTCCTCCTCCCCATCATCATCATCATCATCGTCGTCGTCGTCGTCTCCGCCCTCTTCGTCTTCAATCTCCCGCCCCTCCAATCCCCCCTCCTCCTCGAGCGCCTCCTGCTCCTCCGCTGCCACATGAGTCCTCATTGCATCCCCCCCCTCCTCCCTCACTGCGCCGCTGTGCCTTCTCCGCGTCGAGGACGTCCTTTGCCGACTTTGCAATTCTAAAAATAACTTGCGCCTGCGAAAAAAGCGGCGGCAAGCGCCCAAGCTGCGCGCGCAGGATCGCAGAGAGGCCGAGGACGCAAATGCGCTTGTCCGACGGCCTGGAGGCGATGAGAATACCCCCCCCCCTCTTCACCTCGCAAAGTACGGGAGGTGCTTCAGCCAAAGGCCAAACACGGCCTGCGTGCGCTCGGCGAGGCACGCCATCGTCAGCTCCGCGTTGTAAATCAACCCGTTGGCAATCTGCGGCCTCAGCCCCCCCCCCTCTGTGGCGAGGTACGATCTCGAGAAGGACCACGTAGCCAGCCTCCTTTTGGGGCGCGCCGATAACAAGTCTGTTAGCGGCGGGGATCAGAAGGCGGGGGAGGAGGGCGTCGATGCGGCCGACGCAAAAATGGAGGAGGGACTGCGCGAGCTTGGCGGCCTCGGCGACGTCGATGTCGGCGACGTCGGGGGAGAGGAGGAACTAGGGGGGGGGTGGGTGAGGTCATGGCGGAGACGGATGCATGCTTTTTCGTTTTGAGATATTTGAGTACACATTTGATGTATATGCGTTGTGTCTGTGGGGAATATTTAATGGCGGGAAATAACCCGCGCAATGTCCAACCTTTTCGAACACGCCGACGGTGCCCTCCACAAACGCGGGGTTGGCGAGAAATGCCTCCGTGCCGCGGCTGATGTAGTTGTCCATTGGGATCGCGAGGTCTAAGCGGATTGAGAGCGCGCATTTTGCAAAAATAAACAAACGTGTCGGATCGCGTCAACAATCTGTTAAAAATGTTGCAAAAGGAGCAAGGGGGGGTACTTTTGATGTAGTCGTAGCCGTACGTCAGGCCGGCGTTGCAGAGGGTGGGGTAGAGGTGCCAAACGGAAGGGGAGAGGGAGGGGGTGTAAAACGTGACGTACGTGAGGAGGTCGAGCCCGTCTTCCATGAAGACTAAATATTTAAGAAAGGGGGGGTGGATCGGTAAAGAAAGATATGCCAAACAGAGGGGGGTGGATGAGAAATAAATTACGCAAATAAATAAATAGTGCAGCGATGTGCCAAGATATGAGGGGGGTGGTGAACTGATGCCATCTTCGGAAATTATTTTTGCGATGAGCGGGAGGACGTGCGGCTCGATCTCCGCCATGACCTCCGACTTCTGGTGCTTTGACGCGACCGCGCGCATTAACGTCTCTAAAAGCGTCAATCCACAAACAGCACGGGGGCACCAATGGCGCGGATGGAGCCCATGGCGGCGAGCGCAGACTCATCTTCTTCCTCGTCCATGGCGACCCAAAGGCGCTCAAAAGTCGCGCACTTTTTGATCAGTCCTCCATCGATTCTAGTTGATGCCCATTATCAATTATTTATCTCACGAACAACGTGCAAAAATAAAATAATATAAATACGTGAACAAAAAATCATCGAAGAGCAAAAAAGAAAAGAAAAAAAAAGAAGCTATTGATAATTTAAATCATGCGACAAACGAGGGCTCAAAATTATTTCTAATTTTTATGTTTTATTTTATTTTTATTTCATTTAATAGATTGAGGCTCACGAGGCGGACGCATAGCTCGACGGCGTAGGGGCGGCACTCTGCGGCGAACTTGTCGATGACAACTTCGATTGTCGACACCAGCTCCTCGTTGCCAACCGCGTCCATCAAATTAAAGAGCTCTGCGGGGTTTAGTTTGACCAGATCAAAAAGTCCCCATGGTGTGAAAATTCAGAAAAGGATTTTGAAAAGTTCGCCCCCCCCTCTTACGGTTGAGGAGGTACTGCAGCTGCGCTCCCCAAACCTCAAGCGCGGCGTCGTCGTGGACTAAAAAGCGAATAGCCACAGCCGCAGCGACGCGAACAACAACTTGGGGGTCGCCCAGCCGCGAGAGCAGCGCCGTCGCAACCCCCGGCAAGATGGAGGGGTTGGCGTAGCGCATCTCCGAGAACTGGCCGATGAACCACGCCGCCTTGGAGGGGAGGGGGGTTGGGGTTATTCATCGCGCCGCAACAGGGGGTGTTCCATTCAATCAAACAAATCAAGAGGGCATCAAAGCAATTAAACAATGGCCATAAAAAAAGCGTGCTGCCAAGCTGGGGGACGGGGGGGGGGTACTCTCGAGCGGAGGAAGGGCACGTCGGAGGAGAGGTCGTTGGCGGCGTAGGAGGCGATGAGAAATTCGACGGAGGGGAAGTGAGGGGGCTGCTGCAAAATCGTTTGATTGATGGCGCCGAGCATTTGGTAGCCCGCGTCGCGCATGACGGGGCCTCCCTGGACGCTAAAAGGGCTGTTAGAGGATCGTTGGGTCTCAGGTAGCTTGCGGTCGGGGAGGGGGGGGGGGGTATACGATTGTATTTGGGTTGCTGCAAACGCGATGATCTTTAAAAGACAATCTTTTGTGCGGCGCTCCGCCAGTTCGATCAAAAAATTCGACGCGGCGGTGCGTGCGGAGTAGATCGACGACGTAACATCTACGGGGGGGGGGGGGGTTAGGCGGGTTGAAAAGGCCTGCTTGTTACCAAAGGTGCGGCGGATGAACTCGTGGGGGTCGTCGTTAAAAAGCTCGACGTCCTCCTCTTTAAACAAAAGTCGATTGTACACGATTGCGAAGAGGATGGAGTCGAGGTTCGGTTTGAGAAGCTTGTAGCACTCTTTGTGTGACAAGCTGAGAGAGGGGGGGTCAAAAAAGACAATGGCGTGAGAAAGAGAGTCCGTGAAGACTTAATGAGGAAACAAGAAAGAAAGTTGAGGTGGTGAAATGCGTCCCCCTCCCCCGCCCCCTTACGCCGCTGTGAGGTAGCCCAGCGCGACGACGGCCAACCGCTCCTCTTCGCGCGTCCCCTCGCGAAAATTCAAAATCGCGCACATCGCGCCCAGCATTTTGGTCGCGTAGTGCGCGCTAAAAAATGCGCCAAAAGGCTTCTCTTCCTTCTTTAAGTTCGACTTGTCACCATAACGTTGGAACACGCGGTGAACAATCGCTGCCGCCACGCGGCGGCATTTAACAGATATATTTGAGTCGCTTTGAGCCGGCGGCGCCACAAGCTCGCGCTCCAAAACGGCCATGACGGGGGCAAAGGAGTCTTGACTTAAAAGGCACTTTGGCACGCTCATCTGTTTGGTCAGAGAGATCGGAGGGAGGGGGTGCGGACGTAGACAGTGTACCAGATGATCTTTAAAATTAAAAAACGGAGGTCGTGAGCGGCGGAGGGGGGGATAAGGCCGTGGAGGTGGACGAGGGCGGGGTACGTCGACGGAACGAGGGAGTCGAGGAGAACGCGCATGTCGGAGCCACGGTGCCTGCCAGGTCACGTGATATGATGGGAGGGGGGGGGTTGGAGCTGAGGGTTACTGAAAGACTTTAAATATCTTTTTAAGGGCGAATATGGAGGCAGATATCTCGTCGCTGCTTTGAGTTGTCGTCAGTTTGGACAGGATCTGCATGGATGAGAAAAAAAAAGGGGGGGGGTAGGACCTCTGGAACAATGTTGGGCCATCGGATCGGGAAGTCACAGGAGGCGATGTTAGTCACGCAAACACCGAGCTGGATCCTTGAGGATGAGATGGAAGTTGCGAGGGATGAGAAGAATGCTGATGGTGCGAGTTTTTGGGGTACCTGACGGCTGGAGGAGACGCGATGATGAGCGGAAAAATGTGACTCCGCACAATATCGCGCTGCTCATCTTTGATGCCATCATCGATATCCCAATGGGTGTGGATCAGATTCTTCAGTCGGATAACGGCAGACTGCTGGACTGCTGATCCAACCGCGACACTGCTACATAGCTGCATCAGAGCAAGCACGTACCCCGAAGATTTTTCCGCCTTCAAGTCAGGATTAACACATCTAACAAGTACATCATTGAGAGCATCCTCAGCCTGGCGTCTAACCTCCCCGCGAGGGTCAAGCGTGGCAAGCAAGGCGCTTGCTAAATTTTGCAGGGATCCAGCGTCCATTTTAAAAGCTATTTCCCGTTTTATTTTAAAAATTCATGGCGGGAGAAATGACGATGTCGTCGAATGAGTGCTCCTGGCTCAATTCGATGTGATTGGACGTCTTAAGAACTTCATATTGAGCGAATCATGTGCACTGTAGTACCAAGGAGCTGAAAGAATGTCCGGGAAGCCAAGCTCCGCAAGTTTGGACCTCTCTTCGGAAGAATATCGCTCCAACGAAGGTCGGATCCATCTTGCGGCATGGATTCTCTCAAGAAGCTACGAAGTCATTGCAGAGAATTCAGGCCCAGACTTAAGCATGCGCAAAGTGAAAAGGTCCATGGATGCAGTTGACGCCTTCGCGCCGCTGAATGTCTGCGTTGTTTCTTCTTTCAGCTCTTCCATCATCAGCTTGAAACTACTGTTTCTCTACCAAATTGACTCAGCGGCAGAGACTCTTTCATCGTGGGCGTTTTGAAGACCTCGTACTCAGCGATGCTGAGGGACGACAAGCTCGACGAGTCCATTCCCCTCCCCCTCCTAGCCATGGGGCTGCCGTTGGACATCGCCGGCGACGACTCAAGCCCTGGGATTTCCGAAATCCTCCTCGCTACGTCTGCCATTTCAAACGATCGCGAATATGCATGACCTGCAAGGATACCCCCCGGCGACAATGACGGCGACAATCCGATCAGTTGGTTCACTCCATCATCGCTAAAGATAGCTCGAAGCCTCTCAGGCTCTTCCGGTGACTAATACTGTCAAATCTGCCAAAGGCGGCTCACTCCAGCTGGCCCCCCCCCAAATCCGTCGAATTCTTCCGCCCCCTCGTGCGGCCCGATCGTCTTCCCTCCGAATTCGAGCTTTCGCGCCACTTCTGTGCAGTGAGGAAGCTTCTGCGTCGCGGATGCACTTCCTTTCGATGCCGGCTTCGTCGCAGATGCTGCATGCGTCAGTCGCACCCTTCCACCCCTTCTCCCTCACGCGACACTATTTGGGCAAACAAGTCCGCCGCAGTCCTCGTTGAAAACGTCTCGCTGCTGACGAGGCCGCCACGGCCGCCGTCGTTTGGTCGCTGTGTCGTTAGGGCTCCTCTGTCGAATTTGATACGCGGCGTGGGCGTTCGATGACAAGATCGCTCGTGTCAGCCTCCATTGTCATCTCAAGTCAATCTTGTGGTCAAACAAGCGCATTTTTGATGGCGTCGCCGGAGAGCTCAATCTCTGTGTCAAGTGCGATGCGGGCCTTTCGCTTCCGCCCCCCTCCCGAAGATTTGGAAGAGTTGGTCGAACCGGATGGTGGTGGTGGGGGGGTGTTGTCTCCGACTTGCGGCGATGCATTTGGGCCGTCTGTTCAAGGATGAGAGCAACGCCATGGCTATTCGACCGAACGGCGGAAATATGTCAGGAATGTCGGGGAGATCTCCGATATCTCCGCGTGTGAGATTGCAACGCTTTCAGTGCACCTTGGTAGAGAACGGCGTCGTTGTCCGTCGGCATCTGCATCTTCGGCAAGATCGAGATGTTGCTGCGGATTCAGACGGCACATGCGTGGACCGACTGCTCGCGCTCGCTCAACTTGGCCGCTTGCATGGTCACGGCGGCGACGTACTCGGTGAGGCCATCGACGGTGATGTCGTCTGCAGGGTCACAGCTCGCAAGCGGACCTCACCAAGGCCGACGTCGATGTCCATCTAGCGAATTAAAGGCGATTTTTGCATGAGGTACTGGAAATGCGATGTTGATCTCGGGAAGGGTGATGGCATCCAACTTGGCGCGTCCTCTCGGGAGATCGACGGTCACGATGAACCCCTGTGCTGTGTTTCTGAGCTTGAGCTGGGCGTTCAGGACGTCATCTGCTTTGTTAATTGCATCCATTCGCTCCACCTTCAAAAAATTTGGATTTGAGCTCGTAAAGCTTGACGAGCCCGTACAAGAGGACGGATGAGAGCCTTTCTCTCTGTCAGAAGCCATTGTTTCCATTCAGTGACCTTAATGCGAACTTCTTTGGATCCTCTGGATTGAGGATTGTGATACTGTCCACGTTATTTCGGCGCTGAAGCGTCTCAAACCTCAACTCTACAAGATCCATGTCCACAACCGCTTTTTTCGGCAACTTCTTCACCAGCCCATTGCCGGCCATCCACAACCTTCCCAGTGGGCTCTTTTTCAATGTCAACTCCTTCAAGAATGAGAAATATTGTGGATTCGAAAAATATGCCTTTGTAAAGAACATGTCAAACAAATTTGGCGGGAAAATGGCCATCAAACTTCCACACCAGGAATTGGGCGATTTTCTTCTTTTCAGGTGCGATGACACGATCATTTCGGTGAAATTTCTGACTTTTCCTTCATGTTTCTGACGGGGCTTCATCTGTGCCGGAAGCTCACAACATTACGCCAGGGAGTGAGTGAGATAAAGTTGCTTTGATGGCTTCATGCAGCGAATTACTTGCACCAATGTTCAGGCAGGCTGCCTTTCCCCCCCCACAGGCAGGGAGGAGTGGTCGAACGTACGCCACAAGTTCGAATCTCCGTTGGGATGACGTCGTTTGTCAATTTTTCGACGGCCACTCCGCTTCTTTCCTTGGACCGATTTTTTCTCTCCATGGACCGAGTTTTGACGGGTTGACACCGAAATCGCTCGGTTCGCAAACACTCCCGCGAATTCCGTCATTGCAGACTCTGGATGGGTTCCGTTTTTGCGTTCCAGTTGGCACGACGCTCAATTCCATTCGCCTCAACTGATGACGTAGCTCAATTCCATTCGAGACGTTGGCCGGCCCTCATCACTTTGAGAAGGTGCAACCCAAAATACGCAGCTGAACCTGCCTCGGCCATCTTCGACCAGCTAGCGAAGTAGCGATGCTACCCCCCCTAAGAAGCCCTGGCAAAAGCGACTCCTCCTGCCCTAAAGCCCATCCCTCTCAAAATCAATTCATAGAGGCCCGCTCGACGTCTCAGGCACCGCTTGGCCGCTCTCTGCTGAAGGCTCGGCAAAGCGTTCAACCCTCCCCATCAGCGCGCCAGCCCTTCTCATCGACTTGGTCCCCTTTTCGCCATACTGCAAACCAAAGACCGCATGTTCAGATCGCTCAAAGACCAGCCCACATGGCGCCGTCCACGACGCCCACGCAGGCTGCGGCTCCCCCACGGCAAGTCCTCTTTTTCCAAAATTGGCTTCTGCTCACCCCGAACTAAAACCTCGCGGCGTCCCATGCAGCCCCATCTCACTAACCCGAAAGGGCCGACTTCTCTTGGAGAACGTCCTCGAATCACCTCAGCAAAGACAACTCCAGCAGCCCCTTCAGCGCCAGGATCGCCAAGTATCGGACCGCAAGAAGCTCCTCCCTCTCCACTTAGAGGCATCGCGTCAAACTTTTTGCAATCGGCTGAAATTTTTGCTCTCTTCGCTTCCAAGAGCCCTCGCATCTACATCTTGCGCGACAGATGGTCTGGCCGTTGCTTCGACTCTCTATCCAACCCGCAGGCAACTTAGCCCCACGGTTGCAGACATTTCCTTCTCAGAAAATCCCCTGTGAGACTCCGTTTCTCAGCAAGCTTATCCCTTCCAAAACTAGCCGACCCCCTTGCGCAACAGCTGTTTTGGAACGTGCTATTGGCACACATGCAAGTACCACGCCAGAACCTCCTGCACATTTGCTTTGTCATCGTGACCCTTCCTTTCTTCGATGTGCGAGTTGCCATCAGCCTTCCACCCCAGCACTACACCCATGCCGCGGGAGGGGTGGGGTACGTGTCATCCAGTCCTTGTGGTTTGGTCGTGCACGCGGGAGTGTGCATGCGAAGAATGGCTTGCGCTCGCGTGCGCTTGGAGCCAAACTTTGCAGAGGAGGGGGTGGGTTTGGCTCTTTCAAACGTTTCAGAAGCCGTGACGTCGGGTTGGGAGCTCTACTTTGAAGGGACGGGGTCAGAGTTGACGGCTTTGGTCGGGCGCTGTGGCGAATGCGTTTCCTTCCTTCGAGTTCGCGTATAGTGACCTCGACTAGAACGGGCCTGATGATGCCGGGTGATGACGTTGCATTGAGTAAAGGACACCCGTGAGTCTCGACCAATACGTCAAAAAGACATTCGATGGGTATCAAACGCTGCTCCCTTGAGGATGGGGGCTCCAATCCCAATTGTCTTGGCTCCCTTTTGGAAGCAATGGAGCTCGAGCATGCCACGTAAGACGATGGCCCTCTTGAAACGTTGAAGCGGTGCAGCTTGCTGCTGCAGCTTGCTGCTGGATGATGAGCACCTTTGATCGCCTCTGAGACTTGGAGGGCCTGCGAAGGGACTCTCTTGAAAAGATGCTCTTTGAGGTGGCTGATTGGCTGTTGCCCCAAAGGATGCAAATATGAGATGTTTACTACATCATCCAGAATGCAGTCGAATTAAAATGTCGCGCTAGTCAAGGTCAAAAAAGGGGACCTCCCTGAGGAAGACCTGCTCGCCGCAGCGCGCAACACAAGCAGCCAGCTCCCCCTCCCCCCCTTCGAAATAGAATTCAGACCCCTCCCTCACAGCCTCCGACACGTTTGACAGCATGCCCTCAAACGCTTGAAGGAGCTGCTGCCTCGTGGACATCATCTTGCGCAGGCACCACCCCTTGTGGACGAACACATCACAGGGGCAGTCGGACCGAAGCCCCCCCCGTTGAGGCGCTTGGGCTGAGTAAAAGGGGGAGGGGATGAGGCGCTGGGGCTTTTGACAAGTCATGCAATGGACGACCCTGGGCTTGCCGGCAAGGTGGAGGGGGGCTGCAACGCGGCAGGGCGTGAACGCGATGTCAGCGTCCACAGAGCTTTGACGTGGCACATGCCGGCAAGGCGATTGGTCGGAGAAGAATGATGGCTCTTCTGCAGGGGAAGGCATGGCGGCAGTGGAGAATTTGCTCAAACCTTGCGGGGAGGGGAGGCTTACGTCAGCCGCTTGGGCTGTGCAAGATGCTGTAATTCTGAGGCAGCGACGCAACGACGCACAGAAAGAGGTCAGGCGAGAAGAAATTGATTGGCGCTGTGGGGCTCTTGTTTTGGGCGCACCTTTTGAGTAGGGGGGGGCATGCTGCGAGAGCTGCACCTCTTTGGAGTAGCTGCTTGAGGCTTCAGAAAGAGAGAGGTCGTGACAGCAAGAGACTTCGCAGCCACCTGGAAGCGCAACTCCAAGTGGGGTCGCTGACGGAAGCAAGCCGTTGATGGAGCAACCAGGGTCGCCGATGACCTCCTCGCAACGGCTTTCGGTTCTTTTCTCGTTTGGGAGAAACCGACAGGACGAAGGAGGCACGTGGCCGGTTCGACGAAAAAAGAAAGCCTCACCCAAGGCTTCAGCACGTTGAGCCAGCCCCAACTCAAGATGATGGGGACTGTCAAACGACACAAGCTCAGACCCTGCCGAGGACGTGGACGGGGCATGAACTCTGGAAGAGGGCCCTTTGGGGAGCGGCATGAGAAGGAGCGACGGACGCGTGCGGCAAAAGTTGACGGACCCATCAGAGGAAACAACGGCAGAAGGGAAGGTGGGTGCATCTGCCATCTCCAGCGGCACGCCTGAGAGAACGTGAGGGACTGGTCATGGCCTTATGGAATAAAGGTCATATTCATCAGAATTAAATAAATCGGTGGGGGCCCCCTGAAAAAGCAATGCAAATTGTAAGGGTGCGGCATTCAAGGAATCGAAGGGGGCCCTAATTCCGCCACCCCACCCGCACCAGCCGATTTGAATTGGGCTCTCCCTTCGCTTCGAAGCCAGCTTGTGGTGCGCCTTCCGATCAATGAGCGCAACTACGCGCGCAATCCAGCGTCCTGTCGTCTCTCCTCGCAATCTCTGGTTCGCCCGCATGACAGCTCACGCTCTCAAGCCCTCCCGGGCGTTGGTGTCGCTCTCCCAGGCGATGGGCTTCTGCAAAGCTTTCCAAAATTCTTCTCCGCGGTGAATCGTGAATCAATGACAGGAGTTGAGAAAAGAACTGTCTCAACAGCGAGCTTGGCACGATTGGTCTGTCTTTGTTCTCACTCCTGGTCATGGGGTTGTGATACGACACAGCCCTCTCCTGCCACTTCCTAGTCCCCCCCCCGGGCGTACACGGATGCTTTACAGCAGGCGGGAGGACGCTCTGACTCAGTAATCGAATTTCACGCTCTTGGATTCTCCTTCGGGGCTAACTCCAAGATCATGCCCGTCTTTTACTCCGGGTTTAACGCTCAGTACAGTCAGCCTGTCCAAGAACTTGCACCTTTGCTTCCTTTGCTTGAGTACACCAGCTAGTTTCCCTAACGTGTGCACGACGACCTCAAATAGCAGTAGAGTCGGCGACGAGGCTCAGACACGCGCAGACGGCGCAAGGAGAGGGCCTCGTTGGACCGCACTGAAAAGGCGACTTGGCTGCGTCAGCCGGAGTCAAAGAGGAGAGGCAAGAGCTCAAGAGGACGTTCTGGAACCCAACCATGGCGCTGAGAGGGCTACTTGAAGGGCGGACAAAACAGAGTCAAAAGGCGAACGGGGAAGGCGCAGCGAGAAGCCTCGCCGCTGCACACACAGAGCCGGGCAACCCTTGAGGGGGAGGGGAGGTGCAAGGGGTCGAGGTCCCCCCCGTGTCGAACATCCGCGGAAGGGAAGAAGCGAGCGGAGGTCTGTGGAAGGGAAAAGTGTTTGTTAGTCTTTAGAATGCCAAGCGGAGCACAAGCAAGAGGAGGAGGGGCGGCGTCGAGTAGCGGGTTGGGTTCCTGAGATTCCGAAGAGTGCAGGGGGAAAAGGCACGAATAAACGCAGCACCTGCACAACGTCTTTTACAAAGACGTCACTGTCTGGAGAAGTAGAAGCGAAGGGAGTTCGAACCAATGCGTTTGCCATCTTCAAGCGAGTGAGAGAATCGCTTAGGGACGCGCAGCAAAGGAGCCGCTTGCGTTGGAACTAAAGGTGCCTAACTCAGAGGTCTGCCAACTGCCGCACAGCGGAGGGAAAATCAAAGAGAAGGCCGTGCACGTGCCATGGCGACTCTTCGATCTTGTGGTGCTCGTTCGTTGAGCACTCCCCTGCCGAATCAGCGCAACGTGGGGCCTCCTTGCATATTTCCCCTCCAGAGTGCAATTCCTCGCCTTGCCTCAACATGGCTTCGCGTCTTCTCGAAGAAAAAAGGCATGCGCATTCCTCTCCGTTCCTCTCCAAGGACCTCCGGTAGCCACCGCCACGTTTGTGGTCCACAGTGCCCCAATCCGCTCCATATCCCGCCATTCTTATCAAACCTCCATTAGGGCTCGAACGCTCCAAGTCAAGGGCACGGGTTAATGCAAGCGAGGCAGCGGCGAAGTCCTCAACGCGACTTCATCCAGAGTGCTGACCCTCCGCCCCCTGAAGCAGCCTCCCCCTGTGACCCAAGCTTCAGACAAGCCCTCCCTCCTGCTCCAACCGAAAATACCCCCGCCTACCGCTCAGTCGCCAACCCTCTTGTCGTGTTTGAGTTCGCGCAGCCAGAGCAACAAGTTCTACCTGTTGCCTCAATTCAAGACCCCCCCTCTTCATTGGTTCTTGCTGATAACTCCTTCTACTTGCATCACCGTTACCGCCCTCCCCCTCTTGTCCGGCCAACACCCGGATTGTCGTTCGACCTATTCCGTCCCAGCGCTCACCGCCGCTGCCTCACGCCTCTTCATTTCCACCCCCCCCTCTCCTATCAACCCCTCATGGAGCCCAATCTCGACCCTCCTCAGTTGTTACGACCCCCCCTGTCCCGCTTCGTTTCAAAAGTCCGCTCCCTCATGAAAGTCCTCAGCTGCTGCAACCCCTCGTCACTTCCACCCCTCCCCCCTCCGAATTTGATGCCAGTGAAATTTGCTCTTCCGAGCAATGTTGGATACGATGAGTTTGAATTGAACTCAGGGCTGACCCCCGTCCCCCGCCAAGAAGACTTTTTGACCCAAACGGCAATTTCGCTCCATCCCCCCCCCCCAGTCGTCGAGTGCCAAGTCTGCGGAACATCCCACAGTCTCATGCCCCCCCACCCCGCTAAGGATCCCTTAGGTGTGGGCCTGTTGTCAACGTGTGGTTGCAACATTTTCATCCACAGGGGGGGGGGGTGCAACCGGCGGTTTGTGGTTGCGCGGATGCGGGCGTCGCAGGTGTTGGAGGATGGGGGGTCTTTTTCGATGTTTTCGGGCATGGACTACCAAGTTTGCGCTCACGATGACTACGAGTCCGAGTCGCTTGGGGGGGGGTTCGAATTGTGCTCGGGAGGCGCAAGAATTTTTGAATGCGTGGCGCGCTGTGGGGACACCGTGCGCATGGAAGCAGTCGCGTACTTTTGACGTTGGTCCAATTAGCCCCCTCCCTACAATCATTTGAAAGCCCTACACACTTCCTGATTTTGTAAAAACGAAATGAAGAAATTAAACAGCCACCGCGCCTGCAGAATCTCCTTCACCTGAATCGAATTTATGACACATCAACGCTACTGTGACACATCAACGCTACGATGTAGCTCACCTCCCACCCGCCTCCAATGCTCATCAACTCTTATTTATCGTGCAGTCTTTGTTCATTTTTTTTCGTCGGTCGCCTGTCGCCCTCCCCCTGTGGGCCGCCAGTTCACGACGGGGTGCAGGGCTACTGAGGCACGGAGCTACTTTCATGGCTGGGACGTTGAGGCGAACTCGTGTCCAAACGTCCGCAGTGTGCGGTTAGTCACAGAAAAGATTAACTTCTATTTAAGCACCATGACGCGTAAGTGTCATGAAGCTTGTGTCTTAACCACGCACCCGCATCGGGTTGGCAAGTGAGTTCGACATGAGTAGCGGAGACACACCGTGGGGGGGAAGCTTGGGAATCGCTCACTGAAGGGAGGAGCCGCAAGATGAAATTGAAAGAGTTTGAAGGCGGCTGGGACTGATGTGTTGGAGAGGGTGTTCGTGAACGGTCAAAGGACGAGTGCAGACAGAGCAGACAGTGTGAGCGCTTCAGAGACGGGACGCCGAATAACCGGCCACTTCCTCCTGGGCCCCAAAAGCTGGTTGCGGGAGGCTCGGGCGATAAATTGAAACGGGCGAGGGGGGGGATGAGGCAGCTGGCGAAGCGCTGTCGATGCGCAGCCAGCGTCCACTGCAGAGGAAAAAAATCCCGTTGCTCGTCACATACGGCACTGAGCCCTCCCGGATGGAGTAGGGCGTCATCAACTCAACGAATTTTTCAAAAAAGTACCCCGCGAAGCCTTGCGCGTTAGATCAGTCCTTCGCCGAACTGAAACAGCCCAGCAGCACTGCAGCGTCGAACGAGCTCATGCAGCGGAAGGCGTAGGGTGCGACATCTAATCTAGGGTCGTGAGGGTTCAGGGGGGGTAGCGAAGCGAAGCGAATACCGAGCATCTCAAACGAGGGGACCGCGGCGGCGGCCGCGGAGAGTGCGCGGGTAGTTAAGGGGGCCGCGGATGCGCGAAGCGGCCGACGGGCCTCTGCTTAGTGTGGCGATGCGATTCGTTCCTTTTGATGCCCCGGCCCGACTCAGGCGTCCAATCATCTGATCGAAGCTGAGCAGGAGGCTGGAAAAGGCCGATAAATAGTCGACGTGAGAGAGCCGACACCCCTGCCGAAGCCACGTCGACTTGCCAGCCGCATTCCGCTCCTGACAGGAGAAGCGCCCTTCGGTCCGGGCCCCTCGTGTGCGGACGTTGTCCGCATCAAGGAACTCTTTGGTTTGGCATCCACTCACAAGACGCTTTCAGTGGCTTAGACACCAATGTTTGTCTCTAGTTTTTGTTTTCACCTTGCCCGCTCACCCCTTTGCGCGTGGTGGTGACCATCCGAGCTGAGATGCTGTTTGAGAGGCTTCAACGAGAAGAGAAGACAAAGCCTCGATTGTCAAGCGTGATGTTGCCCTCGATCCCGTTTGATTTGTCCTTGGCAGCCAAGGCGAATCGTGCCGCGCGTGTGTGTAATTCCTGTTCTCGTTGATATTGTCCACGCACCTCGTCGTGTGGAGACGAGAGCAGGTGACGTCAACGCGAAGTCGACCGTTGGGTGCAGCACCCAGAGGGAGCTCACGACGGAACAGTTTCTTCGTGACCCAACAATGGCGTCAGGTGCGCGGATGGCATTGAGAAGGTGCTTGCTCTGGCGCCCACGAGCTGCGAAGGTGCTCCTGAAAGCTCCGCTTGCTGAGTTTGAGTTGCCGGAGCTGTCAAGTCAAGATCTTGCATCTTGAGAGACGCTGGGGACTCGCAAGGGAATTGCTTGCGCTCAGACTCCGCTCGTTGAGACGCGCCGCTCATCGAAATGAAGAAAACGGCGACGTCGACGTTTCTTCCTTTTTCTCAGCTCCTGCAGAAGCTCCTGCCGACGAACCCCTTCGTTGCGACGAACGCGTCCCCCAACCGCTGAGACAAGAAAAAACAAAAGAAAAGGGGTCAAGGGGCACACACATTTCGCGACTCTTCGATACGTGATTTGTGGTGCACGTGAGCCATCGATCATTTGGCGACTGCATTGAAGATCGATGAGGCGAGCGAGTTGGAAAAAGAGAGAGGGGCGTTGTTGTCCCACAATGAGTGGCACGGGGCGTTGAAAGCAAGCGCTGCCGTGACGTGGCGGAATTCAACTCCGCCCCATCAACTCCGCGCCGATGTGCAGAAAATCAGATTTGTGGGCAGCAACGCCCCAGTCATCAAAAAGGTCAGCCCCATCAAAGTGCCGAGCACAACGACCCTTCACAGAGCGCATGCACGTTCATTCGAACTCGAAGAGCGCTGGTGCGGCGACAGCCCGTCCGTTTGACGTCGCGGGTTGGCGTGGCTCCTCCCCCCCAGCCAAACCACATCAACTTCAAGACTTTCATTCCCGCCGCCCGGTCCGCGAACAAGCTCTCCGGCAACGCGATCAATGCTCACCCGACCTCTCCTTTCAACAAGGCGGCCTCCCCCTCCGCATGACCCCTCCGCCTCGCCAACGTGCTCCCTTCCCAAACGTTTCAGCTTCCCCCGTTTCTTTTGATTTCACCCCAAACGAAGTGGGTGCTGCCCGACTCCGTGCAGCAACCCCATCATCTGAAGGGTCGTCCCATTTGTTTCAGCCCCGCCCTTGCGCTTGCGTCCGGCCCCTTCATTTTCGTCCCTCTCCTTCTCGTCGGGTCCTTCGTCCCAACTCAACCACAGCAACTTCAAACGGCTTCGTATCCAAACTTCGTTCCATCGTGGCGGCTCTCAGCTGCTGCTCTACGTCAGAATTGCCCCCTCCCCTCCCCTTGCGCTGGGCACCTGCGCAATCATCCTCCGAAACGCTTTCTCCCCAGTCTTCCGAACCTGCCTCACTCTCCTCAGACTGCACGCACCACTTTGGTTTCAACGACGAATTCGTCTCCCGTTCCCTCCTTCCGCACCCCTCAGTCGTCGAGTGCCAAGTCTGCGGATCCTCCCACAGCCTCGTTCCCACCCATCCCTCTCAAGCTCCTGTCGGCGTGGGCCTGTTGTCGACTTGTGGGTGCAACATTTTCATCCATGGGAGGGGGGGATGCAACCGGCGGTTTGTGGTTGCGCGGATGCGGGCGTCGCAGGTGTTGGAAGAGGGGGGGTCGTTTTCCGACTTCTTGGGGATTCATTGCGGAATGGAAGCTCTCCAAGAAAGTGACTCTGACACTGTTCGCGCAGGGGGCGGAGCCCTTTGTGCAGCGCGGGAAGGGGATAGGATTTTTGAATGCGCGATGCGATGCGGAGACACCGTGCGCATGGACTCTGTCGTGTACTATTGACTTCCTTGGAAGGAGTTAATGTCATCGTCATAATGGTCGTGAGTACAATAAAGGTGACGCATATTTGCGATGAAATTCCAAAATTTGGAACTCGACAGCAGTCGTTCGACGTGCGATCAAAGGGGCTGCTTGTTGAATTGAGGTCAGATGAGACGGAGGTCAGTGACGGCCAAGATGTGGAGCAAAAGAGGTCACACGGCATCGTCTTAGAAATGCTAGTGATAGGAGGTGAGGGGGGGCCGAGACATCATGGGGCTGTGATGGCCTTAAAAGTTGCTCTCTTGAACGTTTCCAAGAGTCGTCTTTTGGAAGGGGCTCGATGCGGTGTTTAAAATACGTTTGCTTGATGTGATGCCTCTAAGATATGTTTACAACAATACATCGCTTTCAAGCAACGCGACAACGTCGCGCTAGTCAAGGTCAAAAAAGGGGACCTCCCTGAGGAAGACTCGCTCGCCGCAACGCGCAACACAAGCAGCCAGCTCCCCCTCCCCCCCTTCGAAATAGAATTCAGACCCCTCCCTCACAGCCTCCGACACGTGTGGAAGCATGCCCTCAAACGCTTGAAGGAGCTGCTGCCTGTGGACATCATCTTGCGCAGGCACCACCCCTTGTGGACGAACACATCACAGGGGCAGTCGGACCAATACCCCTCCCCTCGCGGCGTTTGCGAAACATCAAATGGGGAGGGGACGAGGCGCTGGGGCCTTTGACAGATAACGCAATGATTGACCGCAGGGTCGTGTTGTGTCTGATGCAGGACGGGTGGGTTGGAAAATGACCCTCGGCAGGGGATGGCAGTGGATCCAAAGGCGCGAATCGACCCCGAATTGAAGGAAGGCGTGACAAAACTTTGAGAGGCGCAAGAAGTAAAGAATGGCTCATGTGAGAGGGAAACGTCAGTTGCTGTCAAGCTCTTGCTTTGACCTTGCAGAGATGGCGGGCTGGGATCTGTTGTTCGGAGCAAAGTTTCAGAGGATGAGCAAGACAGAGCGCACCTCATCGACGCAAAAAATGAGGCCAGCCGCGATGAAATCGAACGGCACCACTTTTTCTTCTGGACAGTGGCGGGCGTTTTTCCCAAAGCGGGTGAGGGTGAGGGGGGCACAGGTTCATAGAGCTTGGAGGGTTCATGTGAGTTGAAGGAGGCTTCACAGCACGAGACGTGACACTCAGGGAAGGAGTTCTCGATGGCCCCGGGCAGCGCAACAATGGAGGGATCTTCAGATGGGAGAAAGTTGTTGATGGAGAAGCATGACGAGCTGTAGTTGTTGTACAGAAGAGTATCTGCTTGAGCACACGCACACGGAGACGCATGGCAACAATTTTCTTCGTTAACGACCCCTTCGCTCCGTCTTTGTCCCAATCCGACAGCGAGGTGAAACGACTCCGGCTGAGACCAAGCAAAGGGCGTGGATGCGGCACGAGCCTCTGAAATAGGCGATGCAGAGCGTTTCATGAGGGGCCGTTTGTGAGCAGAGCACGGCGGGATTTGACAGACCCATCAAGAAGTTAGGAGACCAACGAAGCTACGCACTGGAGGGCAGCGTCGCGACGAAGGGAAGCGGATTCTCGTGTGCAACTTGTCCAGAAGACATCAAACGACATTCAAACTTGGGAACCCAATTCCTTGCTTTATGAGCCAAAGGTCGATGTGCTCAGAATGAACAATTTTGGTCATTTTATGGCGAAAAAGTAGAAGAGAAATGAAGGGGTGCGACATTCGTCGAATCGAAGGGGCATCCAATTTGTGGTGTGAGCTCCTCCAAGTCAACGGCAAGGCATGCACGCAAGCCTCTTGCGCATTAGGAACAGGGCTAAAGAAAGCTTGGGCAGCGTCGCCATCGTAAAGAAGCGTTGTATACAGATGTCAGGGAAACTTCCTCACCATGGCCTTATCGCCTAGCAACTCCGCCACTCCAGCCGCACCACTATTTCGAAGCCAAAATTGTGGTGCACAGATGTCTGACCACTTGGCTTGCTCCCCCTTCGCTTCAAGGCCCACTTTGTAGGAAGCCCGCGTCCAATCTATTCACGATTTAACGTGCGTGTGGGACTTTCAACACAGCACAAGTCAAAAGTATATCGCCCGCTCCCAAAAACGCGGATGGGCCCAGTGTGCCTCCTCCTTTGTAAATCAAGCCTCACTTCTTTTTCTCTCCCGTTGCCTCTTCATGGAAGACGTTTCGACCCTTCTTATTCCTTTTTGCAACCATCTTCTGAACGCCCATGCGGCAGAGGAGGCAAGCCAACACTGGTTGCAAGCTGCTCGAACCCGCAGCATACCCCCCACTCCCGATTAATTTTCTGTTTTCAAGTCTGCGGAACTTCCCATAGCTTCTCCCCACCCACCCAGACAGGGCTGGGTCTGTCGCTAATTGTGTATTTGAAACATTTTT
>JAIYDP010000477.1 GCA_027487435.1 Verrucomicrobiaceae bacterium | reverse complement strand
TTTCGGAAGCACAAAAGCAAGAAGTCGCGCATGGGCTGGACAAATCACAAAGTAGGGATACATTTACCCCCGAGATGTTTGGAGGGAGTGGGGGACAATCGTCTTGAACAATTCGAAATAGAGCCGTGAGTGGTGCAAGTTCAAAGTAGGGGGGTCGCCCATGGAACAACTCAATGACGGTGGACCCAACACTCCTGTCCGGGTCAGACATTGTCAATGATGACCAAAGACCAGATATCGGAGGCTGTGCTAGCAGGGGCCATCTCAATCACTTCGGGGGCCACTGTACAGTCAAGAAAGCACAACCTGGCGCACTCCAATACGGTGTCCCCGCGACTTCATTAATAATCTTGTCCGAGTCCTTCATTCTCGTTGCAACACCGAAGTCGGCTAATTTTACGTGCCCTTCCTTTGTAGTGAGGATGTTCGCTCCCTTGATGTCTCTGTGGATAACGCCTTGTTCGTGCAAGAACGCAAGTCCGCGGAGAACTTGCGCTATGTAGATAACAACCAAACTCTCTGGAAAACTTCCAAATTTTTTGATGGTAGACGCCAAGGAGCCATTCTCCACGTATTCCAGGATGATATTCAAGTGCTCCTTCGTCTTCTTGGATCCTAGGTACTTCACGATATTGGGATGCTCAAGCTGCTTCAACAAATCAATTTCACTCTACAAAGTTAATGCATCTTAATCATTTCCAACCATGATAGATGCGAGCTCTTCCTTCGGGATACTATGAATTGCAATCTGCTTTATAGCGACAACATCTCCAGTCTCCAAATTAAGAGCTTTAAATACGCAACCAAAAGCTCCTCTGCCGATTTCTTCCCCCAATTTCTTCAAGTCAAAAAGTCCGGCTGGAAATCTTACAAATTTGTCAACAACTTTGCCCAAGCTGCTTGACATCACATAACTATAGTGGGATTTCGTTGTTAATAGCACTTTTTTCGTTCTCTGGATTTGCACATTATCGCTGAGGTTATTTTTCTTTCTCTTTTCTTTGAATTATCTGCATTTTAGTAGGAAAGAAATGAAGCTGATAAAAAACTGTGCCATTTTTCTAACTATCATGGGTGATCTCTGTTAGAGTTGCCATGAACGCTCAAGGTCTTGTTGTAGCCTACCATTTGATTTTGCAGATGGATCCCTTCTACGGGGCCAGACTGAATCGCCATCATCAAGTGCACACATCGATGGCTCATCTCTAAGGATACCTCATCCTTCAGTGTTACAAAGATCTGCACTTCTTCAAGTTGAGTCGAAGAATGCAATGCCGCAACCGAGTGCCAAAGCAGTCAGCGCTCACGTGTCTCAACTCGAAGCTACCCTTGCCAGCAGTGCTGCATCATTGAGTGCTTTGTATCAGCAGTTCTCCACGAAGTCCTTAGACATCGCCTCACCTTCTCTCGCTACTTCCTCACCTCAGGTTTTCAAACCAAGGACACCTCTTTCTGAGTTAGAGTCAAACATGTTTATGTTTCTTGATCAAGACCTTGTCAGAAAGTCTTTGGAACAGCGCCCACTACCTCTGAAAGCTGCTAACAAATCTAAGCAATATGGCGAAGTTCATTCTATCCTCAAACATGTTAGACGTAGTACATTGTGGTCTGAGAGCGCAGGGAGTGGATTTTTCGATAGATTTGAGTGAAACTGCATATCGAAGGATTCTGTTAAGGCACAGGAAACGACGTCTCTCCATGCCGTCAAGACGGGTAATGGAAAACTTGAAGTCGCTTACGAGGCAGTTGTCTGTCATCGAAGAAGCCGACAAAGGTCCTGACGCTGATATTCCTTGCTCCTCTGTGTTCGATGTTGTGGACGAGGTTCAGGAAGACACTGGTGGCACCGATGAAGAGCAGGTGGCAAAGCGTCGCAAGCTGGTTTCTTCTGTATGCAGCTTCGTTGTTAAGCTGACTGGCCAGGATGACACTTTGTCAAGTGAAGTTCCGTTTTCAAATGACCGAGAGCGTCGAAACGTGTGGCTTGCAATCGTCAGAATAATGGGAACCAGGGTGATTGGGAGGGCCGCACGCGAATAACTCGCTAGCATCGTGACATTCAAAAACTCTGGCAAAATTTCCAATTCGAGGCCAAACGACAAGCCTCAGCAGCACAGCGCGTTGTCCGCAAGAAGGGGGCTCAAACACAGCGACTGGCCAAGGACGCTCCAGCGCGAGGGAGAAAAGTGGCCAGAGAAGTATTCACACAAGAACCTGCAAACCTTACGTTCGAGGTGTTCAATTATTGGAGGCGCCACGACCGTGATCTTGTCGACATAGCGAAGAAAGAGAGGAAAGAACTGCTCGAAAAGCGTCGAAGCGAAGAAGTCATGCGCGAACGAGAGAGACAAATCCGCAAGATTAACTTCTTGTTGAGGCAGAGCGAGTTGGTGTCTGATTTCATGAAAAAGAAGATGGGCGCTGTGGCAATGATTCTGGGACAGGATACGCCACAACCAGCTCCAATTTTGATCGCTGCGAATTCGGATCGTGAAATGGATCAAGATGCCACTTCTGCGGCACAAAATTCGATAGATGTTAGACAAAAGCATGTCAGGAGCTTTGACGAGGATTTGAGGCGGCGACGAGGTGATCGCGTGCCCAAAAGTGCTTCGCGCAAGTTCCTTTTTTCGCTTCTCTCACATTCAAGTCGATGCAATGGCGAATCCATCAAGCATGCCAGAGCAGATGGCGACACGACAACCTATCGGCATGGTCGGAAGTCTGAAGCCCTATCAATTGAAAGGACTGAACTGGCTTGTCAGCTTGTATGAGCAAGTATTGCGCTTTTGTTTGCTCCTTTGATTCGCAAGGGCGTGAATGGTCTTCTCGCTGATGAGATGGGTCTTGGTAAGACCGTTCAAGTAATTGCGCTTCTAGCGCATCTCGCAGAGGTTGATGATGTTGAAATTAGTATTCACCCAGACAGGAGAAAGATATCTGGGGCCCATACCTAATCATTGCACCAACTTCCACCATGCACAACTGGTATTCAGAAATTCAAAAATTCTATCCGGCTTTTCGGGTCTTGCCGTACTTCGGGGCGGCTCAGAAGGAAAGGAAGCTGCTTCGGAAAATGTGGAGCAATCCGCAGCTTCTCTCAACTCGAGACGCTCCATTCCATGTGCTTATCACAAACTATCAATTGATAGTATCGGATGAAAAGCACTTCTCTTCCGTCAAATGGCAATACGTCATTCTTGATGAGGCACAAGCGATTAAGTCTTCCAACAGGTGCGTACTTCATGTGCTCCTTAAATGTGAAGTCTGCGATGGAAGACTCTCATGGGATTTACGTGTAGAAACCGTCTTCTGCTCACTGGCACTCCTATTCAGAACTCCATGGCAGAGGTTGTGTAGAACTTGCGCCTCTAACCCGTAGCTTTGGGCGCTGCTGCACTTCCTCATGCCAGAGCTGTTTGATTCTTTTGAGGAGTTTCAGAATTGGTTTGCGAAGGACATTGAAAGTCATGCAGAAAACAAGACGAAACTGAATGACGGTTGCAACTTCGAAATATCTTCTCATTGTTTTAGATTGGCTCAAGCGGCTCCACATGATTCTTAAACCTTTTATGCTTCGGCGTGTGAAGAAGGACGTAGAGAACGAGATGGTTCCAAAAGTGAGAGGTCCTAACCTGTTTGACTGTGACAGTATGAACATGAAGTCCTGTGCGATCTCTCGCTGAGGCAAGCAGACGTGTACAAACGCTTGAAGAGAAACCTCTCCTCCAAATCGAAGCTATTGGTGTCAGAGAGGTCATCGCTATCCGACCGGAAGCTTTTGCATTTGATGAACATGGTCATGCAGTTCCGAAAGGTGTGCAATCATCCAGAAATTTTCGAGCGAAAGGACCACTTGTCTTCATTTCTATTTCAAGAAACACGCATCATGCCAGCTTCGTACATCGCATCAGATGCTGAACCTGTCTTCCCTTCCTCATCGAATGCAATCCAGCTAGCTCTCCCTGTGCTGCTCTTTTCTTCGGGTTCATTCTTTCTTCCTTTTCCTCATTGCGGTAGGAATTGTGAAATTGCGTTCTCCACTGCCATCAATTCTCGACAGATTTGACATTTACTCCTGTGACAGCATAGCCAAATCAACATGTTTCGATTGTTCCCGCCTGTTTCGATTTTCTCCGGCTTGCGCCAGAAAGCTCGCCATGCTGTCTTTTGTGGCACTTCATGTCGCATATGTTAGCAGCCATCCCTTCGGGTGGTGAGGTTCGGGATACAATTAACAATGCAGGAGTGGATCCGATCACCGCATCAATCCATGGACTCGGCAACATCTATCATCGTTCCTGCTTACTCTTGACGACTTATTCGTCCCGAAGTTGCTTTTCGCTTTCCAACCCTCTGTTCTGAGTCTACTATTGTGCTGACGCAGACAGGCCAAGGCGCCAGCCATTGCGCCGACTATTGCGCATCCTAATTTCCTTCGAGAGAAGCAATATTTGCTATCGGAGACTTTTGGAATTCGAGACATTGTCATATTTGGATACTCCTTTCTGATTCCTTTAGTTTGCTGAGCAGAGAATGCATGGCAT
>JAIYDP010000480.1 GCA_027487435.1 Verrucomicrobiaceae bacterium | reverse complement strand
CCCCCCCCCCCCCCAAACTGGCGCCGAGGGTGACCTCCGTCGCAGTGCCCTCGCAGCGGGCGACGAAGGTGAAGGAGAGCTTCCCTTCGGCGAAGCGAAGCGAGAGCATGCGGCCGGCAACTGCGCGGGGGAACGGGCGGCTTGCGGCGCTAACAACGGCTGCGTTAACAGATCCGTTAGGGAAGAAAAAGCCCCACCCCCAGCCCGTAATGTTAACAAAAGGCTTGTATTCCCTGTTAAATCAAATTCGGGGGGGGGGGGTGCCCAACCAGCCGATCCACGACTGCAGCCGCGCATCCGCCGCCGCCATCGTCGCGACCTGCGCGGGGAGATCCTGCGCGCGTCAGACGCCAAAATTCAAAAAATGGCGGGAACCGCGTCGTTGACGCCGCCGAGCGCAAACTCGGTTAAAAAGCCCCCACAGCTGAGCTTTTTAACCTCGCGCATGCGCTCGTCAAGCGCCTGATCGACGCCAAAGTTGGGCGGCTGGCGGTCAGCTCAAGTTTCTATTCTTTAACCCTGTAGTAATGATACGAGAGGACGCTGCGGTTGCGGTACGCCGCACCGCCGGGGACGCTGTCAAAGCCCGTAACAAAATCGTCCCACGTGACTTTAAGAAATCAGAGCAGCCGCAGAGCGCCCCACCACTCTCAAAGAATATTAGCTTCTGGAAAAATGAGCTTCTAAAGGCGAAACGACACCTCGTCGTCGACGGTGCGGATTTGGGCGGCGACGCGGTCGTAAAAAGGCTGGAGGTTCTTTTTGTCCGCGACGCCCGGCACGAGCTGGGGGTGTGAGTTAAAGACCAAAAGCAAAAGAAACGAGGGACGGGGCCTTGTAAATGTCTCCCGCCCACGGCTGCGGCCGGCGTCAGATTTTTTGAGGTTAGAGACTTCGTTAATGAGCTCGTATCCGATGACATGGTCGTTATTTTTAAATCGCGCAGCAGCGCGGCGCCAAAACTCGGCGAATGCGGCCCCCAGCCCCCCCACGTCGTCGTAGAGGTTCTGCACGGCGCTCCCAAGCGCCGCGGCGAAGGCGTAGGAGGGCCAGTCGTGCCGCACACATTCCGACGGGAGGGGCACCCCCGCGGGGTCGGAGGCGTAGCGCGGCGCGACGGGCTCCGGAAATGGCGCGGCGGCCGAAGAGACGAGCGCCGCCCAATTCGGGACGCCCTCACCGCAAAAGAGCTCCGCAAAGTCGTCCTGGTGGAAGTCGAGGAGGGTGTAAATGCCGCGCCGTCCGAGGTCGTTGACAATGTGCTCGATCTCATCTGGGGGGGGGGGTTAAAATGACGAGGACGGGGCGCACCGAAGTACGATTCATTGTAGACGCCTCGTTGCGGCTCGTAGCCGGGCCACATGAGGCCAAGACGAACGACGTTGAAGCCCCAGGCCTGGAGGAGGTCTCTGTCGAATTCGGCGAAGGAGAATTGAGGATCAAACGAATCGACTTTGGGTAGCCATGGCCAGCCTTTGAAAACAACATTGACACCGCGGAAGTACCGCTCGCGGCCGTGCTCGTCAACGATGCGGTTTGAGTCCGTATCGACGACAAACGCCGAAGAAAGCTGCAGAAAAAGGAGGGCGATTGAGACAACACGCACCATCATCCTGCAAAAGCCCTGTTTAACTACTAAAATTTTGGAAATTTGAGTAATATTTGGCGGGAATGTTGGCTTCTATGAAGGAGTTGCAAGAGTTTGGAGCTGTCCTCGACAAAGGTTCCTTGCGCACTCACGCCGTTTGCTAGAGGGTGCGTTGCTGACGCTGGAGGACATTCTTCTCCGGTCGCCGTATGAGGTGTCATCCCTGCTGCACTGCTCGTTTGAGCGGTCCCTACAAATTCGGAAGTCTGTGGCGGCGGCTGTAGCACCTCCTTTCATCTCTTGCCTGTCTCTATTGGACAGTGATTTCGATGGGTTACTCCACCTTCGATTGCCCACTGGGCTGGACAGCTTCGATGGTCCAACCCGTGGAGGCCTTCTTCCTGGCTCCATCACTGAGGTTCAGTTCGTTTGGACCCGTTGACCCTGAAGCTCTTTGGATGTTCTGGTAGTGGGAAAACGCAATTATGTCACTCCTTGATGGCAAACTTCTTCACTACAAAACGAAATCAAGAATCCAATTGTTCTGTCCTTTTCGTCGACACAGGGCACGCTTTCTCTCCTCAGCGGTGGGGAAAATGTGTCGTTGTGGAGTGACACCGTCTCTAGAATGTCGTCGCTGTTGTCCGTTCGATCGACCGGAAAGAATTGTGATTTTTTCGCTTCAAAAGTGTTGAAAGAAGATCTAAAAATTGTCCATTGTCAGACAATTCAGCAGCTTGAGTCTTTGTCAATATTCGTTGTACAAATCCTGACATTGCCAGAGTGGATGGACTTGACAGCTTGCTCATCCGACACAGCATCGGCCTCGTCGTTATCGATTCAATAGCGGCGCCTTTCAGGTCTGAGCATTCATTCGTCGAACGAGCGGAACAACTCATGCGCTTTGCTACAAAATTGAAGTCGCTTCTTTCGGAACCTAAACCGCTGACCTCATAGGTTTGTCGCGGAGAAATGTCATCTGTTTGTTGTTCTGACGAACGATGAAACATCTCAAGCTGCCCCCTCCTTGGGGTCAGGATGGGGCCATAGCATTTCCACTCGTATCCGGCTCGAAAGGTGCGATGAAAGCCGCTACAGAGCTTCTTTGGTCAAAAGCCCAATGTCTGCTCACTTGTCTTGTTTTTTCGAACTCGTTCCGGGAGGTTTGAAAGAGTTGAAGTGACCTTTTCCGTCAAAACCACGAATGAAGGATGGACTGACCTCGACAACGGCACGTAGGCCGGCAATCAAATTGTATGGGATGCAGGAATGAAGAAAGTACTGGAGTGTGATTGCTGGTCTATTTTCGAGTTTTATGGTTGAATCCTTACAGTTGCCATTTCAAAGCCCGGCGAAACGATGGGAAGCAGTTGTCTCCAAATTTGATTTCAACATTGGCAGACAGCGGTCTCTCATGCTGAAATTTAACCCTGGTTGTTTTCCAAAAAGCCTGACGAAACGATGGAAGGAAGTTATCGTGACTCGAAAACTAAATTATGCAGCCCATTGATTGACATGTCCTGACATCTCTACAACTTCACTATCCAACAAGAAAAATGTCACATCATAATTTAAATCAATTCTTCGGCAGTTCTGATTGATCTCGCCAATTCTTTCTTGTTCACTTTGCCCATTGCATTCCTCGGAAGTGCTCCAACGAGCACAACATCGTCTGGGAGACTATAAGGTGGCAATGAACCTTTCAAAGAGGATCTGAGATCAGCAGAGGTAAAAATTGCCCCAGTGACAACTGGAGCGATCACAGCGACTATTTTTTGCCCCAAAGTATGGTCCTCAACTCCAACCACAGCAACCTCATGGACACCAGCAATTTCTGACACAGCTCTCTCAATATCAAGAGCTGACACTTTGTAACCACCTCTCTTGATCACGTCGACGCTTGCACGCCCAACGATCCAGAAGCGACCTTCTTCATCTCTCTTCGCGATATCACCACTTTTGAAAAAACCGTCGACATCAAACGAGTCTCTGGTCGCGACCGGGTTGTCAAAATAACCTGAAAACAGCGTGGGGCCTTTGATCCTAAGTTCTCCTTGATCGTTGATAGGACATTCAGAGCCCCGCTCATTGACTATCCGAACAGATGCATCTGCAATGGGTGTTCCCACGGATCCTGCAACTCGACTCCCATGCAATGGATTGGAGAGGACAAATCCCACCTCGGTCATTCCAAAGCGCTCCAACAAACAATGCCCACTCATCTCGCGCCATCGGCTGAACAGCTTGGGAGGAAGCGGCGCAGACCCACTTACCGCAAGGCGCATATTTTGGGCACCTTCTGCAAGCCAATCTTGGTCTTCATTTGGTAGAGAGTCGCGTAGAGCAAGAAGTCGTGCATACATTGTTGGCACGCCTGTATTCAGTTAAAAACCATTCTGAACTGAGCACACCCATTATTACAGTCGACCTAGGCTGTCTTGCTGCCTTTCGCACGTCGTCGGCGTGATGTGGAGACTTGGCAGCCAACGTATCGAAGACTGAGGAAGGTGCTCTTGGAGGAACAAGATGCGCCCAGACAACGGCAGGGTCAAAAGCCTGCAAAAGCGAGACGGCAGCGCCTCTGGACAACGGCGCCAACAAGGCGGCCTCAATTCCATGGACGTGATGCAGTGGGAGGGGGTTGAGGATGCGGTCGTCGGCGGTGATTCCAAACGCAGACGCAACGCCTCCAATGGCCGCTGCGACGGCGCGGTGCGACAGGACGACGCCTTTCGGTCGGCCTGTTGTGCCGCTTGTGGCCACAACAAGTGAGGGCGAAGAAGGGTCACACGCCACCTCGCCGGGGGGGGTGTTGTACGGCGCGGCGGGGAGGGGCTCGAAGGGGCGGGCGATGATGAGCCGGAGACGGTTGCGCTCCGCAAGGGGGGCTATCTTCGCTGCCAGTGCCGCCGATGCGACGATTGCGTCAACGCGGGCGAGTTTGAGGAGGTAGTCGACGTCAGAGGGGGGGTGGAGGGGGCTGAGAGGCACTGCAGCTCCTCCGCTGCGCCAAACGCCCCACAGGGCGACGGCGAAGTCAGCCGAGGCGGTGGCGAAGAGGCCGACGCGCTCGTGCGGCGCGGCGCGAAGTTGGTCCGCGAGGGCGCGGGAGTGGCGGAGGAGGCAGCCGTACGTCAGCGCGCAGACGCTGGGGGCGATGCTCCTCGCGACGGCGGCTCGGAGAAGCTCGGCCTGCATGAAATTAAATAATAATTGATTTGTTTGTTAGAGCATCGTCATGGAGCTGACGATTGAAGCGGCACTGAGGGAGAACAGCGTGACCGTTCGCGCGCACCCTCACCGCAGCTGACCCCCCCCTCCCCCTCCCCGCAGGTCTTCGCCATCAAAGTCCGCGACGCTGGCCGCAGTTGGTCCGTCCGCAGGCGCTTCCGCCAAGTCTGCGCCCTCCCCGCCGCCGTGCGCGCCTCCTGCCCCCCCCCCCCCCTCTG
>JAIYDP010000456.1 GCA_027487435.1 Verrucomicrobiaceae bacterium | reverse complement strand
GGGGGGGCGCCCCCGCGGGGGGGGGGGGGGGGGCGCGCGGTTTTCAAGAGTTGGGGGGGGGGGTGGGGGGGGGGGGGGGGGTATTCTTTCAGAGTTGGCTTTTTGATTGATTGGCTCTTTCATTTGCAATATATTTCGTATTTTGGACAATGACATGGCGACGGGGTCGTCGCTGCGTGCAGCTCTAACATACCTAACAGTTGCTTGTTACGCTCCTTCGCGTCTTGTTCGCGACGGTGGAGGTGGTGGAGAGGCAGCGGCTGCTGCAGAATATCGTCGACACGATTTTAGAGCGCCCCCTCGTCGACTTCAACGGCGCCTACTTCACCCGCAACTACCGCGACCACATCATCGCCCTCTACGACCTTAACAAACTGTTAAGTTCGATGTTTGAGGGCGTCGTCCGCCACGAGCAGTCCTACGCCGCAACTTGCCGTTGTCAAAACGAAACGTTTCACGACATGGCCGACCTCGCTGCCTTCCCTTCGCTTCTATCCCTTCGCCTCCGCCACAAAATCCCCGACCGTTCGCCCCTCTACGCCGGCGCATTTGCCGACCCCTTGCTCAACTTTCTCTCCTGCCAAGTCTTTACCGCGGCTGGCGCCCTCGTGGAGGTCCCCTCCATCCTCTCCGACGCCGTCGCAGAGGTTGCCCTCGCCCACGACTCAAAATCCGTTGCGTCAATGGTCGTTATCCGCCGCAGCGTCCTCGGCCTCATCGCCAAATTGTGGAATGACGCCCTCCTTCGCTTCGCTTCGCTCGTCGACCGCCCCGCCATGCGCCCCTCCCTCCCCCTCGCCGACAACCCCTTCGTGTGGGAGACCCTCGTCGCTGCCGTCGCCACGCAGCCCCCTCGACCCGAATCGGGGGGGGGGGGGCCTAGAAGCCTCAGCCGCTCGCAGAGTCAAGCCGCCATGCGCGTTGTCGTTCGCCAGGTCCCCCCCCCCCCCCGAGCGAAATATCTCCGCTAACTATGCAGGTCGGTCGAACGATGGGGGAGGGGTCTATGGCAGACCTTTCGATAGACCCCGAGCAGTTCGCTCTCATGACGGCGCTGGAACTTCTCCGCCTGCGCCGCGACCTCGCCCTCCTCGCCGTCGAAAACTTGCATTTGCGCGAGGTCCTAAAAGGCCAGTACGAGTTTGTTAAGGTCGCACCAAGGGGGCGGGAGAGTCACGTCGCGGGCACGCGCGTGCGGCTGGCGATGGGGGCGATCCAAGCGGGGGGGCTGGGGATTTTTACGTTTATGACCACAGCGCCACCGGAAATAGATTTCGAAACGTGCGCGGGGCTAAAAGATCTGTTAAGTGACTCTGAGCGGCGCGAGTGGCTGCGCAAGGCCGTCCAGAGCGAGGGGACCGACCGCCTGCTCTACGCGACCGCGGCGATGTACAACCAGGTGGGGGGGGTTTTCGGTTGGGGGGGGGTTGACGTGTGACCGGCGTTTCTACGTTTTATTTTTTACATTTTAGGTCGCGCTCGACGCACAGACGGCCTCTGACAGCAAGGTCAACTTGTCAAAAATCAAAATGAAATCGCGCCGAAGTGAAGGGTCGTCCATGATGCTCCTCCACAAGCGGCTCGTCGCAGCGTCAGGCTCAAAGCCGAAGCGAAGCGAAGACTGGATTGACGTTGCGCTGCCCCTCGACGATTCAAAATGCCAAAACGTCTCCGCGCGGTTTCTTCGCCACCCGGAGGCGCTAAAAGCGTATGTGAAGCGATCTGTTACTGCCCCCGAGGATGGTCACGTGACTGCGCCCGTTGAGTCGGTTGAGTGGTTTAAATCGCTCTCAGAGACTGCCGCAGCGGAGCTCCGCAACCCCGCGCTCATCGTCCAGGTGCGCCCTTCTGGAATTTGAGCATATTCATTATCTCATCCCCCGCCCCCCCCCTTCGCAGGTCTGGCGCGAAGTCCGCCACTTGCGCGCGCTCCGAAGCGAATCGATCGGCCACATCATTGCCGCAGCACCCTCCCCCTCAGAATTAAAACTCAACCCCTCCCTCCAAATTTTTTCCGCCGGCGACGAGCTTTTGAATTTTTGGCGCCTCCCCGACGCGGAGGAGCTTTTGGACGACTTTTGCTCCGACGCGCAGATTTTGGGGGGGTACCTCCACGCCGTGCGGTACCTCCACGACATCGTCCTCTTCCTTCGCTTCCGCTCGCGCCATTCGGAGGCGGGGGCTGCGTTGGTGGCGATGGAGCTTTCAAAAATTAAAAACGAGAGCGCTGCGCTTTTAAATAGAGAGAGCACCGCGACAGTACGGCTCTGACTTAATTTTGCTCTGTTTGTTAAGTCCTTGCATGCGCTAGCCCATCGACGTCAGTTGCCGTCGCATCTCCTTCTATTTTTGGCTTTCTATCTAACCCCCCCCCCTCCCCCGCAGATGGCCAAGTTCTTCGACTCCAAGCGCACGTACCTCCTCCTCCTCCGCGTCCGCGCGTACGAGGCCGCGCGGGTCGCGATGGTCGGCGAGGGGTCGACCGACTCCGTGCCCGCCATCAGCTGGGCCATCAGCCACTTGGCCTCCGCCCACGGCGACGCGGCGATGAACGTCTTTTGGCGCGGGCAGCCGTTGCTTCATTCGGACAGGGTGGGGGTTGTGGGGGCGCCGTGTTGATTTGCTGTTAGGGGTTTGTTAGCGCATGTAGCGTCGACACAGCGCCGTCGCCGGAGACGTTTGTATTTTTAGAGCAGCCGTTGGCGCTGGGGGTGTTAGGGGGGTCTGCGACGGCGGCGGTTGAGACGGAGATGAAGCGGCTAGAAAATGCGGTGGCGCAGACGCTAAAAGTGTATTCTGTTTACGCGGAGAAGCAGCCGCAGCAAGTGCGCGCATGATTGGGTGGGGGGGGCTCATTTTCTAGGCCGCGGATATTTCGAGCTCGTTTGTGATGGATTCCCTCGCCCTGCACCTCCTCCGCTTGCGCTACGCCATGCGCATCGCTCGCTTCGCTTCGTTTCCGACCACCCGCGCCGGGCTGTTCGAACTCAAGCGCGTGCACGACGGCGTCAAAGTCAAGGCGGCGCGGCGCATAGGCGGCGACGACGACAAAGGGGGGGGAGGGGATGGGGAGGGCGAAAGCTCGACGGCGCTGGCGCGGGAGGTTGGGGATCTTGTGGAGGGGATCCACTGCCATTTGATTGATGAGTCCATCAACTCCATCCGTCGCGTCTACCACAAGCTGGTCCTCCGTCTAAAAGCCACAAAACCCACCCCATTTTCGGACATTGACTCGGAGGACTTTGACGTTGACAAGTCCATTGAGGCAGCGCTAACAGACGCCGCGCACAGCCCTCACGTCGCCGTCAGGCGGCCCATCGGCGCCGCTTGGGAGTCGTTCTGGCGAAATTTAAATTTAAAGAAGCGTGGCTCAACTTTAACTGTCCCCAACCTGTCCCTCGAGTCAGCCGCCGAGGCTCTGTCGAGATCAATCAACGTAACCCCCCCCCCCAGCCCCAAAAAGCTCACCCCCCCCAGAACTGGATGGCGGACATGATCGAGAAGGAGGTGCGCTCAATGGACGCAATCCTTCGAAACCTCTTCGACCTCTTCGCGTCGACGGACGCGGACGGCTGGACGGAGAAGCTGCGCGGCGCGGAGGAGCACGAGCGGTTTGAGAGGGAGGTTGGGATGATGGTTTTGGACCGCGCGACGGAGGCGCAGTACCGCATCTCGGCGATGGAGCGCCACGTGGAGGTGGCGGTGGGGGCGCTGAACGCGCGGCGTGGGGTTGTGCGGTCGTTCATTGAGGGGGAATTTAGGGAGCTTGTTACCGCGCTGTCGTCGGAGGTGACGGGGCTAAAGACGAATTTCCACAGGAACTGCAAGCATGAGGAGAGCAAGGTGCGCGCACACAGGGGGGGTCTGACGCGCGCGAGATGAAAGAGGAGATGCGCAAGGCGATCTCCGACGGGCAGATCTACGTCGGGGAGCTGCAGGACCCGACCTACCTCGCGGCGCGCCATGAGAGGGTGGGGGGGGGTTCTTGCGTTTGAATTTTGTGGTTCGTCGCTGTCGTAACCCGTTGCAGTCCTCCGCACAGTCCCGTGCGACGTACGACGTCAACGTCGAAAATGACACCGCGGAGTTCCGCCGCGAAAACGCGCAGCTGCGCGACTCCATCCGCATGCGGCGCTCTTTTAACAAATGGCGCTTCGGCGCGGCGAAGAAACTTCAGGCGCGCGCTGCGTCTGAAGTCACGACCCAAACGGAGAAGCTTTTTCAAAATCGGTGAGTCGCGCTCGTCGGGAGTAGGGGGGGTGGTTCTCCGCAATTGAATTTCGGCGCCATCAAATTTGGAAGCGACAAATGTGAATCCTTTTTAATTTAATGACTTTAGGTACTCCCTCCAGCAGAAGCTGTCGGGCCTCCCAGCGGAGGTGGACGGCGCGTTCGCGGCGCTGGATGCGGTGCGGCTGGAGTGCGCGCAGCTGCGGGGGAGCCTTGCGGTGCTGCAGCGCGAGAAGGAGGAGCTGATGGGGTGGAAGATCGCGCGCCAAAAAGAAATCAGCGCCCTGGTCACGACGTGCAGGACGCTTGGGGTGGGTTGGGTTGTGGCTTTGCGGTTTGGCATGATTGATGGCCTTTCATTGTTTCGTTTGATCGGCTTTAGGCGCGCTTCAGAGATAAAGGAGACGTGGACGCGCTTTTAGCGCGCGCAGAGGACGCAGACGTCGTCGAACGTTCCCCTCGGGAGGAAAAATCTCCTGCGGCGCCGGAGCGGTCGGAGCTTTCCTTCGCTTCGTTCGGCGCGTCGGAGTTTCTCGCCACTGCGGAGCAGCTGCAGGCAGGGCTTGCTCTAATTTCTCTCACTTTTTAGTCCCTTTGGGAAACGGACCAGCGGCTGCGCGCGTCAAAGTCAGAAAAGCTGCGCCTCTTTGCGACCGTCGAGAGAAGCCGCCACCTCACGGCACTGGAGGCTGCCGCCGTGCGCAAGGACGCCTCAGGTTAAAAATGGATCCTCTTTTAATTTGGACAGGCGACACCGCCGCGGGAATTTGGCGCGACGCGGCGCAGGATTTGGAGGGTCGCCTCAAAGCCGTGGCGGAAGAAAACGCCGCCATGCGCAACTCCGCCAGCGCCAGCGCCAGCGCGTTTTCGTTCGCCGAGCCATCGCCGTTTTCAAATTCGGCCCCCCCCCTTCGTATGTCGCCGTCACGTGCGTCGTCGGCCGCTGGCTTGCCGCAGCGGCGGGTGCGCAGCGCCAAGCCGAAGGCGGAAGGGGCGGTGGCTTTGCCGAGGCCTGCGACGAGCGAGGCTGTTGCGCGCCCTAAGAGCTTAAAAGGAGGGGGCCTGTTTGTTAAAGTGACGGGGGTGGCTTCGCCCTCAGCGAGGCTGACTGGGCACGAGCACGTGTAACGTAGGTCGATGTGCAAAGTGTTTATTTTGGAGCCGTTGAAAGTTGGAGCACCAACAAGTGACGCGATGTGCGGGTCAGGGGGGTGCGCGAACTCCAGCTTTCGGCGCTGCGCTCCTGACCCGGCGACATCATTGCTCTTTGATGTGGCTGTCGGCGAGAGTGCTGACAAGCCGAAGGCGCGATGGGACTGACGTCAGGACGGCCTGAGTTTGAAAAAAACAGCACGCCGCAAGATTTTGGGGGCTGCGCTCAGCTCTTGGCCCCCACAATCGCCGAGCGGCGGCTCCCTTCAATGGCCCTTCGAATTGATGAGCCAAGAGAGCGGTGAGAGGCGACTCAGCGCGCTGCAGCCGCACGACGCGGACTGCGGCAGCAGAGGCGAAGGGCCAGGCCAAACCTGCAGCCGCGCTCTTGGCGCGTGGCGACGCGCACCGACCACTTGCGCGAAACCGAGGACAGCACATTCACTTTATTTTCTTGCGTTGGGGCCAACGCCACAAGACGACCTTGGCGTGGCGCTGCGTCAAAGCAGCAGCACGACGAGATGCGCGACGGCACAGGTCGCGGCGTCAGACGCCACTTGGCTGACGGTTGAAAACCGAGAGGACACTCTCTGGAGGGAGTTGAGCCAATGTGGCGATGCGACCTCGTCCGCGACTGCTTGGGGCATCTGCGGAGTCAAACTTGACAACATCTGGGGGGTAGGTGCCTTTGCTGCTTTCGAAAACAGCGACAGAAGGCTCACGTCCACGGCAACAAACGTAATCAACCAGGGCACATTGCTGGTCTGAAAAAAAGAACTGTATTTGATCGCTGCTGCAGATAAAAGGCCGAACACGACAGCAAACAGAATCCGAGCCCGGTCCGCGGTCGGGAGAGGCTTCGGCCGTTGAGGGGGTCCTCGCGGAGCAGAATAAGGCTTTGGAATGTCTGTTGCAGTCTTTTGCGATTCTGCCAGAGCAGCTTCAGCTTCAGATGGATCTGTAGCCACTGTAGCCAGAGGCTTATGACTCAGAGGCTCGCTGCAAGTACGCGCGAGGAAAGAGTCGGACGAGTTGGAGGTCTCTGGCGCTGACTGTGAGCGCCTTGGCGCATCGTCGGAGTTAAGACTTAACACTTTGTTCATCCGTTCTTGCGAAGACGCCAATATCCGGGCCTTCCTTCTCATTCTGATCTCGTCCTGATCCAGCAACTCAGTCATTGTAACTATGTGGAATCTCGCTGTTAATTCTGATGCTGGTGACTGTTTTCATTTGTTGTCTCTTGGCCACTTGCAGTGGAAATGCTTTCAATGATGTTGAGCGACAGATACAGGAACAGACGATCCATTCATTGCGCGAGGAGAGCGAAATTGAGCAGCAGGAGGCTCTTGAGGCGGAAGCGCAGAGCCTGATTGCGCGAGGACGAAGGGAGGTTTCTTCCTTGAGGGCCCTCCAGGATCGCTCACACATTTACAACTCAGCGACATCATCGCTCATGTCTATGGCCTCCAAGGCACGTCATGAAGTTGCCTTGGACAATGCGAAGCTCCGTATTCTGAAGAATCGCGTTGACGAGGTCAGCTCGTCTAAACACATCGCAGACGAGGCGATCGAAGAGGCAAAGCGTGGTCCGGGGTCCGGCTTCTCAAAGCTCTCCAAGTCCAATCAGCTTCGCATGGAAGGGGACGCGTTGAACGAGAAGGCGCTCTCGCTGAAGAAAGTCGCCGAAAATCTTCGGGACGAGGCGTCGTCGCTGCGCAAGAAGGCGTCGCTTGATGGCGTGCAGGCGACGGTCGAGAAGAAGGCGTCCTCCGCAGCGTTTGCGGAAAGCAAGGTGTACGAGGAAAAGACGCTTGCGGCGGTTCAGGCGGCCATCAAAGCGTCCAAAGGAGGCGTGCAAGCCCCAGGAATGGATGCAGGTGCCCTTTCGAAACTCTCCACAGCGGCGCGTCAAAGCGCTGCCGCGATAACGAAGCACAGCGCGCGGGCGATGTTTCTGCGGGAGCGTGCGCGGGATGAGATGCAAGAGGCGGCAGATTTGTTAAAAAAAGCGGCAGCAGAGGAGAAAGCCGTGCCGTCGCTGCTTTCGCTCGCGCAGACGAAGGATCGAGCGGCGGACGCGCTGAAGAAGGAGTCGGACGCGTCCAGCGAGGTGTTTCTGAAGCGAAGCGACGTCATCAAACGGGTCAAGTTCGCGCTCGAAAAGTCGCGCGAGCTGTCCGCGGAGTGTGCGGGCGCCATGAAGGCGCTGACGGAGCTCCGCAACGCTGCAGCGGATTCTAGACGGAAATTCGAGTCTCTGCAAGCGAGAGTCAAGTTTGAACGCAAAAAAGCCAAATCTGTTAGCGCGCAGCTTGAGGCAAGGACGCGCGAAGCGCGCGCGGAGGTCAAGAGGGGGATGGAAATGTTGATGCGCGCTCGGTCGAAGGTGGAGGAACTGGAGGATGCGCATCGCAAGACGATTCGCATCATCGAGCACCTGCGGCGGTGGGTGGACGCCAACCCGCACGCAAGGCAGCGCTGAGATGGCTCTTCGAAGTAGCGTTTGATGACATGTACAGCAATTAAACAAATTCAAAACTTTACGCGCTACAGCCGTCGGCTGCCGTTGGCGAGGCTTAAACAGGCTTCACCTTTGGGCGCTTGATGAGGAAGAAGTAGACGAGCCAGAGGGCGAAGAGGACGACGGCAGTGGCCCACGAGGCGGCTACAGTTGTTGGGAACGGCGCATCAAACATGCCCCTTCGCATTCAGAAAAAACCCGACGACGAGGGACTTCCCGAACTTGATCCAAACAAGCGCCTCTGTGACAATTATTGCGACTGCAATCCAGCAAGTCGGGCCGAGGCGTCGGCAGCGCCTGCGCGGTCACGTTTCGAACAGCTCGACGCACTTGTCGCAGACGTATTGATAATACTGGCGAGTCGAAATGAGGCCAAGGCCGAACCAGAGGAACAGCCGGTACGTGTTCATCAAGTTGCGTGGCGGAATCCACAACACCGTCTTTAGGAAAAAGGCGTTGACTTCAGAAATGAGGACCTAAGGGGCGTGAGGAGGGGGAAGGAAGTGCAGCCAACTGCGCCGCAGATGAACATGAGCGCAAACAAGCGGCGTGGGCTGCCACTGACATGCCACTCGAGTTCCTCCCATCTCATACAGTCAGTCGGTCGGAAAAAGAGCGGCAGACGAGGCGGGAGTGAACTGGGCGAGAACGCGCGTGACTTTGCCTTTTGCGGAGGGAATGTGGGACACGCCGGTCCAATTGTATCGCTGCCGTATGAAAGGGGGACCAGACGGAGTACCCTCATGGAGAAGAAATGGCAGGTGAGGTTGCCGAGCCAAATACCCAACATGTTGCAAATTAAGAGGTCGACAACGAGCTTCAGCGGTGAGATCGGCAAGAGGGAGGGTACAGAGTCCCACCAGCACTCTTTAAAGTTCGGCAGCCAGTGCTTGAACGTGAGCTCCCTGGACTGGGTCAAGACAAAGAGATACTGCGCAGACATCATTTCAAACCCAATGCTGAGGGCCAGCGAAACGGCTGTGTTGCGGAAGACGATGGCCTTCGCCCACCACCCCAACACGTGCGCGATGATGAACTCGTCAAACAGTGTGTCAATGACGTTGCGAAAGGGGTGCTCCTGGGGCGATCAGAGCTGCATGACATTGAGTGTTGTGACCTTATCAGGAGTGTAAATCCGACAGTCCTCGGCGTACGACCTGTCCTCCAACTTGACCCCTGTCGTGTTACTTTTACCCACACAAAGGTTACCGAGATCGGGATATATGTACTTCAGAAGTTGCCTCGCGTCGTCTGCGGTCTGACATCTCAATCAATTCAAGATTCGACCACACCTGAAACAGCAAAAAAACCATTGCTAGCAGATACACTAACGAGGCTCCAGTCACTAGCCTCCAGAAGACGGGATGGGGGCGGATGAATGTACCATCTGGAAGCTGCAGAGCGCTATTTTGTCAGGGGGTTGAACGATAGGTAGACCAATATAACAGAAAGACGAAAACCATGGCGGCAATGCCCCTGGAACGTAAAAATTAGACAAAGACACAAAACAATTTGGAATTTGTCACGGAGTCTGTCGTCTCAAAATGAAACACGTAGTAGAGCCCAGTTATCCCCAAGAGTACCAGCGGCAAAATCGTGTGAGGCTGATAAAAAATCCGGCCCCATCGGTCGTGCTCTTGCACAGCAAGCCACTGAGCCCTCGTGTATCCGTGCGCTCGAGCGATTTCTTCTTCGAGGGCTTCCTTGGCTGGATCTGGAGGATTGTGCGAGGCCAGAGCCTTCTGCATAGGAAACAAGCAAATGGAACAACTTTAGGTCCAAAATCGTTTGGGGATGTTGGTTTGGTCTTTAAGTTTGACAACCTGCGGCAGCCATTCAACTTGTGCCAGTTGGGCCATGGCGGCACAAAGTATCAAGTGTGTCGTTGTTGGGGACGGCGCGGTCGGTAAGACATGTATGCTGATCTCCTGTAAGTTTCTGCTTCCGGTCACATCTAACCTTCCGAAGACACGACAAACGCTTTTCCTGGCGAGTACATTCCGACTGTTTTCGACAACTATTCTGCAAATGTAATGGTTGACAGCAAGCCTGTGAACCTTGGTCTATGGGATACCGCTGGTGATTTAGCGTTATTTTATTGTTAAGATGGTAGGCCAAGAAGACTATGATCGACTTCGGCCCCTCAGCTATCCTCAAACTGACGTGTTTTTGGTCTGCTTCTCGCTTATCAGCCAAGCGTCCTTTGACAACGTCAAAGCCAAGGTTTGAATGGCCCTGACTCTAATTCACTCCGTAGTGGGTTCCTGAACTCAATCATCACGCTCCCGGCGTCCCCATCATTCTCGTTGGGACGAAGCTGGACCTTCGAGATGATCCCAAAGTCATTGACAAACTCAAGGACCAGAAAATGTCACCAATCTCGTCCGCCCAGGCATTTGTCAACTCTTCTTTTCTTACGTTTCAGGGCATGCAATTGTCGAAAGACATTGGCGCCGTCAAATATTTGGAGTGCTCGGCGTTGACTCAGAAAGGCCTGAAGACTGTGTTTGACGAAGCCATCCGAGCTGTGATGTCGCCGGAGAAGAAGGCTGTAAAGAAGAAGAAGGGCTGCTCTATCCTGTAAAACTTAGTAATATCCGTTGCCGGGCCTGTGTGTAGACAACACAGTCTGATTGTTCAGATGAAGTAAAATCTTACTGATGTGAAAGTGATTTGAATGGGATCACTTGGGTTTTGCCAAGCGAGGTCATGCTTCAGGTTCCTACACGCGCAGGGTGCTCCTACTTGCGCATATCCCCCATGACCAAGAGTCTGTTCGCCTTCTCTCCTCAGCTCCGTCCTTCCTTCCCCTCCATTCCCTGTCCTTTCGCTCACGGCTCTCTGCCCATGCATACCTCTAACTTCAGAGACCTTCAGACGTCTTGTCTGAACTTGCCAAGAACTCTCTTTTCTTTCATTCCTCGCCTTCATTTTCAATCAGTTTTCACCTCAGCTGCGATTTCCATCCAGAGATTTTCGCAGCCATTGCTCTCATTCCGCCTGAAGAAGCGCTTTGACTACTCATTTGTCCTTGTCGTAGACCTTTTCTTTGCATTGAAATATCACATTTTGTCTAGAATAACGAGTTATGGAAAATCGTCATGACTCAAAAGTCATTTAAAGAGGCGTCCTTGTTAGCTGTTAACGTTTTTCAAAGCTTGAACGGGATGGGGGTGCTTTGCCGAGAAAAGCGTTCTTACGTCAAAGAGGAAGCATTCACAGGACCAAAAATTGCTCACCGACTTTCTCAGCTGGTCCTTCGCCTCCTTCGAGTTGACAGCACAGGACCTCCAATGCAGAAAGATTGCCGGACTATGAGCAGAGTTTACATAGGAAACTAGGCATTGTGCTGCGTGCTCTAAAAACTGTAGGCAGGGCGGGCAAGCTGTCTTTGACTCTTCAGCGCCAAAAAATCGGGGTGAGGCCTTCTCGCCATGGAGAAACGAGTGGGGACGAGTCTACTGCCCACGGAGATGTGGAACCCAGACAGCCCCACGAGCGGAAGTCCTTCGGCGAGGAAGAGCGGCAGGAAATCATCAGGGACGTCGGGTTTGACAAAGATTGATCCAATTGCTGCAGATATTTGACGCGTACGCGTGCCGAGATCCTTCGCGGCAATTCGTTGGAGGGGAGCGCCGCGAAGCCCCGGCTCTGAATCTCCTTGAGTTCAGGAAGTGCATGGACGACATGGGAGTAAGAAGGAAGCTGCTGACGATTGAACAACTCGTCGAGATTTTCCACGCCAGCTGCGACGAATTCAAAGAGCTTGATTTTGATGGCTTTGACTCTGCCGTCATTGCCATCACGCTCAAGCTTGCAGAAGAGACCGGGCTCCCTGAAGACGTCGTCGCAGAACGCCTTCTGCCTTTCCAAGACAAGGTCACGGTGCACCGCCTCCTCCTCTCAGCAGGCGTCGCATCTCTCAAACGCGAGTGCCCCAAATGTGGCTTCCACGTCGACAATGCAGCGTTTCCCGATCATTTCAAGAAGTGCGAGGGTCAGCACATGACTCTGGAGGAAAGAAAGGTCCGGAAGAATAAGTTTGTGAACGAAGATCTTGCGGACTCGTACAGCCACTTCTTTGCGGAGCAGGAGCTCAAGCAAAAAGAGGAGCGGGAGGAGGTTGAGGCCGAGCAGCAAGAGACGCAGCTGCGAGTGAAGGACGCCGTGCAGCGTCTTCGCCACAGCGAGCGCCTCTGGTGTGAGGCGGAGGCGATCATGGCCAGGGACGAAGATGCGCAGCGCATGCGGGCGGAGCTGGTGCGGGAATCGGAGGCGCTGCGGGAGGAGGCTCTTGACGAAATTGACAGCTTGGGGCTCGACCCTTCGCAGTTTGAGGTTCGAGGTGTTTGGTCGCTGGTCGCACCTGACGGAGGCAGACAAAGAGTATTTGCTGTCGAGGGAAGAAGAGGACGCGTTGCTTCAATTTGAGGCTCCGCTGGAGAGGGTACGCTGGGGGGGTGGTGCTTTTGACGTTCTGCAGCTGTTCGACGCTTACAGCGGCCTCGGCAAGGCCCACCGTACCTCCGCTGCCGAAGCCGTCAGCTTCCAACAGCTTCGCCGCGCAATCTCAGATTTCTCCTCGCCTCAGAGCGCCGTCCGGCCTCACCACGTCCTGCGGGTGCGCCCAATCGAATACCTCCAGCTTCCAGCTCACGTCGTCAGGTTTTCACGAACGTCCTCAAGAGGCACCCAAGCCCTCAAGAGCCGAGGCTTCTGTCACGCAGAGGCTTCTTTGTGTCCCTGGCAGTCCTCTCAAGACTAAATGCTGACTTGGAACCGTCGGAGCGATTGCAAGCGATGTTTCCGCTTCGTTCAAGAGTCGCTCTCGAAGAACGGCTTGTAGCCGAAGGGGTTGTGGACGGCAAGGAGGTTTGCGGGCGGTGCGGCCGCCGGATCGCTGCGTTTGGCGAACGAGCGTTGGAATTCCATCGCCACGTTGCGCAATGCAAAGGTCTGTTTGTTAGCAAGTACGATCGCGCTGAAGACGGAGAGGCTGAGGCTATTTACTTTGACTCCGAACGAGCCCTCGCACAAGCTGAGGCAGCAGCCGAAGCGCTTGCCAAAGAAAAGGAGAGGCTTGCAAAGAACGAAAGGAGGGCCATTGAGAAGAAGAAGACTTCAAGGCGAATGCGGCCACAGCTCGTCGAGACGTCATTGGCGCCAAGGGCGAAGTCAAGGCCGCAGTGGGCCGACAGGCGGAGAGAAGAATCTCCGCGCAGCACTCGGTCGGATCTGTCTCGCGAGCGGGAGCGCAAGGGACGAAGTCGGTCGTCATCCCGCGGCAGCAAGGAGCGATCGCGGTCATCAAGTAGCTCCTCTCAAAGCGAAAAGTCTTCGAGGAATTCTCGACGAGGCAAGTCCGCGCAGAGAGAGTCGCCTAGTCGCGTTGGCACCGCCAGACCAAGTCGACAGCCACAGCATGATGCCAACATCAAGCGGCCGGATGGAAGCAGTCAGCCAGCGCAACGTCATCCGCCGGATGACGCACGCGCCGGCAAGAGCACGGCCACGGAGGGCCACAAGACCCGAGATAAGAAGTCGCAAGGTCAGCCGACATTGAGCGGATCTCCGCAGCCAAAGGCTCATCACGACGCTTTCCTTCCATCTCCCGTCACCCACCAAGAAGAAGGCCGTGTGTCGCGCAAGCTGGAGCAACAAAACACAGCATCGCAGAGGCCGTCTAGCGCACGAGCCACCCATTCAGCCGCGGCCACAACGGCGAAGGCTGAGAGAAGGCCCCCCCCTCCACCCTCCTCTACTTCGTCACTTCCCGCCAAGGCTTCAAATTTGCGAGACAATGCGGTGTCTGACGTCAGCCGCGCGCTGTTTGTTGACGATTCGGCGCACCACCCCCTGACAGCGGACGTGAGCGCAAATCCAACAAAACTGACCCTCAAGTTCCTTCGCAAGAGCATTGGCGATGACTTTTTGAACTCCTTGGACTCAAAGCTGCGGGCTCTGAGGGCGCGCGAAGGACAACTGCGCGCGTCGCGCCCGTACGGGATTTGAGACATTCATAGATTATAGCTTTCGTCGTGAACACATGTAACTAGTCATCTCCAAGCGTAAACACAGCCGCGCCCTCACTTCAACACGCAATGCAGATGCCCTCTGGCCTCCCAAATCATGCGGAGCCCACGCCCGAACCGTTGCGTCCACAGCCGAGGGGAGAAGAGCTCTGCCTGAGAGACCTTTTCGAACAGACTTTGCCGTAAGGGGGGCTTGACAAACCTTACTCTGCTTTCAACGACATCACTTTCTGCCTGGACCGACCGATGGCGACGGCGAGGTCGACGTAATCCGCCCCTGTTCGCGCTATGAGATGGCTCATTGACTAGCGCGTCAATTGAGGCTGAGTGTGCTTGTACCACAGCAGACAAAATACCGCAGGACACGCGCGACGCAAACACCTCTGACGGCAGCGCAACAATAGGGACGTTCGCCCACAACGCGTCGATGGCCGTGGTGTGCGCGGCAAAAACAAAAGAATCGAGGAACAAATGTGCTCTTGATTTCTTCTCAAACTCAACGGAGGGGTCGAACATAGGCGACAAACGAAGTCGAACACCAACGTTTTTGGCCCACGCTTGCAACGAGCGGCTCGAGTCGTTGTTGAAGTCAAGAATCCACAGCGAGGAATTGTCGACACGGGAGAGAATGGACTTCCAAGCTCTCAGAAGGGCTGCTGTGACTTTGTAATGCTGCAGCGTCAACGCCGAAGAAGCGGCGCTACAGAGTTGAAGCTCGCAAATTGGGCTTCTTTCTCGACTTGGGTCTCTGACGGAAATACAGGTCTCGGGAGGGAAGAGTGGCTGTTGGCGAGGTACGACGAGGGAACCAAGAGGAGCTTTTCTTGGAAGTAGCCGACGAAGTCGGGCGGAGATGAGAGTGGGTCAGAGACAAAGAACTGGACGTGAGCGCCGACAAGGTGAACTCACCTGAATCGCTGGAGATCCTTGAGACATCGGAGACCCGTGGAAGTGGCCCTGAGAATCAGAACAAACTCAAAACGGAAGCACCTGGACGGGTGCAGGGTTTCGAAGGACGATTCCAGACCTTGCGGACGTAACGAACCCTGACAGCTCCAGCAGCACATCAACTCTCTCGCCATTGATCCGCGTTGCCACTTCCTTCAAAATCAGAATGCAAGCACAATCCTGACCAAGTCGGTCATTGCTTCCGCTATGACATAGGCGCTGCAGCTCTTTTGAATGACGGCATTGACTTCTGACCCATCGGGAATTTGGAGCGCAACGCATGTTACCTCCAACGTCAACGAGTCGAAGAAAAGACAACTTTGAAGAGTTGGCGGTCGAAACTACCGAAAATGTCTTTCAAAAACCTCGCCGTGGTCGTGACAGCTGAAAATCCTGTCGCAGACACAAACGCAAGGGAAAGAACGTTGCCTCGAATCTCGAAGGACGTTTTCAAAGGCGATGGCCTCACCTCTGCTAAAATAGCTCCGGTGCTGCGCTTGGCCAGGACAAGCAGCTGAGCCGTGAGGGGGCTGGATGTCAACGAGTCACCTGCTGAGCGCTGAACCCGAGCTCAATGGCATGCAGGGCTGCAATCTCGCACCCGCTGCGAATAAGCTCTTCTCGAAACGCAATCTCATGCGGCCCGCATGGCGGCGGCAACGCAGCTTTTTGAAGTGCGACAAGAAAGTACACGACAGCCCTTACGAACGTGCACTTCTCCATTTCGGGAAATTGAGACAACGAAAATGCAACGTCGCCATGGATCCACTTCATCACAGACGACGCAGACAAGCCCATTGACGGCGCGAGGCTGCGGATGTAGAGGCGGAGGATGCCAGCACCTCTTACGAAGTTGGTGGACGAGATCTCACTGAACGCAAGGATTTCAAGGATTCCTGGCTCAGGAGAAACGCTTTCGGATAAGACTTCTTAATCTCTTCAGACCGATAAGCTGCTCGAGCGAACCGTTGTGCCAGTTGGACGATGTCGAGGGCAAGAAATGCAACGGCAGCGTTTTTCCAACCATCTGAAGTTTTGGAGCCGAAAAGTTCCCAAACCTGATATCGATGCATTGCAACTGACTGCTGTGATGGCATACGTTGCAGCCGCATTGTAGTCACCAGTGACTCGAGAGAGATCAGTTAGGGCATCAAGAGCTCCGTAATTGCAGCTGTCTCTGTCTAGAACAGACCTCAAGACGGAGCCACAATCGAAATGACGCAAGGCCAGCTTTGCTTTTCCAAGCAAATAGAGTAGGTTGATGTCCATGCCCTTTCCAGACTGTTGTGATTGTTCATAGACAGGTTGAAGATAGTCATGCGCAAGCTGCACTTGACCGGACATGATTAATGAAGCTGCGAAGTCAACCGACGCTCCAGAACAGAGGACAATGGCTACTGAGTTAGATTGCTAGTGCTAAAGCAGGTACCAACACAGATCAAACCACTGAGCCTCTGCATTTTAAACAATATTCCTAAATTACTCTTGCTTTGCAGGTGCACCTCCTTGAGTTTTCTCAGCGATCAGAGACATAAAAATGCGTTTTTGTAAAAAGGACCTTTCTCTCTTTGTTTTGGAGCTCCTCTGTTTGCTGTCGCCTTGTGCCTACCTTTCACGGAAATCAACGCATCCACACATGCTCACCGTTCGAAAATTCTAGCTTTCCTGACAATTCAAGCACGAAGGACTCAATCCAAAGCTTGCTCAGGCGGGTCGATAACCTTCTTTCACTTCGAAGGATACGTCAAATCAAAATCGTCATCGTAGCTGTTGCTGCACTTGAGTGCATGGGATTCACCCTTCGTAGCATTGGGATATGCTGGAAGATCTTCATGTCATGCTTTTTGCTAAATGTACAAGCGCAGCAAAACATCACGAGTTCCATCCTCGGCTGCGGCGTGACATCCTCGGTCCAGTTCTTCCAAGAGGCCTCCGCCATGTACTCTTTTGTTGAGCCAAATTCGTCTGTGTCGTACTCCATGTTTCCGCCCATCCCTTATTCAGGGCAATCCTCCGCTTCTTCGTGTTTTTTCACAACGGACGACGACTTCCAGGTCCAATGGCTGCCAACTGCTAACCAGTCAGAGCCAAGCATTCCCACTGACGACTCTTCCTCTGCAACTGTCAGAATATTTCCCATCGTTTCTGGTTCTATTGTCCCAATTTACAACATTCCCGAGCTTCAAGATGTGACAGACAAACTTGTCGTTGACCTATCCCTTCTAGCTCTTATCTATCTGGGCCATGTGAACAGATGGAACGACCATAGGATTTTATCTCTGAACCCTCGGGTAAGTCATCTGCTTCCAAATGAAACGATTCTTGTCGGATCGCGTGCTGAGCCCAGCCGCACAACTTACGTGTTCACGGCTGCACTTGCTTCGGGTGCGGTTTCTTTTTGGTGCCTGACTTTGCAGAAAGCAGTCAGTGGAGAGCTAGCGTGGGGATCGGAAGCGCAGTCAATTGGCCAGTGCGACCCCGAGGCTCATGTGGCTCGACGGGGTCTTCAGCTGCCGGCGTGGAGTGCAATGGAATTTTTGGGGTCAGCTCAACGATCGCATCCCTTGTCAAAATGACTCATTATTCGATTGCGTACATCAACTTTGTGGACGCCCAGGTATCCCACTGTGCAGTGGCTTCGATGCGCAATCGTGCTGGCCGACTTGTGCAGGCCAATGCGAAGAGCATCGAGATGGCTTTGATGGATGTGGTTGATGACATATCATCAAACGTATTCGACGATGTTACTTCCTCATCTCATGCCGTAGCTTGAGGTGCCTCTTCCCGTTAACGCGGGCACAGCGGGTGCATGGCCCCTAGCGAGGGTGTCGTACATCACAATGAATACGGATCAAGCCGTTGATTGCAGTGATTGGGTTCTTCTTTCCAAATTTTTGAGTTGGGTGCACTCAAGCTCGGCCGTTAGCCGCCGCGCCAATGAGCTTGGCTTCACCTTAATGCCGCAAGTAATCCTTCGCTCGGTTTTGTCTTGCTGAAACTGAAAGGAGATTCAGAATTCTGTGATGGAGCAAGTTTCGTTGATGCACTGCTCAGCGGCCGCACCATCAAATCCAACCCACAAATCCATCGTCCACGTGGGTGGACTGCGACGCACCAACGTGGTCATGCGATCTCTCTTTGCTCTGCAGCGCATGAGGCAAGTCAACGCCTCCTTTGAGTTTTTGGACCTCTCGCACCCGGGCGACCCGTCGCTTGAGCTCGTCTTATCAACGTGGCTGTTGATACCATTCTCTGCTCGCTCTCGCATTGCAACTGTTCCATTATTTGCGAGTGCGACGGCCGTTGTCCACAACCTTGACGCCGCTGATGGCCAGTTGGCGTTGACGAGAGCTGCCCTTGCCGCCATCATGGTTGGCAATATCTCGAATTGGCGACATCCTGCAATTCTCGAGACGAACCCGACGGCACAATCCTCCCTCTTGGACGTGCCCATTTCTCTCATATATCTATGTGATCCTTTCGATCCTTCCACTGGATACATGAGAGCTTTTGTCAGTCGCGCCGGATCTTCCTCGTTGCCTGTCGACCCTTCCAAGTGGCCAGTGCCTCCAAACAACTGCTCCTTGCCGTCGTCATGCCGTGTTGTCCGCTGTGCACCCTCCGTCGCCTTTTTTATTTACTTCCTCCGAACAGTGCCAAATGCAATGGGGTACTTATCCTTCAACGACGCGAAAGAGTTTGGCTTAATCACGTTCTCGCTTCGAAACAAAGCTGGGCGCATCGTTTCAGCGAATCTCAACTCCATCGCAGCTGCTTTGTCCGACGTCGTTGTTCCTCCAAACGCGACCCAAACGCAGTTGCTCTCGCTGTCTGCGTCGGATGCGTCCTCGTCATTAGCGTGGCCTTTGAGCGGCTTCGTTTATGCGTCAGTCATGGCTGCAAACTGGACCCGCGTCGACTGCCAATCGAAAGGCTTCTTCGTGGCCGAGTTTTTGGTCCGCCTTTTGACAAGTGAGCCCTACCAAGGCGTCGTTTCGCGAGCCAATTTCGCTCCACTTCCGCCCACACTGGCGGCTCCAAGCGAGCGCATTATTCGAAATTCGGTTTGTGCGGGCGCTCCTCTCTACGAGATAAATGTAGATGAAATCCGCACAATTGCTGGGACGATCTCTGCGAGGGTGTTGCAAACGCTCGCATCCCAGTTTCAAGAAAGGGTTCCCTCTGCGAAGTTTGTTCTTTCGTTCGAAAGCACGGCTGCAGTGCAACAACGCGTCCTGACATCAACGAACGTCGATCTTGGATTTGGGGAGGCTCCTGTTGCAGGGACTGACGTTCTATCTGTGCCTTTTCTGGCATGTGGAGTAGTTCCCATCGTCAACATCCCCCAGTTTGTTGCAACCGAGACGTCCCTTGTGTTTTCTTTAAATTTGCTCGCTGACATTTTTATGGGAGTGGTCTTCAACTGGAACGATACTTCCATTCGAGTTCTGAACCCGTCCATTGCGAATTTGTTACCGAACGAACTTATTCGCGTGGTCTACAGGGCTGATGGCTCAGGAACGTCGTTGGCATTTACGGGTGCCCTTTCTTTCGCCAGTACCGAATTTGCTTCGAGGATTGGGCGGAGCTCGTCACCATCGTGGCCTATTTACAATCTGTCTGCTTGTCCGCTTTCGTTGAAGGAATCAAGATGGTGCACTGCACTGTCAGGCCGTAGCAATGGCGAACTTCTGGCTTTGACGAAGACAACTCCTTTTTCGATTTCGTACGTTGGATTGGATGATGCCAGCAGCGATAAGGGAGTCACTATTGCAGAATTGATCAACTTTTCAGAACGTCGTGTTGCCGCTGGCTCGAAGTCAGTAACGGCTGCCGTTGCAGACGTAACAAGTGGCGTTGTCGACTTATCGAGCGAGCTTCTTGTTTCCAGGACTCGACATGGCTGGCCTATAACGACGATCACCTTTGCTTATGTTCATCGCTATCGCCCTGCCAGAAGCTGTCGTGCCCTGGCATTGGTGATGGAGTTCCTAAGTTGGGCAGCCAGCAGCAGCGACGCTGCGTTCGCAATATCGTCGCACTTCTCGTCCGTGCCATCGAGTAGGCCATCATTCTATACGGATCTCATACGAAATGTGTCTTGCAACAGCACATCTCGTCCCGTGACTTCGGAGGTATCGCGGACACTGTCCCCGCTCACTTTATTCGGCAGCACTCCACCTCTTCTTTCTGCTCTATTGGCTCGACTAATTGGAATATGCCGAACGAGGGGGCGTCTCACCGAATTCGAAATATTAACAGCTCCAAGCACGGAGGGGAGAGCGGGTGTCCTGTCAAACTCGAGTTTCTTTACGTTGTCATTCACCCCTCATTCTGTTGAAGATTTCAAGGCCGCAAGGGACTTGATCGCGATTCCGTTCGCAGCAATTCCGTTTGCCGTTGCTGTTTCAAATGGGCTGTTCAACGCCCAATCTTTGTCTTTACCATCGATTGTCCAGATATTCAGAGGAAATATTTCCGATTGGGGGGATGCCCGTGTGTCTGCTGACAACAATGGGCGCAGTTTGAGCGCACATGGGCGCATCATTGTTGGGTGGGTTGATGGGGACAATGAGACAAAAGGTATTGTAGCATCGTTTCTCCGTTGTGCAGCAGGCGATTGCAAGAGTGCGGAAACGTTCCCTGGCAAGTTTGCAAATGTTGTTCGCGTCGCCGATGTCGAGTCTCTGAGCGCCTTTTTGAAACAAGTGCGCGGAGCTATCGGCATCCTTCCCCAATATTGGGCCATCACCGAAGATTTGAGATCGCTGGATGTTCTTCTCTCGCCAACTGTTCGAATTGATATTTCCTCGAATTCTGTTGAAAAAGCTCTACTCGCTGCAGTAAGTGCTGCCTCCGATCCTTTTGAGCTTGATCTCTCTCTCCGCTCTCGCTCCTGGCCGTTCGTTCGAATGTCTTATGTCGTGATGCGACAAAGCTCCTTGTCCGATTGTCGCGTTGTGTCTGAGTTGTCGTACTTTTTGCAATTTTCTCTTGCCAACAAAGAGTTGTCGTACTTGACATGGAAGTCAGACTCTGTGATTCTCCCTTCCATTTCGGGTGATTTGCTCATTGCGATTTCGTCCACGTTGAGGAGAATGACTTGCAATAGGGTTATTCCGAACGTTCCTGTTTGTCCTTTGGGTATGTCTTTCAACGACAGCGCTTGCCAGGAGTGCCTCCCAGG
>JAIYDP010000238.1 GCA_027487435.1 Verrucomicrobiaceae bacterium | reverse complement strand
TGTGAATCGTACGTCGGCGTAAAGACCGGCTCTTGTCATTTTGTTAGCGACGCTAAAAATAGAAATGGTTGCTGCGCGGTTAGGGCGACGACGGCGCGACTCCTTGCCGTTGTAAACTAACCAATAAAGCGTCTCAAATTTCGAGGCGGCTGTCACGGCGGCGCAGAGCTCCTCCAGCTGCGCGACGCACTGCCGCCAAGTTAAAAAATTAAAATTCTCAATTTCTTCTCCTTTAAAAAATAAACAAAAAAAATGTGAACGAAAAAGAAAAGGAGCTGACCCAAATAAAAAATTAAACTAAAAGAACCGACCTGATCGCGGGAGGACAGCGCGAGGAAATTTGAATCTTCGTGCGCGATGACCTCAAGGGCAGAAATGGTCTTTAAGACCAGCGCCGACAGCTGAGGGGGGGAGGGGTTACGCAGAGGAAGGGGGGGGGCGTCTACGCGCTCGCGCGCGGAGGCCTCCGACGCGTCTGCGGGGGCCGCGCGGAGGATGGGGGCGATGCAGACGTCGAGGGCCGCTTGGGGGCACTGCGCCGTCAGGGCGAGGGGGGGGGGGTGACGCCAAGAGCCAACATGAGCTCCGCACAGCGCAGGAGCTCCGCGCGGAAAACGTCGGGTGGGAGCTTCGGGGGGGCGGAGTCGGCGAGGGCGGCCCTGACGCGCGCCATGACGACGGCGGGGTTGGCGTCGCGGGAGGTGGCGTGGGTGGAGTCCCCTTTTGGTTTGAGGGGGGGGACGGGGGGGGTGACCTGCGCGGACGGCTTTGAGGACGGACGTGACTTGGTCAAGGTCGTGGCGGAGGTTGGAGCGGAGCTTGTCGACTTCGGCGCTGACCTCGTGAGCTGCCATGTCCGTTATGAGTTAACAGATTTTTTAACATTCTTTAGAGCAGGCGAAGGGCGGTGTGAAAGAAACAGGATTGGCTGCTAAAAGCGTCTGAGCTGAAGGCTATCAGCGCGGACGGCGCGCGAACCCCCTTCGTTGCACCCCCCCCCTCCCCCTCCTCAAAGAAACCGCTTTCATAAGGTTCCACCACAAAACGCATTCTCCCCAGACCTCCTCAAAGGGACCCCCCCTCTCTCTTTCCTCTCGTCTCCAACGCCTCCACAAGAAGTTTGCAGAGCCTCCCCTGCGTTCCTTCCGTTCGCCCCCCATTTGACGTGCACTCAGATCCACAAATGCGCGACCTTTCGCTGCCCTCGGAGCCACTCTGCGACCCCACCCGGCGGGGGGGGGGCACCCAACCCACTCTAAAAGTTAACAGACAACCCCCCCACAAGTTTACGGCCAAAGTCATTCGCAGGAAACGTCCCACTGGCTTTGACGTCTATAGCCCCTCATTACCCGTTGATTAGGCCGGGTCACTTTTGACCTTGATTGACCACTTCCCCTCCTCGGCTGCAAAAACGAAACCAAATGGGCGCGTCCTCCTCCCTCTGCTTCCCCGACGACCTCACCCGCCCGCGCGGCGCCGACGAGCCGGAGCTGACCTACGCCTTCCGCGTCGCCGTTGACATCCCCGACGCGGCGGTTGTCGAACGGACGCACGACACCCTCGCCATCGCCGTCCCCACAGACGAGCTCTCCCGCGTTCGATTCGTTGGCGTGCATTGCACGGGGCTCTCTTCCCTTCGCGTCGCGAGGAGGGACGGCCCTGACGACCCGCAGCCGACGGTCCTGCGCGGGCGGAAGGACCGCATCTTCTGCGCGATCCACGTCTTTGACGTCGCCTCGTTCGGCGCCGGCGACTTTGTGTTCGCGCTGAACCGTTGCGGTCACGACGCGCCCGTCTACGTCAAGACCTTCGTCGACGCGCTTGACGTCCGCGTCGACAGCGTCCTCACCTCAACCGCCTCCTCCGCGGCGTTTCGCTCCCCCGCCAACACCTCCAAGGACCGCGCGCGCATCCTTGCGCTGCCTTAACAGACGCGCGCTGTTATTTTTGAATCCTCTGATGCCAAAACAGACGCGCGCTCTATGTTTTTTAACCTTCTGCTGTCTTAACAGACCGCGCTTTTAGTTTTTGACCTTGCGCTGCCTTAACAGACGCGGCTTGATATCTGTTTACGCTCGCTAAAAGCGGCTCATAATCAAAGGACATACGGCGCGTCATCCTTCGCCGCCATCAGCTTCGTCTCCTCCGTCGCCCCCTGCGGGCCGATCGCTTCTTTAAAAGTTAAAAGACGCCGCCTAACAGAACGGGTTACGCTGCAGCTTCGCGCGGTCGGTAACTAAAAAGATTCCTAAAAGGTTGCAAGAAATGCTGCGCGCGGTCAGGTCGCTAACAGAAAAATAAAAAAAATAAAAAAAATAAAAAATCGTGTTAAAAAAAGGTTCCAAAAAAGAAAGTACATAACGCTTCCCCCCCCACCCCCCCCCGACCCGAATGCGAAGAGCGCGATGTCGTCGGCGCCGTCGAGTTTTGTCTCTTGGAAGAAGAGGATGCCCATCGCGATTGTGGCGCCGGTGAAGAGGATGTAAAAAACGGGCATGACCTGGCTGATCTCAAACGACGCAAGCGCTTTATTTAAAAAGCTGCGCGCGTGAGTGGGACGCGACGGGGGGGGGGGGTGCGACTGGACTTGGGAGATGAGGGTGGCGATGGCGGCGGCGACGGCGACGAAGGGGAGCCAGTGGCTGAACTGGTTGTCGCCGTTGGAGGTGAGGATGAGCGCGGTGGAGACGATCTTGACAAACATAACAGACAGCGCGCCAAACAGCGCGCAGGTTAAAAGGTAAAAGATGACGTGCGCGTCTTTACGCGCCTTGGGCAGCGCCAGCAGCACGGCGATGCCGACGCCGATGACGCTGAGGAGTACAATCGACTGCGGCTTTTGGAGGTACTCCACAGACTCCGCCATCGTCAGCTGCGCGCTCGACTGCGCGGTCAGTGCGACGCTGGCCGCGCGTTCCTTCGGGTTGGTCGCCAGCAACCTGCGACCTCGAATTCTG
>JAIYDP010000451.1 GCA_027487435.1 Verrucomicrobiaceae bacterium | reverse complement strand
AGTGGCGTCTGCTGGTGCTTGGTCATGAGAAAATGAATCAGTGCAATAACATTGCAGCGTAGGTTTGACATAGATCCAGCGTCCAGCAAAACGCGAACAGTTGCACTATGCCCCATCTCAGAAGCGACCCATAGCGGAGTCAGGCCCTGGAAAAATTGAGAATTTATATTGGAAACGCTTACACCACATTCCTCATTCACGTCACCGCCAAGCTCAATGAGCGCTTGACATCGAACAGCATTGCCGTCGTATGCCGCTTGAAGGAGAGGGGTGATTGCAGTCTGCAAAGGATAAGAAGACCGTAAGAATAGAAGGGGTAATGTACAATACTGTGGACGCGCCCCGAGCGCAATCTAACTAATTTCGCAGAAGACATTCTGCAGAAAGGATGATCTCAAATTTCTCTGCAATAGTTCGTTAAAAGTCCGTCACAGGCAGCGTTTACTTTCATTTAAGAATCTGCAGCTTGCGATGCCGCAGCAGATCCGCCCACCTTTGGGAATATGAGCTCGGTGATGACACCAATGGCGACAGTGCGCCCTTGAAAGTGAGGACAAAGCATGTTGACAGAGTCACCTTCATCTCTTAACATAAATCTGCCCAGCTGTTGATATTCCTTGTACCGCTCGACACAGATTGGTTGTGACGTTTTGAAGCGAGCAAGCATAGCCTCGCCAGGGCGAATGAACTTGGGCTTCTTCTGGACGGCCTCACCGGTCTTCTTGTCCAGTTTGGCAATTATCCCAACGAGTTGGACCTCCTCCACACACGCATGAATGTGCATGACACACGTGTACCCTGCACAAATAATGCTCTTGTATTCCAAGACGTTGACTCGAGCATCAAATGCGCGGACAGCAGATACCGGACTGTCGACAGAGGAAATGATAAAGCCAGGGCGGACATCTTCCTCTTCAATACCAAGCAGCCGAAGCCGGACGTTGTCGCCAGGTTGCGCTTCTTCCAGTTCCAGACCTTCGACGAAAATATTGGTAACTTTGATTGGCACCTGCGCGTAAGCTTCGTTCGCATCGGGGAAACCTTGTTCGGCATCATGACAACAGATTGTCCCCTCTTCATCACACCACTCTCAAGCTTGCCCATCACGACCGTACCCATTTCTTTGTACTTATCGTGAACGGGAAATCGGATGGGTCCGTCAATCAGCCGCTGAGGCGGAGAGAGAGAATCCAAAAACTCAAGTAGGGACGGGCCGCTGGAAGGTTAGGTGCACCAAACAGAGCCACGTACTCCCACCACGGGCACACGCCAGGGGGAATGCGCTCCTTGAGATTGACTCCGCTCAGCCCAGAGATAGGAATGAAGAATACTTCGGTCTTGAGATTGAATCCGCTCTGCTTCAAGAAAGGAGAGAGCTTGCTGACACATTCATCATAGCTGCACGATCAGTCGCAAAACGCAGTGAATCGCACCGCTCCTTCTGCCACTCCACTGTGCTGTCGTCCATTTTGTTAATCGCAACAATGAGGGTGCGAACTCCAACAGTTTTGGCAAGAAGTGCATGCTCTCTTGTCTGCCCACCTTTTTCAAACCCTGTCTCGAATTCTCCTCGGCGAGCAGAGATAATCTGAGGAGTCACATGTCAGAGGGCAAAGCCGACCAAAATGGCGACATCTGCTTGCGAAGCTCCGCCAATCATATGTGGAACGAAGTTCCTGTGACCAGGCGCATCCAAGATTGTGTAGAATTTGTTCTCAGTCTGGAACACGCCTCGGCCACACTCCTCTGTTTTGCCTTTGGCACGCTCTTGATCTGTGGTGTCGAAAGCCCATGCGAATTTCCACGTTTCACGATTGTGCTGCTTGGCCTCCCGCTCATACTTGCTGAGCGTTCGATCATCGAGCTTTCCAGTAAGATATCTGGATAGTCAACGTGGGACATTTCGAACTTACAGAATGTGTCCTGACGTTGTCGATTTTCCAGCATCTTTCTTTGTCAGAAAAGTCATCATACAATATCAAACCAACGTGCCCAATGAAAACAAGATTCATATGGCGCTTAAGTCGGCCATTTTCTGCCGCAGTCACTTCGTTTGCGTCGACGGCGTCGTCTTCGGGAGCAATTGCAGCAGCCGCACCGTCATCGGTCGTCTCGTCTGTTTCCTGCACCGCAAGCGCCGCTCTCATCATTCCAGACTCAATCTCAGCAGTATCATCAGTGTCTGCAACAGCTTGTGCGGCAGGTTGTTCAGCTTGCTCCTCTTCACTCATCGAGGCTTGGTCTTCGAAATGGGCGCAGTCCCAAAAATAGGGACCAAAAACAGCAGAGACGAATGTGGGTGGTTTACTAAGTGGTGCAGCGTCTAGCTGACAAACATAATTCGGTTACGCTCCTGTTCAACAGCAATGACGTTGAGATCGCTGTAAACTTCTAGCATTTCCTGAAATGCTGCCCGCTGGAATCCCAATCGTTCACATTGAGCAAGGGCGTCGCTGTAGCTATCCAAGTCAATCAAAGGAATAACGACGCAACCTTATGAGGCTTGTCCCGGACGCTGACACCATGTTTCGTAAAACCCCGTACATCCTCGTCAATGGGTCTTGCTGCTCGCTGCATGGAGTTAAACGAAGTCTGCCGTGGACGTACGCAGGGACGTCGGTTCCATCTTCAAAGAGAGACGCCTTCGATGCCCTCATCAAACGAATACCCTCGTCAACATCCATTTGCGCAACAGCGTCACTGAGCCGCAGCCTCGCCTGGTTCATCAACAGAGAGCATTGAGGGCAAACCAGAGCAATAGCCAACCTGAGGATGCCAATGAGAGTTCTAGCTGTGGTGAAGAAGTAGGACGACCCATGGTGATCCTCTTCGCTCCTCATCGCGACGTATGTGGAAACGATGTAATCTGATAACTCGGGCGGAATCATCGGCTGGATCCGACGGGCATTGGCGATGTAGGCGCTGCAGTGTCAGCGCACATGCAATGTCGGGAACCGCAAGAATGGCTGGTCAAAAAGCTCCTCTTCTGTCGCCCGAGGGGGCTGATGGGTCAATCATAAACCACAAGACATTGAGAACAGGTGCGGCAAAGCGATGAACGTAGGTGACGTGGTTTGCGAGGTTCATGTCCGTCTCACGATGCGGCCTGAGTGTAAGAGCGATCAAGGCTTTCGAACTCATCGATAAGGACAAAGAGGAGATCAAATCTTGACAAAAGGGCCGGTGGGAGATTGATGTTTTCCTAAACAATCAACAAAAGACACGGAGGGAGCCACAGCAGGACGCTTCTTCTTGTTGTAGCGCCCGTACGCTGGATTGGCGGCAGCGAGGACGGCAGCACGCGCATTGAGAGTTGTCGCAACCCCTCCCTTTGCAATCGATACTGTCTGCTGCTCCATGACCTCGTGAATAGCAGTTCGATCAGCGTCCTCCATCTTGTCGAACTCATCAATGCAGCAAATCCCCTGATCAGCCAACACCAACGCCCCGCCCTCAAGGACTGTCTCAGAGGTAAATTGATCCTTCACCAACGCGGCAGTGAGACCCACTCCAGAAGAGCCCTTTCCCGTCGTGTAGACCCCCCGAGGAGCCAGATTTGTGACGTATTTCAAGAGCTGGCTCTTTGCAACTCCTGGATCGCCCATCAAGCACACATGAATGTCCCCTGCAATTTCAGAGTGACTAGGACGTAAGGATGCCTCGGATTCGCATGCCATCTGCTGTGACTTTGGGGTCGCCACTGACCAGCTGCAACAGCAGAGCCTTCTTCACATCTTCGTGCCCATAGATCTCAGGAGCTATCGAGTTGGCCAGTCTTGAGTACAAACGAGAGTCCATGTCTGCTGAATGAGGAACGAGACCGGGAGAGTTCTGAACCGGAGGCACAGGACTCAATCAAAGCTTGGACGGCAGGGTCATCGGCCTGTTCTTTGAACGACACTTTCAACCGCTCTACGTTGGAAACATCCTTCGCGATGAGAAAAAAGCAACACGTGGTACTAGGTATGTGTCGGCGAGAAGGCCTGCGCGAATCCCTCGGTACCCGGTCAACGGTACTGGAAGAAACACTCCACTGACGACAACAACGTCTCCAGGATTGCACGACCGTGTCAGTTCCCCCCTCAAATGCGCTGTCATCATGCGTGGTACTTCTCCAACGGGAACCTGGTCAGGCTGCGCATGTTAAATCAGTTATAGCGGCCATGACTAGCTCTTGAAGCTTAATTTCTTGAAACCGAACAAACTTCGATCCGCGCGTTTCGAGAGTGAGCCTGCTGATGCTGCCTGTCGTGCAAGCTTTGCTGTTGCACTTGGCAACTGGCATAAACGATCGTCCAACAACCTTGCTGTCAACAAAATTGATTTGCAAAGACCTCCTGAAAGACTTCTGCACCGCACTGATTGCATAGGTAAGCTGCAACAGTGACAAGGGGCTTGACGTCAGAAACTCGTGTAACCATTGCGCGAATAGAAACCAGCTTAAATATTACATGACTTCAAACGCCAAGTACCTGTCCGATACAGTTGGCATGAATCGACCGAAGGGGAACTGCTTTCTTGGACTTCTCCGGCAGCAGCTGAACCTCGCTATGGCGGTGAGAAAAGTGAATGGGACATGACAATCTCCGGAATAGCTCCTTAGGAAATTCAATCCGTGCGTTCTCAGCAGCTTCATTGCCCTGCGCTCGATGCTCAGCAAAAATATCGAAGACGTCCTGGTCAACAGGCTGGCCATTCAGTGACACGAACCATCAAATTCACGCCGTCAACATTTGGAGCAGGTAGGATTTCGTCGATTGCTTGTGAAAAGAGGGACATGTAACGCCGCGTATTTGACACAATCTTCTCTACAAAATCGCGGTTACCTTCGAACTGCGCGGCAATGGGTAAGAGATTCAATGCAATCTAACCTCCGCTATGTCGTCGAGGTGAACTGACACAACGCGAGACGATCGATTGGCAACGCTTTGCTGCAGAGTGAGGCAACGCAAAAAGCGTGTGGGACAAGCTGATCCATGTATCGGTACGTCCCTCCTCTCACGAAATCCTGAAGAAATTTTTTGCATTTCTCTGAGAAGTTATTGACCAACAGCCCACAGGGCACCTCGAGCATCGTCGAAGGATGACTCCATTTCTTCTGCTGTAATTTTACAGACCAAGATGCACCAATCGCAACGGAGGCAAAGTCTTCTCAGAGGACTGTGACCTCTTCGTTCGAGTTCCCTCTCCTTGCGTGCAAGCACGTTGGTTTGTTTACTAATCCATTTGAAGAATTCGCTGGACAAGAGCAATCATGCGATCACATCGTTTTCTGGAGGTAGGTCGCGATGTTCAGGCCATACTTCTGCTTTGTCGCCTGGTCCAGGGCAGTGTATCCATTCAGTGCCCCTCTGCATAGAGTGGCTCCACACAGGCATTTGGAGAGAGAGATGCTGTCGCTTTCGGTTGTTTCGTAGTCGAACGTAACTTCGTCACCGTTATCGAGATCGTGGAACGCAATTAGATCGTATGCACCTTGGTCGTTGTCTTTCAGGATAACGGAAGGATCGCAAGAGTGGTTCATGAAGTTGGCGATGTCGTCGAGGAGAACATGCTTGTTCCAGTCGACTTGGATGGTGTATGGGGTTCGCACATTGAGCGCAGCAACGGCGCGGGACTGGTAGACCAGATCTCCCTTCTTAAAAGCTTTCGTGGTGAACACTCCGGAACCTTTGGCTCCTGCAGATCGGACCTTGCTCTGTTAGCTTACAAGGTATTGGCTCGGAGATCAACCCAACAAGATGCAACATGCATGGAGATGTATCACATATTTTCAAATGAAGCGTGTGGTACCTCTACGCTGATTTCTGTTGGCGTTGACATCAGAGTGGAGCAATTAGGAGCACAGAAGCGAAGACTTCCCTAAAAAGGAAATCAACCTATCTCAGTCAATCACAGTCACCCCCTTGCAGATCCTCGTCCCGCTTGCGTCAAAGAGGCTATCGCATTTCATGCATGGGGTCAAGGTCGCTACGGTCAGCTTTTCACATGTCGTGAGCAAGAACTGTCGATTTTACTGATCGCATAATCGAGAAACACCGACCTTCGTTTCATAACTAATGGCGGTGATTTCTTGGCTCCACACACATCGACTTGAAGTGGCATCTGATAGCTTCATCATGATGACCGAGGCTCTGATAGATATTTCCGAGGATAGACAGCGAAAAAACTTGGCCGTCAACGTTCGCAGTTCGCAGAGCAGCCTCATAGCTCTCTTCGAAGCACGTTGCAGCTTCTTGAAGCCGTCCTTGATTTCGAAAAATGCATCCGATTTGGGACAGACACGAAAATGCTAATGATGGATCGTCGCACATTGAAGCAATAGTCAGCGCTTCCCTAAAGTTGTGAAGAGCAGTGGCGTCATCACCACTTGACCTAAACCAATCATTGCAAAAATCAAAAAGAAACCTCGATATCAATGCTAGCTGGACTAGAGCATCAGACTCTCCTCGTTTGTACTCATGCTGCTTGGATAATTCAATAAGCTTGTCAAACTGATCCCGGGCGTCATCAATCCGATGATCAGCGAGCAAGGCGAGGCCAACTTTGTAAAAACGATTGGCTTTCATCAAAACATCTGAGTCTATCCCTTCTGCGCTTCCATGGACTTCATCTTGAACCGATATCTCTGTCAGCTCTTTCCACCATTCGTCCTTCTTCCTGAACAGAAAAGGAAAGCATCTGATCAGCATCCCAAATCGTTACATGCACATAACAAGCACCTTTTTGTTATTTTTAAAATAACAAAGTCATTTTTTCCGGGCATGGTTTTTGTGCAGCAACTTGTCGCGCCGGAACCCGTGGATCCTCGCACGGCACATCCCGGAGATCCTGTAGAAGTCATACAGGCGTCGGATATGCATGCCACTATTGGGATCATCAAACAAATTGCAGATTTTTCAGATTCTGCGTACAAGGTGTTTTCTGGTTTGTTTCAGGATTCGGTGAAGCTGAATAAGAGAATATCTGCTTTGAAAACCAAAGTCCAATACTCATCTGCATCTATCTCCTCGCTTAATGGTCTTCTTGTCCAAACCAATGACACGCTAAGCTTGCTTGGCAACCCAGGTATGTTTGTTCTACTCAGTCTCACTGTTCTAAGGGGCTGATTGGGATCCTTCATTTGCTGAGATAAATGGAATGGATCTTGGTCAACTTGGAACTCAACCAGAGTACTTGGTAGAAAACCTCAAGAAGTGTGAAAGTGCTCCTGCCCTCAATTCCCTCGATTATTTCACCGCCAATCGAGAAATTGGAAGCGTTATGAAGCTTTACACCGATCCAGCCTTCTTTTTCGACAAATGGCTTGAGAAAGAGATGCAGCAGCGAGAAAAAGCAAGGACAGACAGACGAAATCGGAGGAAACTTCAGAAAGATGTACCTCAGCCTGATTAATGCATCTCATGAGGATCAGAAAAGCTCCAGCAAAGAGGGACCTTCGACAACAAAGCAAATAACAACCGTCAAAGTGAAGCAGTTCAGCTCGTTCGGCAGCGAGAATTTCCTGAGTGGGCTTGCCACGCCGTCTGGTCTGCACGCCTTACTTCCTTTATTTATCATTTAGTCGCGTTGGACCACCCAACGTTTCAAGCGCAGCTGTATGAGGTCCCATCGGCTCTGCGGGAGCAGCTGATGTCAGGATTTGATGGCACCGCAGCCGTCCCAGTGTCTTTGCGCCCAACTCCAGCCCCAGCGGTGAGGAAACCTGAGCCGCGCCCCCCCGTGGCTGCGCCGGCTCCTGCGCAGCCTCCCCCGCGTCCTTCAGTTCCTGCGTCGCCGCCTCCCGCTCCGATTGACACAAACTTCGCTCCAGTACCCAAACCCCCTCCTCCCTCCGGCCCTCCACCCGTTTCCCGCCCCCTTCCACCCCCTCCTCCTGCTGGTCCTCCGCCTGCTGGAGGCCCGCCTCCCCCCCCACCGTTTGCAGCCGGCATGCCTCCCCCGCCCCCCGCCCAATCCGCTCCACCCCCGCCCCCGCCCCCTGTCTATGGGGCACCACCACCGCCCCCGCCTCCGCCATCGGCAGGAGTCCCACCTCCGCCGCCTCCTCCGCTGGCGGGTGGCCCGCTGCCGCCGCCACCACCTCCATTTGCAGGAGTCCCTCCCCCACCACCTCCTCCGATGGCAGCTGCGCGAGCTCCTCCTCCTCCGCCACCAATGATAGGGGGCGGCCCCCCTCCACCCCCCCCACCTGCCTTGGGAGGTGGGGATCCTTCGCGGTCATCTCTCATGGATCAAATCCGAGGAGGCGCGCAATTGAAGAAGGCCGAGGCTGCACCTGCACCCGTCTCTCGCTCCGCTTGGCTTGACGACGTTAAAAAGGTAAAGCGGAGTAGCATTGTCTCACTTCCAAGGGGAAAACTCTTCGAAGCGTTGCGGACCGCGAAGCGCCAGCGCCGAAGGAGGAAAAGGAGGCGACGGGAGATGTTGACATTCAGGCTGCGCTGAACAAGAGGCTGAAAGAGTTCCAGAGGGTGATGCAGCACCACGACAGCGACTCGGAGTCGTCAGACGGCGAGTGGGACGACTAGAGCGGTCGTCTTGTGTAGCCTTATCAAACAAGTCTAATCCTAAATCGATTTAATCTCATCTCTCGGTTACATTTCAATGTCCAAAATCGGCAGATAGCAACGCAGCTATCGACTGGGCCTTTTCTATTGGCATCGCCCCAACCATCGCGTCGAATTCCTCCCAATGTAAGCGCGAACCCCCCCCCTCGTCCACGTACAGCCTTGTTTGCGCCGCTCAGCTGCACCAAAATGTGCTTCATTTCGACCCACGTCCCCTGCGGCGTGAGGACTGGCCGCACGTGCGGAAACAGGCGGCACAGCGGCTGCGAGCTTCTCGTCACACTTAATGTCTGCAAAGTACGAAAGGACGTGCGTGCTGTACGGGAGGATCTGCGGCGTCAACGTGCGGACGGTGCGCAGACTACGACGGCTGTGTGGGTGACGTAGAGCTGCAAAAGGCTGCGCACGATGATTTTGTTCTCCTCCTGCGGCGTGAGGCTCGCGTTGGGCATCAGACGGAATCGCCGCGCAATGGGAGGAATTTGAACAGCACGGGGAGGACGTGGTCGTACGGCAGGGCCTGAGGCGCGGCGAGGATCATCCGCGCGACTGTAGCGCATGCGTTGTCCTGGCAAACTTCAACAATCAAGCCGCACGCCAAGGCCATACGCGAGTGGGCTCCTCTTCGTCGTCAACAAAGAGATGCCTTATTGCCATCAAAAACCGCGGGAAATCCCTGGATGTCAATTTCGAGTAATTCAAGGCTCACGATGAGATCGCAACCCCTCCATGAAAGCACCTGGGGGCGTCAGCTCGAGGCGGCGAGGCGGCACAAGACGCCAAGGCAAAACACGCTGTTGCGGCGCACGCCGGACACAGCGTCCTGCAGGCCGGTCTCGAGGATGGGCCAGAGGGGCTGAGGAGGTGGGGGGGGACGGGGGGGGGGGTATGCACGCGCATGTATTTGCTGCAGCTAGCGCCGATGTTGTCGCAAACCTCCGCGATGGCGCCGACGGCCATCAAACGATCGGAGGGAGATCGCGACGGTTTCTGCGTCGAGTTAACAGAAATAGCTTTAAGCCATGCCGTAAATCGAAGGAGATGGGGGAGGATGTGGTCGAACGCGGGGGCAAACGTCTCGCCGTACAATTTGGCGAGGCTGCCCAACGCGTCTGCGACGGCGTCGATAAGGACCTGTTGGCGTCAGTTCGTGACGTCGAGAGGGGCGCGCCTGGTCGTGATCGCCGTCCTCCTCCTCCTCCCCCTCTTCCGACACCTGACACGCCGCCTCCTCCTTCAGAAGCAAAATGATCTTCTGAATGACAGCAGTCATATCTGCCACATCAAACAAACATAAAAGACATCAAAAACGCGCGCCAACCCCCTCAGCGCCGATCTTGGTCGCGACGAGGACGATCGCGTCAACGGCCTTGGCGACAACCTCCTTGTCGTCGTCCCCCTCGACCGTCTCCATCAAAGCAGCCATCACACGCGCTGAGGGGTCAACCATTCGTTTAAAGGAGAGGCTGACCCATCAAATCTGCGGTGCGGGGATCGAGCTGTGCGGTCAGCGGAGGGGACGCGCGCCTGACTGAAGTTGGCGGGACTGCGCCGCTTGCGATGGCGGGAAGGGTGTGGCATTTGTGCGAGCAAATGACGAATTCTGTGCGGGTCAGCGCATTTTTGAAAATCGTCAACGCGCGAGGCTTGTGGCCACGTTCTCGCGGACATTCTCCTTTTGATGTTAGTTTGATGGCCTCTTGGGGCTTGAGGGGCTCACGTGGAAGTACTTTGACATGTTGCCAACCTTGACAAACGCATCATTCAAATACCTGCATGTCATCAACTCCCACAGCCCTCCCTCCCTCACTGGTCAAAAGCCGCACCAACGTTGGCCGCAAACGCCCCCAACGCATGCACCCCCGACGCCTTTTCGTCCAAAAACGCCGTTCGGACGGACATTTGCCGGGCGGGTCGGTGGTCGTCCTCGTCCTCGCTGTCTGTGAGGCCCCCCAACGGGTCTGGAGGCTGTGGGCGGTGGGCATGGGGAGGGTGCGACCTGGTGGGCCATTGTCGTCGTCGTCCTCATCGTCTGCTGCAGGGGGTGAGGTGAGAGGGGGGGGGGGTGATAACCAAAGTCGCTAAAAATACCGTCGACGGCGTCGAGGGATTTGAAAATGAGTGGCATTGCGGCGGGAAGAATAGGCGCAAATGTAGGGCCTAAAAATTCTGAGGGATCAGGGGGGGGGAGTGGTGGGAAGCTCGACCGGCGACGTTTGAGAAAAATCCGTAGGAGTACTCGCGCAGCTCCACAAAGTCGAGTGAGAAACCGTTGAGGACCTTTCCGACAATGGCCATGACGTCTATCCGGGGCGTAAGAGGGGGGGGGGAGGAGATGTTCAACGAACCGTCGACGTTTGTGATGAGGGTGTGGCAGACGTTGAGGATGATGCCAATGCACTCCGTTGCTTTCGCCCGCAGGAGGAGGTCTTCGGGATTTATCCTGCGGCGTTAGAGAGCGCGTGGCGGTCGAAGACAAATCGAGAAAAGGGAGGAGGTGCGGAAGGGTTGCCTGGGGGTGTGAGGAGCTAGGTTAGGGGGGGGGGGGTACGGCGAAGTACGGGCAAAAGGCTGAGCCTGAGGACGAGGCGGTGCTGCTGATGCACGAGATGGCCATTTCCTGCCCTATCACAAAATCATGGGAGAGGGGACCTTGGCTGAACTTTGAGGGGCGGCAAGCAACGCCAAGAGGCGGACCATCAGAGGCTCCAAAAACGAGATGATGTCTTCACCCATGTTATCACAAAAAACCTCAAGCGCTTGGCTCGCGCGCTTTTGAACGCTTGGACTCGCGTCGGCCATGACGGCGAAGAGGGTGGGGAGGATGCTGCCCTTGGATGGGTCAGTCAGCGGGTCACGTTTGCGCACGTGGAACTCGAAAATGTCAGGTTGGAGATATTCCGAGCACAAAGTCAAGGCCATGCAAGCCTCTTCGCGGACGGCTTGAGAGGGGTCTTGCAGCCCTTGGCCGTCAGGACGTTGGCAAAATTTCAAATCCGACCGACCCCAATTGCGCTGACAACGTCGGGGAGGGCGTTCAAGAGACGCTCGGAGCAGCCTTGCGCTATGCTGCTGATGACGCCAAACGCACCGCGCCTATGGAGGGGGTTGGGGGAGCGGCAGAGCTGCATGGCGGTGCCAAAGGCTGTTGGAAAGACGAGCTTCGAGGGGAGGGAGTCGGAGAGGGTCGTAAGGGCCTCTGCAGCAATGGCGAAGGGCGTTTGCTCGCCGACGGCCTCGTCGCACTCCTCAACGACTGGGCTGTCAGTCAAAACGACGGGCGTCGGTCACTCATGGTCAAGAGTGTGTTCAAAATGGTCGGCGCCATCTGCTGCTTTTGAAAAGTCTTGGGTTTCTCCATCGCAACAAACTGAACGACGGCAATGGCTCGCTCGCGCAGCTGAATGTCCACATCCTTGTTGAGTGCGACGTTGGTGATGAACCTGACAGCATGAGCGTCGGAAAGAAACAAAGGGAGACTGCACTAAGTCTGTCAGCGTCTTGGGGATGTGCTCCGGGCTTGCGATGATGTCGTCCAAAATCTCAAACACCTGCCGACGTCACGCCACGAAACGACGCCGGTCCCTCACTTGAAGGACACTCTCCTCGTCATCCTCTTGTAGCGACCGCTGGCCCACGTGCAGAATCAGAGGCAGCATTGTCGTGAGTTCCTGGCTCACGCCGTTTTCAAAAAGAATGGCCAAAAAGCATTTTAGCGCCGCCAAGCGAACGGAAGGCTTCGCATCTTGGAGTGCTTGGGCTACGACGCGAAGAAAGCTGGGCAAGTGCGGCTTGAGCTGCTGGAAAATGACCTCGAACAGAGATGTCAAGAGCCTCATCGCAATTTCTCGGTGGTCTTCCATTGAGCTGGTAGAATAGGAGACAACGAGGTTAACAAGCTCGTTCCATTGCCCAAGCGGTACGGTAAGCTTGGCGACAGCAGCTGTGAGTTCTCCGACTGCCTTTCGAACTAGCGATGCAGGCTCGTTTGTGATTCTGTCGAGCAAGGTACGCTTAATGAGGTCATGATCTGACGGCGCAAGTTGAGGCCAGTGCTTTGAAATCCTTCGGCGAAGTAAAACGCATGCTAGTTGCCGGACCTGTCGTCAGATAAAGTCATCAAATGCCAACCAAAGCATTGCTGGATTGCAGGAGACGATCAAACAGTGCGGGGACGCAAGCCGGGCTACCAAGTAATGACTTCAAAGCGGCCTCAGATTGTTGCATGGCGACCGGATTGCCCGACGCTACCTAATGCAATGATTTCAAGAAAAATTTGACAGCAGCTCTGACACAAAATGATCTTTCAAACAACGAGATATGCAAAACAGAGCAAGATGTAGCATACCTGTTGCAACAGAGCCTCGTACACATCGGCAGAGGCCATCCAGATTTTAACAGCGCAATACCTCAAAAGATTTGTTTGTTTTAAGTTTACGTTTTTGGATGACAACTTTCAGCGAAAGCGACATTCGCGAAGCTTTTCAAACCTTCGACCGAGATGGAAATGGCTTTATTGGTGCATCTGACATTCACAACACATACGGGGCGATGGGCGAGAGCCTGACCGACGATGAAGTTAGAAGCTTTCATGTAAGTTGACGAGCTCAGGTCGACGAGCTTATCCGTATGGTTGACAAAGACGGGGATGGGCAGGTGAGCTATGACGAGTTCCGAAAGATGGTTTTGGATTTTAACAAGAAGAAGTAATCTGTTCGCCGACAATGTGTAATTATTTGAATAAAACGTAGGTCCTCCATGCACTTGAACATTGTACAATATCTGCTTTGACTACTCATACGTTACACTCGATCCCCGCTCGCATTCAGCATGGGGAACGAGACCTTCAGTTTCAGCTGCTCTTGAGCCCACTCCATCAACTGCACGTGACGAAGCAACCGACACTCTTGAGTTTAAGCAAGGGCACCTAACAATTCTTCACCTCGTTCGCCACCAAGTGACTGTATCAGCGCACCATTCGTCTCACTTGCGACGGCAATTCGACCAAGCTTGTCAAACAGATGGCTCAGCGTGGACCTCTCGGGATGCTCGAAGGCCAACACCATCATGTATTTTTCAACTTCCTCGAGAAATTCCGGCTGCCACATGAGATTGGCGTCTCCCGAATATACATGATCTTGACAGAGCGGAGGAAATTCTTCTTGAGCAAATTCTAGAGCGCCCAGATGATTTCCTTGCTTGATTATTTCAGCAAACTGTTGGAGCTTGAGATGTAGATAAACCAGCGGATATTTCTCCAATAGCTGAGGACGCGTTAGAAATATGTTGGGTAAACAACCTCGGCATTCATATCATTGATAGACTCAATGGCATCAGAGACGCCACCAGATAAGATATCTCGACGAATTTTGCTTCGCTCTCTTATGCGGTAGAGCTCCCCAGCATCTTCAATGTCACAACAAATGAAAACAACAACTTTCTATTCCAGATTCTCTTTTGAACTCTTCTGCCGAGTGCTCCAGACCTTCTGTCACCAGGAAATTGTAGATGATTGCCTTCGGATCGCTGCTTGCATCAACCATAGCCAACAAACGGGAAACAATTGGTCCATAGCCACATCAGCACATTTTGACTCCCAAAGTTCCTCAGACAAGGCCACAGCTTGACTGTCCTGTCTAAGTTAAACAAGAATGTGAGTCATTCACTTGCATCAGAAGCGAGCTCTAACAGAACTGCCCTTTAGTATTTTAGAGCGTACAAAAGAATAATGACAACTTTTCAAAATCTCCATCGGGTGTGAATGCAAGGCGTGCTTGATATATTCAAATTTTCATGAAAAAAGAAAAAAAGAGAAAAAGAAATTGGGCGAGCTAAAGACTATTTGTTAGCACCAAAGAGTGACCGATTGAGGTCATGAGGCAGTGTGGAACAGTTTTTGCCCTTGTGGCTTACGCTGTCGTGTCCGTTTATGGGCAGTGCGCTTCAGGCACATTTTGCCGTACTTCCAGTGCTGTTAATTCTTCTGAATTATTTTCTCGTGGCTTGTCCAACGACAGAATATTTGATGTCTCTCGGTTAGGTGAGCCATTAACACATGATGAACAAAATTATATGCATCACAGTTGATGAACTTACCCGCAACTCCAGGTGACATGTTTTCCTGGTGTACATCGACGAATCCTCTGCAGATCGTCCACAGCCTGTCCGATGCGAAGTACCCCAATGAGAATTGTATTGGCTTGGAGTGCCTCGACATGTCCTCTCGCTTGTTACCTAATTTCACCAACTCTTTCCAATGCGGAGGAGACGATGTGTCCACTCCATGCCTGGATGTGTTCACTGTCACTACGCTGCAAAGCACCGTGCTTCAGTTTCCGCCTTGGTGGAGGAATTCTACGTACTACAAGTTGACTGGACAAGATGGCTGTACAACTGGCTCGGAGCCCATTTGTAACCCCATCACGTTTGTTGTGTTTGGGACCTTTGACGGCCGCATTGTTTGTAAGCGCCCTCTGAATAGGCGTCTGATATGACCAGCGAATGCAATCAACTTTGTGCCGTTCAATGGCACAAACAACCCCGACACCTACCTCACAGACATGCTTTCACAGAAGAACATCATGGTCCTGAAGGTGTTTGACGGCCCCATATCTTGTATTTCCGAAAACGCTCAGTTCCTTACTTAAATAGTCCTCAAGAGCTTTTACAGCGGCAGCAAGGCCATCCTCGTTGCATCAAATGCTTCCGATATCGCAATCTTCTCTCTTGACACAACCTTCTACCTCAACGGCTGGTCCTTCACTGGCGTTGGCCGCCGCTCTTCGAATCTCTTCGCCCCTTGCCTCGTTTGACAAGTTACTGCCCTTCTCACGTCGCAGTCTCGCGTGGCGGATGTCGCCGTCACCATGAGCAACGACGCTTTCATCGTCACCGTCCTGTGGCAGCCTTTCAGCCCATCACCTCAGCAGACTTGCACTCTTGTTGCTGCTCTGGAGTTCTACACAGTCCCGCTCGCCTCCATCACCTACGGCACCTGCACGTTGACCAGTGTCGATTGTCTCCGCTTGAGTCTCCCCACCATTGTTCCATCGGCGACCTGGTCCATCAATTTGGGCACTCAAATGAGCTTCACCTCTGTCTCCTTCGTCACGCATCATTTCAACATCCCTCAGTTCGCCCTTATCAACGAAGTCGGTGCCAACAGAACGCTGATTAGCCTCGTTTCCGACCGCTCCATTGCGCTGTACCTCTACCGCCTTGTCAACACAACTCTGTTCGTCTCCCCGTCATATTCCACCAGCATTTATGCCCCACCTGCTGGTTCGTTGATCGCGTCTGCGGTCGTGTTCGGCGACTACTTCCACAAATTTGCATCCACTCGCCCTGGAGGCCCAATTGCCCCAAATTTATGTGGCTCCTACTTTGCATACCCCGCGCAGGGCATCAGCTTATCCGTATTGACGAGCAATACGTCGGGGACCTTCCTGCACATTGTGTCGTACGAGGAATATGCGCGATATCAACCGTTTATCGGCGAAGATGTTCAGACCCCCGTCTCATTGCTGCAGTAGTCATGCCTAGGCGAAGTCTCACGCGCAGGCAATGCCCCTCACAGCCGCCATCCGTGTTTGACCCTGTGTCAAATCAATGTATCCCGCGGTCCTTCATCTCGCGGCTCGTCAACGCGTCCTCATCCGTACTGCTCCGTTGAAGTTTCTCACCCCTCCTCCCTCTTTCCCACAGCAAACCTCCATGCAAGTTCGGTTCCGTCGGTTTGATTTGACTTCAAGTCTTGTCTCTGAACACACTAGAGTACCGTCTGGTCGCAATGAGAGGGACCCCATGATCAGCGCGGTGTACCCCACCGGTGCGGCGGGATGTCCTGTTTTTGACACTGCGCTGTCGTTTGGAAAAGTTGCACTCCCTGCCCTCAACAGCTCCAGCATCCCCCTGAACTCCCTCATGGAGACGTTCCTCTATCACGTCATCTTCATGAGGAACACTCAGCGCCGCCAAGACGCTGTCACAGTCGTCGGGTATCAGCGCCGGCCTTGTCTCGTCGGCGCTGACATTGAGCCGTTGCGGCCCTCGTCCTTGCAGAACCTCGCCAACATACAGCTCATTGGGCGCATCAGCGACCTCGCTATTACCCGGAACTCCCTCCACATGTTCGCCGCCGTGTCGCGCGAACGCTGGGAGCTTGATTCAAGAAATAGGTTTCTGTTTCCGCGGCACAGCTGAGCTTTCAGATTCTTCCAAATTTGCGAGAAGTTGTCGACTGACCCGAACAACGTATTCTTGCAGTGCGCTTGTGCTGTTGTTCTTTGCATTGACGTTCACTAGAGCTTACAAGGACTCTTGCAATCAATTCCCCCCACAGCGGCCCAACCACAACGACTTCGTCTGGTGAGCGCGCCTTCGAGGAGCCTCCTCTCACCGCTTGAGGTTTGTCTCCTCTTGCAGTGCGGGCATGTACTGCCCATCCATCGACACGATGACGTTCGATTTGTTTCTCGCCGACGGCTTCTACTCCAGCCGCGCACTTGAAGGTAGCTTTAGTTATCGCAGTTGCTAAATTCAGCGCAGCGTCTGTGTGCGAGGAGGGGTTCTTCTGCACCATGGGCGTGCGCACCCAGTGCCCTCCAGGGTTTGTCTGTCCCCGCCGCGTCAGTTGCGCCTTTTCGAGCTAAGCAACACAGACCATGGCCAGTCCTGACAAGTGCGTTGAGGATGCCAACTACCGATCCACGTGCTTTCACCTGCGCCCATTCATCGAACCTGGGCTCTCTCGCCCCGATGTCTGTCCTGACGGGACAATTTGTCTTGTGCCGTATTTCCCAGGTTTTCCATTTAACGTGTTCTTGACCGTTGAGGTTTTCCCGTCTCGCAGGGGAACTTTGTTACGAGCGGCAGCAGGGCTGATATCTTCAGGTTCCTCCGCATTGAGTCCACTGACGCAGAAGATGTACCCTCGGCGATTGGTGCGGCCTTGGCCGCTTCAACTCAACCATAGCTGCGTCGAACAGCACTTGCACTGCATGCAACCTTTCGTCGCCTGCCAACACCTTCACGGAAAATCCTTCGGCGCTTACACCTGAAATCTGCAACCCCATCAGTGCTCCAGCCGTCAGCGGAGGCATCCTGATGCCGTATTGGTCAAACTTGCTTTTGAGTCTTCTCACCGCTCAAGCCCTGCTGGGTCCTCTTTCATCACCCTTTGCCCTGCAGGGTCCTTCTGCACCATGCCCAATGTGTCGCTGCGTTGCTCAAAGGGCCAATATTGGTCCCCTTTATCTTACCTCCTGACCTTTCTTTAGCCCCTCTGGCAGTGTGTTCGCAGACCTCTGTCCCGCAAGCTACTTTTGCCCTAGCCCAGCGCAAGCTAGTATCTGCCCCGAGGGGTTCTTCTGCCCTAAGGGCTCTCAGCAGCCTCGCCCGTATGTTAATTGTTTGACAACGCTCAACGCTTAGATGCGGCCCCTTGACTTACTGCCCCCGCGGCACTGCATATCTCACCAACAACTTCGGCGCTCCTCTAGCCATTTTGCTCTCGTTTATCGTTGCCATCGTTGCGTGGAACGTTTTTATTCGGGTTCGAGACCGTCGTCGCATTGAACGCGACGTCGAGCGCAAGAAGCGCAAGGGGCGTGGTAACGAAATGATCTTAAAGGAGGTCTCCAGCGTCGAAGTGTCGAAGGCATCGAATGCGACTTCATGTAGCGTCTCGCCAACGTCGTTTCGAAAGAAAGAGTTCACCGTCGACTTCGCCGTTGACAACTTGGGGCTCAAACTCAAATCGAACGGCAAACAAGTGTGCGCGTGCAGCTCCCATCCTCACGGCTCGTAGGTCTTGCAGGGCGTCACAGGGACGATCCGCAGCGGCCGCGTGACGGCCGTCATGGGGCCGAGCGGCGCGGGCAAGACAACCTTTTTGACGACGTTGGCGGGCAAGGCGCCTCACGGCATTACAACTGGCCGCGTGTTGATCAACGGCAAGGAGTCGTCGATCTCGCAGTTCAAGCAGATCGTCGGTTTTGTGCCGCAAGAAGACGTCATGCACCGCAACTTGACGGTCAAGGAGAATCTCCAGCTGTCAGCGGACATGCGGCTGCCGCGGTCGACCTCCGCAGAGGGTCGTGCCCGCATGGTCAATGACGTTGTGGAGCTGCTGCAGCTGACGGACGTTCGTCACACCGCCATTGGCGACGAAGAAGAGCGCGGCGTGAGTGGGGGCCAACGCAAGCGCGTCAACATTGGCATCGAGATGGTTGCCGATCCAACTGTCCTATTTTTAGACGAGCCGACAAGCGGCCTCGACTCCGCCTCATCCAAAGCCGTCTGTGGCGCGCTACGCCACATCGCCGATCTCGGCCTGACGGTAGTGTGCGTCATCCATCAGCCGCGGTACGAAATTTTCAAAATGTTCCACGATGTGCTGTTGTTGGGCAAGGTACCCCCCCCTCTACTTCGGGAATGATGCGGCAGGGTGGGCGGACGGTTTATCTGGGGCCGAGTGAAGAGGCGCTGGGTTATTTTGAGAACTTGGGTTTTCGATGTCCTGAGCACGTCAACCCCCCCGACTTCTTCATGGACTTGATAGCGGGTGATGTTGTCTCTCCGCCGGAGCGTCCCAATTTCGACCCGGTTGAGCTTTTTGACTTGTGGAACGAAAAGCTCCAAGCTGATGTGTGTTGGAAATGATGTCGCCTCATTGCGAAGGTCAGCAAGAGGCCCGTCGAGGGCATCCCCCTCGCGGTGCCGCTTGAACCCGAAGGTTCAAAGCGAGACGCCGTCGCGCTACTTCGCGGCTTCTTCGACGACACGACGCAGCCGTGGGAGCGCAAGAGCGCCTCTCTGCCACGCCAAGTCTTTGTCGTCATGCTGCGCAGCCTCGTGCAGATCTCCCGCAGCTGGGGCGCTCTGTTTTTTGACTTTGTCAAACCTCTCAGCGCCAGCTGACTCTGTAAGGGCATCCTCCTTCTTGCCTCTGTCTTCCTCGGCTTGATCAACTTTGGTTCTTTCTACACAGGTCCGCCCCCCAAGGTCAACATGTGCATCCTTACTTTGACCCTCAAGGTTGCGAGGGATGGTTGTCCCACCATTTGCAAGCTTGACAACTCTACGGGCATCAACCCTTGCTTACTGTGCCGCCCTTTCAGCTGTCTCTGAGCTGCCAGGCCGACGAACGACCCTTTGCCGGGTCAAGCCGCCATCTCATCGCTGTCGCTCGCCCTTGCTGGCATTGCTGCGTCGCTCAGGATTTTTGGCAATGAGAAGGTAACCCAACCTCTGCAACCATAACGCAAGGTTATCTTCTGGCGAGAGAGCGCCGCAGGATATTCCACCGCGTCCTACTTTATTGGCAAGAACATCGCCCACTCCCCCGCCATTCTTGTCAGCGTCCTCCTTTTCACCGTCATCTACTTCCAGATCCTCACCCCGTTCTCTCCCTTCGGCCAGATCTACGCCCTCTTCCTCGGCGTGTACTGGACCGCTGTCGGATGGGGCTACCTCATCTCCGTTTTGTTTCCTGCGTCGCAGTCTCAGATCGCTGGCGTGCTCTCCGTCTTGTTCAACATGATGTTCTCGGGCTCAAATCCAACCCTGCCTCAGTTTCGAAACCTATTGGGCGGCGTTCTGATCATTCCGACTTACGTGAGCTATTTGCGATGGGCCAACGAGGCATTTTATGTCGCTGAAGTTGAGCACTACACCAACTTGTACGAGCACGTCGACACGAGCCTCGTTGTGTTTGGCTACGAAATGAACAGCGTGGGGCGAAACCTCGGGATCATCTACGGCATGGGCTGCGCGGTGCGGCTCATTGCTTATCTCATCCTTGAGTTCAAGGATCGGGACAAGAAGCAGTAGTTGTGACTGATGAAGTCAGTACACAAAGGATACGCAACATGCTCAAGGCGAGGAGCCTCGAGGCATGCCCTGGGGGTCGTAGTGGAAGCCGTCGTTTTCGACGAGGGAAGAGTTGCGTTGCTGCAGCACACAGTGCCATGCGGCCATCACCCCTGGAGTGTCAAACGGAGGGGGGGGGCGCCTTGCCGTTGTCAACGCATAATGCAGGTGACGGGCACCGCAAATTGAATCCCGCCATGTCCACTACCCTCTGCAGCCGCGCTCGCAGACTTGAATTTGACGCCACCCCTCCGCATACAATCTGCGGAGTCAACCGAGACGATGTTTAGTGGACGAGATCACGAATTTCTGGCCGATAGAGCCGGCACCAATCGACTGCCCGGGCGCATCGATGGGCTAAATGATCGAAAGAGGTCTTCTGAAAAGAGGCGGCAACGTCTGCGCGATGCGAATGCGACAGGGGCGCGTGCTTCTGAATGAGCAAGGAGGCTGAACGTGTACCCTCTTAACATACCGCGCGACGGCCGCCTTGAGGCCAGAGAACGAGAAATCAAGACCCGCATGCTGGCGAAGGGGCAGAGGGAGGTCAACAGCGGCAGCGTTGCCTTGGGCGGCAAACTCTTCCAAGCTGCGACCACCTCCACCTTCAAGAGGGAGGTCAAGGAGCCTGGCAACTTTATCAAACGCTTCACCGACAGCATCGTCCAGCGTCGAGCCAAGAATGTTGAAGGAGGCGACAGAGTCGGTGGTCATGAGGATGCAGTGTCCGCCAGACACGAGAAGGACCAAGTACGGGGGTCTCAAATCTTTGAATTCAATCATCGGAACCAATGCGTGTGCTTCTAAATGGTTGACTGAATACAAGGGCAGTCGTAGCCGGCTGCTCAATTGACGCGCAAACGTTACCCCAGCCCGCAAACAAGGCCCCAGCCCTGGGCTGTTTGTAACTGCCACTGCGTCCAACTCAGAAGTATCAACACTGCCAAGGAGTTGGTCTGCCAAAAGAGGTAAGGATTTTTCATGGTCCCTCGCAGCCAACACTGGGACAACGCCCCCAAAGGGAGCATGGGTTTGAGGCGAAGATGATGCGCATTGCGCTAATATCTTCATTGATGAAGATACGACAGCCATTGCGGTATCATCACACGAACTTTCGATTCCAAACGCAGTGAACATAAATCTCTGCCCAACACGTTTCAGAGGACGTAACATCTGTAACAGACACTCCAAAATGTACTTTAGAGCAAGAAAGGACGCATGAAGGCTCGTTACTTCGTTCGCTGCAGCAGCGGAAGGCCGCATTGTGGAAGGATTGAGGATGGAACCGAGCTCGAGGTGATAACGAACCCTCGTGCAATGTCCTTGTGAGGAAAAAGTCAGCAGCTATCCGAAGGTTGGAAGTCTATTCCAGCAACGAAGTGTGCGAGAGAGTGAAGGGCTTGAGGGAGCATTTAAAGTGTGTATTGGACAGGCGTTTCGGATTTGACATTATTGCTTTGTTTATATGGCTTGTATCAGAGTCGCTAATTTCAAGTGGATATGCAATCAGGAGTGAGGAGATGTTGCCATTGGCGTGTGAGGATGAAAACAAGAGAGCAATGGTGAGAGCTCGGTTTGCTGACCAGTTCATCTTCACGGCGTGTCGGAACTTATCGTTTCACAATCAGCGGGTATGCGCAAGTCACAGACCTCGCCTGCAAGCATGTTTGAAACAGAATTGCAGGATTTAAGAATGATACAAAATGCAACGGGGCAGGAAAAGAGGAAGGAACAGGGAGATTGAAAACCACTGACGTGAAGCAATTCTCATTGAGTTTGCTGTTTCCTCTTAGGGGCACTTATGTACAGAACTAGATGCGTCAGATATTCTTTGTGGGACATGCCATTGTTTCCACGAATGAACGTGTCCCCGTATTTGTTCTTCAATTTGCCTTCTACGTACTCCTCTGTTTGCTCCATGGCAATGTGCATGTACCCGTCCAGACATACAATAATGCCTAAAAGTCAGAAGGATAATAAACGCCTTTCACCTTTGTAATCCACTCCATTGGTTAGTCGAACGCTGACTGGCCTACCAAGGACCTTGTACGTAAGACATTCGAGAAACTAAAACTTTACCTGCTTCAAAAAGTCTGAGGGAGACTTCTTCACGAGAGGAGGAGCAGCCTGTCCGCTGGAGGAGGGAACCAATGAACTAGCAGGCGCATCCATGCAAATTGACGAATAATTACTCAATTTTCCTGTCCATAAAAGGAAACGCGCCATGAGCAACACCTATTGGCTTGTTTCCGTGCCCACTGCTGATGGAAAGGATCAAGCATGGAAGACTCTAGAAGACAAGACTACACGTGAACAAGTTTATTGTCTCCATCAAATTGCCCTTAAGTGACAGGAACTTTCGGTGAACCACAAGATGCAGATACCAGAGCTTCGTGTTGGGACTCTTGATCAGCTGATGGCGTTATCAGATGACCTTCAAAAGTACGACATCTTCTGTGAAAATGTCGTCCACAAGATCGAGCGCGAGTACAGAGATCACAGCAAGATTGCAACTGAAGCTCCCACTATCAATCAGGGTTCGCACCTCTGTCGTATTTCTCAATAAGTAGCGCCCGTGGACAGGTACCTCACGAAGTTTCAGTGGGAAGAGGCTCGCTACCCAATCAAGAGCTCCCTCAAGGAACTTGTCGACATGATTGTTGAACAAATGACTCGACTGGATGAAGAGATGAAGACGAAAGTGACTGACTATAACAACACAAAAGGCACTTTGAATGGCATTGCAAGGAAGTCTACGTATCATTATCTCATAAGATCTCGTTTTGACTTCGTTCAGAGGGAACCTCATGATGCGATCGTTGCAAGATCTTGTCACAAAGGACGATTTCGTCGAGTCGGAAAACTTGACGACTCTCCTCGTTGTCGTGTCAAAATACTCCGTTAAAGAATTTCTGGCTAGCTATGAGTCACTGGCGAAATTCGTGGTTCCGCGCTCTGCCAAGTCGGCTTGTGATTCTTTCTCCTCACAGCCCAGACAATTGAGCGAGGACAATGAATACGCTCTCTATCGCGTTGTAGTCTTCAAGCGTACTGCCGATGAATTCAAGTCTCAGGCGCGTGAGAAGAGGTATGTTTTTGAAAGGTCTTTCTGACGGTAGGTTCAATGTCCGCGAATTTGCCTTCAAGCCCGAGGACCGAGAGGCAGAGAAGGCGGAAAAGACAAAGCTTGAGGCTGATTTGGAGAAGCAATGGGTTTGATGACGTTTTCTGTCGTCCAACGATGCAGACGAGCCTCGTTCGCTGGTGCAAAACAAGCTACAGCGATGCCTTCATCGCTTGGATGCACCTCAAGGCGATTCGTGTATTTGCTGAATCAATTCTCCGCTATGGCTTGCCCCCCAGATTCCTTGCCGTCCTAATGAAGGTATATGCCTGCATTCAGTTTTCAACTTTGTAGCCTGCCACAAGAGCAGATCAAAAGCTTCGCAAAGTACTTGAGCAGTTGTACTCAAGCATTCCCGGCAGTCGTTATATGGTTGGCTCGTTCTTGCTAGGTTACTGACAGCCGCAGCAACAGACAGCAGATGAGTCTGGCGGCGAGTACTATCCGTACGAAATCATGTTTCATAGCTCTCATGCATGCAGCTACGTCTCGTTTTATGTCAACGTCTTTGGAAACTAAGCTGCTGTACTTATGTCATTATCACTAGTCTTAACATAGATTACACTCTACTCGCTCATGAGTATTTCACTCCACCCATGAAATCCCGTGCATCAGGGACCATTCCGTTGAATGTTGCGTTGGAGAAATCAAAACCAGGGTTCTGCCGATGTCAGCATCTGCTGTCGGCGCGCTCAACCTCCTCTTGGAATCGTTCGAGGAGGATCTGCTTTCGCGCTTCTGTGGACGACAACGGGTCCAGTTGATCATGACCACTGCGCGTCATCGCCGATGGGGAAGTTCTTACATGAAGACGCACTCCCAAGTCTCTGCTTTGAGCATCTTCTGCAGCGTGATGTGCAGCTCGCCATCCTCTAGCGCATCAAAATAGCAACACACGCGGAAAAACCAATCGTCCAAAAGCTCTCCTTAACTTTGACTCGGCCGAACAGTTCTTCCTGATGACGGTGAAAATAGATGAAAGCTGCAGACGTTGATGTAGGGGGGCGTCGACTTCACGCCAACGGATACACGCTTCGGTTGGATAACTATTTCCAGCACATCCTTTGTCACTCCTGCTGGAGGATCGATATAAATGTTGACTTCTTCGATGGTCTGGTCCCATTCGTAGATAAGCCTGCCTGATTTTCTAAGCAGCAACGCGAAAATACATGCCATTGTGCTTGAATTGCTTTCGTTTCTTGTCCTTTTCATTAGTTTCCGTCATCTTGATTGGCTTAAGTCCAGGTATCTTGACGTTATGATACCAAAATCCAATCCAACCTTAGAAGCAAGTTCGGGGTTCTGAGCAAGGATCTGTGCCTTCGTTTTCTCATCCAAGGCGTCCATGGAAGGAGGAGGCTGTCGCACGGCTGCATTATCATTGACATTAACGTGCGAAATCCGTACCCTGCGGTCTCTTCTTCTCATCGTCTGAGTCAGAATCACTCACGTCGATCTTGTCGAACTTGCTGTAATCGAGAACCATGATAACAGCGAGATCCCAATATTTAAAATGGCGCAAACTCTGAAACAGGTTTGCTCATCACTATGGGTGAATCTCTAACCATTAGATCCAAAAGGTGTTGAAATCAAAGTCTGCTTCATCAGAGGAACTTGTGTCCATTGCGATTCAAAAGGTGGTTTGGATTGAAAGTCAATCTAAGGCATCAGGTTCGAAATTCGTCATCAAATGCATTCATTTCCACGCTTGAAGAGTCGGCACTAGCAGCAGCGAAAGAAAGTGATTCAAGGCTGGGAAATTGCGATGCGCGCAGCTCCTTAGAAGGTGTGCCGATTGCAATCAAAGATATCTTTTCAATGCGGCACACTCGAACGACGTGCGGATCAAAGATTCTATCCAGTAGACCGGACTTGGACTCAATGATCTGTTTAGATTACTGCTCTCCATTCGATGCAACGGTTGTACGGAAGCTGAAGGACGCTGGTGCCGTCATTATTGGGAAGACGAATCTTGACGAGTTTGCCATGGGTTCTGCAAACGTGCATAGCTTCTTTGGGCCTGTCATCAATCCAAGTATACCTGGTTGTCCGCTTCAAAGCCTTTCTTACATCAAGGTGGCAATCATGTTACGGGAGGATCTTCGGGGGGCAGTGCAGCAGCCGTTGCGATGGGAGCAGTTCCATTGTATCAGATCATCTTCTATTTGACCCAAAAGGTCTGTTGGAACAGACACTGGTGGTAGCGTGCGGCTGCCCGCTGCCTACTGCGGGTGCGACCTGCTCTTTTGAACTGACAGACAGCGTCGTCGGCTTTAAGCCTTCGTACGGCTCCGTCAGTCGGTACGGGATGATTGCATACGCTTCGTCGCTCGACACAGCTTCGTTGTTTGGGCATGATGTCGAAGACGTCGAGGACCTTGCCAGTGGCGCATTTAGTACGCTTTTCTTTACGCTCAAGGCATCCTGTATGGCGCCGACCCAAAAGACAGCTCCAGCATTGATGTTCTCCCCGCTGAGGAGCTCTCGGTCGCGCCTTTGAGAGTCGGGGTCATCAGGGTGATTGGGGTAATATCGACGTTGACGAGAAAGGAATGCAATGTTGAAGAGCTTTCAACGCCGATTCGCTCCGCATGGGACTCGGCTGTGTGTCACCTTGCCACTGCGGGACATGAAGTTGTCGAATTGTCCGTACCGTCATTGCCCCTGTCTGTGCCTGTTTACTACATCATCGCCCAAGCGGAAGCCTCCTCAAATCTCGCTCGATACGATGGAGTCCGTTACGGTAGCATGGGACGACAAAACGGCGTTTCTGACGCAGCTCCAGGGCGGCAGGAACAACCTAGCATCGATTGCGTTGGCGTTCAAGCTTTTCATGACATGGTGACAAGGAGTCGGACGTCAGGTTTCGGACTCGAAGTGAAAAGGCGAATTCTGACTGGCAGCTTCGTACTCTCCAGTAGCTCTTACAAGTCATACTACGAAAAAGCACAAGTCCTGAGACGAATGATTTCCATGGAATTCGATGATGCCCTAGTAAGGATTCACAGCCTCTTGTGACGTCCAAGAGCAGAGTTGATGTCCTCCTGACGCCAACATCTTACAAAACGGCTCCTTCTTTGAAGGAGTCCAGGGAAGAGGCACCATTGTTATCCTACGCCAATGATGTGATGACAGTACCCTCAAGTCTTGCGGGTCCCCGTACTCATTCAATTTGACTCTCAAGGTCTCCCCAGCATTTCTCTGCCATTCCCAGTTAGAGCTGGAGAACCGCCCATTGGACTGCAGCTGATTGGATCGTACGGAAACGATCGAAATTTCCTAAAAATGTCGAATCGCATCGCAACCACAATTTTGACAATAAAAAGATAACAAACTTTTGTTTGTTAAGTGCACGAGGCTCGCTTTGCTTCAATTGTTGAGATGGCTGGAGATATTGGCTTGATCGGTCTTGCAGTGATGGGTATGCTGATGCAGATATTAGCTATTTCCACATATTTCTTATCTGTTTGACCCTGATATGCATATGCGTCACTTACTGAATCGCCCAGGGGAGAACCTTGTCCTGAACATGGAGTCTCGTGGTTTTACAGTTGCTGTTTACAACCGCACGACCTCTAAGGTTGATGAATTCATGAACGGCAGAGGAAAAGGAAAGAAATTCATCGGCTGCCACAGCATCGAAGACCTTGTCAAGAATCTAAAGGCTCCACGGAAAGTGATGATGATGGTGAAAGCTGGAGAGGTTGTCGACTCCTTCATCTCGCAATTGCTTCCGTTCCTGCAGCCTGGCGATGTTGTCATCGATGGCGGAAACTCACACTACCCCGACTCCAACCGACGCACCCACGAGCTGGCTGCCAAATCCATCCACTTCATTGGCACCGGCGTGAGCGGCGGCGAAGAAGGTGCTCTTACCGGTCCATCCATGATGCCCGGTGGATCTGATGCTGCGTGGCCACTTGTCAAGGACATTTTCCAATCCATCTGCGCCAAGGTTGAGGACGGAGCCCCTTGCTGCGAGTGGGTTGGGCAAGATGGCAGTGGTCACTTTGTCAAGATGGTCCACAACGGCATCGAATACGGCGACATGCAACTCATTTCAGAGGCGTACCACTTGCTCAAGGTCGTTGGAGGCCTCTCAAATGAGGAAATATGCTCGGTATTCCGTGGCTATAACACCGGGGATCTCGACAGCTATTTGATCGAGATCACGGGCGAGATCTTCGGCAAGAAGGACGACGACGGCTCCTTTGTCGTCGACAAGATTTTGGACGCAGCTGGCCAAAAGGGCACAGGGAAATGGACTGCAACGGTGGCACTGGATGAGGGCGTGCCGGTGACTCTGATCGGCGAGGCTGTGTTCGCAAGGTGCCTGTCGTCGCTCAAAGAGGAACGCACCCGGGCGTCTAAAGTGCTTGCGGGCCCCCCTGTGCATTTGTCTCAGGACAAAGCGAAGCTTGTTGAAGACATCCAAGCAGCTCTTTTCGCGTCCAAGGTCGTGTCGTACTCGCAAGGCTTCATGTTGCTGCGAACTGCCTCCCAAGTGTTCCACTGGACCTTGAACTATGGGTTCAGTTGCTGCGTGATTGTCTAAGCAAGGCAGTGGTATTGCGCTGATGTGGCGCGGCGGCTGCATCATCCGCTCAAAGTTCTTGGGCAAAATTAAGGTTGTGATGTGAATTTAATTACGTAACCCCCCAGGATGCATTTGTGAGCAACCCTGCGCTCGAATGTCTTCTATTAGATTCGTTCTTTGCCAATAAAATGGCTGAGAGCCAAGCGGTACGCGATCCTCACTTCACCTGAGCTCTGAAGGGATGGCGTCGCGTTGTTGCTGCAGCTGTCATGAACGGAGTTCCTGTCCCCGCAATGTCCACCGCCCTCTCTTTTTACGATGGCTACCGGAGCGAATGGTTGCCTGCCAATTTGATCCAGGCCCAGAGAGATTTCTTTGGTGCTCATATGTACGAGAGGGTCGACAGAAAGAGAGTGACGTGCCCCTTGTGTGCCCTCACTCACTTTGAAGGGGGAGATGTTCCACACGAACTGGACCGGACGTGGAGGCACCACGGCGTCCTCATCATACAGCGTGTAGGGGCGTTGAAATGTGACTGTGAATGACCTAATGAAGAGATCTACAGCTTCTGTACTATAGAACACAACAGGATTACAGCAGAGTTTACATGGGTTCAAAGAATAATTTATTGGGCCTTCCTTTTCGATGGCTTGGACACAGAGTGATTCTGCAAGATAAGATGAAAAGCTGAGATGTAGTAGATATAAAAATATGTAGCAACTGCAGCGTGACGTCGGATCACATGCTTCCCTCACCGAGCCATAAGAACAGTGCCCAATTATTTTCGCAACGTTTGTCAAGGTATGGAGCACAATTAGCGCCACACCGCACTTGTAGTTGCATGCACATGCAAAGAAAATATCTCACCAAAGACGCACTCCACTCGCTTCCCGACGTTTGGGACTCCGCAGCAGCTTGCGCCTTGCCCTTTTTCGAGGGCTTGATAACTTTGCGGGACCCTTGGTACACGGCAAAGCCAATGATGGAGAGGAAAGAAACTACAGCAAAAGCAGAGAAGAATTGCCTCGAGTTGAATGTGCTCGATGCCTCAATGAAACGCACGGTGCCATTAAAGACAACACTCCGGAAATACTCCCCATCCTGGTCACCATAGATCGTTTGCAGGGTGAGCAAGAAATCGCGATCAACATCCAGAGAGGCGTCGGGGAACATTCTGTACATGACAGTAACCTCTTCCGCAGGGCTCACAATGACGTGAGGATTGAAGTCGGTAAACTGGCTAAGTTACGAGGAGAAATGGCGGAGTAAATACGTTCTGAATGTGAAAGTTGTATTCGATGGGCGAGTTCAAGGAACCGAATACATTGGTGACGTTAAAATATCGATTGCCCTCGTTCTTGAAACCAAAAATTACGTCAACAGCCTCTCCCAGAGTGAATTCTGGTAAATTTGAGTTAAAAAGAAGTCATTCTACTCCCATCGGGTGCGTCTGGAAAGTGTACTGTCGTCGAAACTTCAGCAGCTGGCTTCAGCGAGTAGATTGTTAGCTCATCGTCACTGGAGCCTGTCTCTGGTTCCGTAGGAACCTCAAACGCTTCTTCCTGTGCAACTACGAACGCGCCTGTAGCGACTTAGACTGAAATGAAACGCTAATACCAGCCAGGAGAAACAGCAAAGAGCACAACGCCGCTCGCATACTTCACAGAGGAGGGAGGCTACGAAATTAAATTATTTCGTCGAAAATTAAAGAACAAAGTTGGGCGAAAATAGAACAAGGGCGAAAAAAACTTGCAGACAAAACTGCCAAAGAGTGCTCAATTTTGCATTTTTGGTCTGGCTGGAGTGGATTAGAACTGTCTAATTGTTGCGAAAATTCCTGATTTGGAATATTAAAGACTTAATTTTCGCTCTGTTTGTTCATGAAACAACGATTTGATCAAGCTGTCGAACGCGGAACATCGCCCTCGAGGACGCCTCCGTCCCGAAGCCCTGGCCAAGGGCCAGAGGAAGCAATAATCAGTCCTGTCCCTGTATCGTTGGCGTCGTCCGAGGAAGAGAAGGGGAAGTGGGCCATGGTCCAAGTTATTTCCCCAGATGAAGTCAATCGCCTTGTTCTTAATCGAGGTGCTTCCTTCGTGAAGCATGGAAGAATGGGAAATCCTCATCCTCGATGGGTATGGCTCAGTGCAGATTGTTCACGAGTTCTGTGGCAGGTTCTCAACGCCAATTTTCCAGATCTGATGAGATAGGACGTCGACCGAAAATCTGAGCCAAAGTCCATGCTCCTAGCAGATATTGAAGCAATATATAGAGGGAAAAGAACTCGAGTATTTCAAAGGCCACCACCATCTGGAATGCTTTGTCCTCGCGATGAGCTGTGCCTGTCACTGGTTTTTCTAAACTTTTGTGTTCTGATAAGTAGGTGGGAGTAAGTAGATCTTTAGACCTGGTCGCTGATGACGAAAACGAACGAGAATTTTGGGTCGAGCAGTTGCAAAGAAATTTAGAGATAGCCAAGAGTAGATTTTGAGTTAACTCCTCATGAGGAAGGGGAAAGAAAAGAAAGGAAGAGGGATTCTCAACGAATTCAACGAGAGGAGCAGCTACTACGTCTTCGTTCTACTTGGACAAACGATGTCTTGCCTTCGTGGGAGGCGAAGTGTGGTTCAGACGTGCTCTCCTCACAATTGCAAGGAGGAAGACAAAGGAGGTTATGGATCTCTGTTGGCAAGGCGTCCCAAGCAATATCAGATGCGAAGTATGGCCGAAAGCGATCGGGAACAGTCTGCAGATCACAGAGCGTATGCTTGTTATTGTTGACTTGACATCGTCCTAGAGCTGTTTGAAATTTTCCGTGGCCATGCAAGAAGGGCTCTTGAAGCCGTTTCATCTGGAAAAGAAGGGGATTATTTGGGCGCTGAAAACTCGATCAAGGTGCTGGAGAAGGACATCCCCAGAACGGTTTTCAACGACAAATCTATCCAATTCCCTAGTTCAGAGACCTTCAGTTCTTCCATGGTGGACCTTTAGGAGATGCCCTCAGAGAGGTCCTTGCAGCTTACGCGTTTTATCGCCCCGACGTTGGTTACGTGCAAGGAATGTCGTTTTTGGGAGGCATGCTGTTGCTTTACATGGACACTTTCCCCGCCTTTGTGTGCTTGGCCAACATGCTTCACAGCCATTATTTCTTGTCGTTTTTCAGAATGGATATGGAGCAGATTGAGATTCGCTTCTCTATCTACGAATACTTCTTCGAGGAGAATTTGTTTGAATAAGAATTCAATGCTCATTCGATAGGCCGAACTTGAAGCATCATTTCTCTGAGAATGAAATCAAGCCAGACATGTACATCTTGAACTGGTTGGCAGTCGACCTGATGGTCCTTATTCTCAAGGCTGCTCCCCGCTTACACGAAGACTCTGAAGCTTGACGTAGCGTCACACGTCTGGGATCTTTACTTTCTTGAGGGCGAAGGCATGATGATTCGAGCTGCACTTGGTGAAGAGTGTCTCTATACACAAACTTCTCATGTTGAAGGTCTTCTGAAGTACTTCGCACCACAGCTGCTAGGGGCCCCATTTGAGGACTGTATGGTTTTGCTGTCAAACCTCCACGAGCAAGCAATCGATGAGGAAGAGCTCTTCCAGCACATCGAATCAGTTTTGAAACGAGAGACTGCGCTCACTCTGTTAGATTGTTGTCCCTTCGGAAAAGTTCCAGTCCATGCTTTCAGAGAAGCAGTGCGCATTTGCAAAGCCGGCAGAATTGAAGCGTTATTCCAGCGGGCAATGATCAATTCCATAGTTTATTGAAGTTGTATTCGAGTCGTTGATCCTATTTATGAAGAATTCTTAGAAAAAATATGACGTAAGGCTTTACAAACACAGATTGACATTCGGACTTGACTTAATCGTCCATTCCGCGGGAGAGAGTGCCCCAGAACATCTTGGATGCAGCCATTTTGTGGATGACAGCTTCCTGGTTCTCTTCGCCAGAAATGCCGAGGGCCTTGTTCAAGTCACGTCCATGCACCTTTCGATTATCAGAGTGGGGAAAATAACAAGAAAAGAGACCGCACAATCGCTTCAACAAAAATTCGATATCCAACAGTCACAGCAAACATACAATGTTGCTGATCATCTACAAGAAGCGGTCACGTACATTCCAGAGCATGGTCTTTGGGGCGAAAACCTTTGACAGCATGGTTCAACGAAAGGACAAGTTAATTATGGAAAATAACAAGCAATGAAAAGAAATTAGAGTTGAACGAAGTGAGAAAGCTTCTCCCTCCCAAATCACACCCCAAATGTTAGACCTCACACTATCCAAGCGTAAAGTTGACTAAATTCAGACGAATTGGCGTCTGAAATAGACGGTGTCTAAATTCGAAGGTCACCATCACCATCAACGTCAACATCAATTGCTTCAGTTGTCTTGAATGATCTCTTTTTTTCTCATTTGTGGCGTTCTCAGTACAGTTCTTTTCGTGGCGATGTGTGCTGCTAAGGTGAAAGGTAAAAGACGCGAATCCTAACGAATATGACGCTCAGCTCCAACACGAAGTGCTCGCCAAGTTCAATCGTACCTCCAATCAAGCGAGTTCGATGCAGTAAGATTGCTTCTTGGTAATGCGCTGTACAACTGTCCGACTCATGCTGGGTGCAGCTGTTGACTTCACTGCGTCGAACAAGTTTCACAAGTATCGAAGTGAATCAAGCAGCAGCGACGTCCTTGTGAACTTTCACGACCTCCCAGACCACAGAAACCCTTACATCCAAGTACAGCAGTCTTTCCTTGCCTTGTTTAACCAATTAGGTCATTCAGTCTATCGTTTCAGTCTTGGAACCTTTCAACGACGAGTACGGCTGCCTCATTCCATCGTACGGCTTCGGTTCACATCACAAAATTGGTGCTGTTTGTTAATGAGTCAGGGGATGCGGCGTGCAAGGAGTCAAATGTGTTTCCCTTCTTTCCCGATCGCCCCTGCTTCAACGTTGAAGATGTACACCCCCCCATCCCGTCCCGTTAGGAACTCCAACACTGCTCACATCACCGTCTTGAATAGAATTCTCGCTCATGAGTTTTCCTGCTTCTTTTGACGCCTCAAGGTCGTGAAAAGATACAAGCAAGTCGCCAAAAATGTCTTGTGATCTCCCCTCAATCTCCCCCCGCACTCGTCAAGATTTTCCTCCCCCTGCGCTCTTGCCCCGGTCATTGTCGAGGCCACGCGCGTTGCAGCGACTTCCTCCATTGTGAGCAAAACTCTATTTCAAAGGCAATCACGTACAGAAAGGATATCTTACCTCCTTTTCGCGCCCTCTGGCGCATTCACCCCCCCCCCATCCAATTCGTTAGCTCCATCTCCTCGTCGTGATGATCGACGCAGCGGAAATGAGACCCAGCAACCCAAGCCTGCAGCCTGAGACGTCGGCGTCAGTCGAAGCGGCTGCGCGTGCCGCCTTGTACGAGCGATTCGACCCATTTCTTGCTCCTTTTTTTGACAGCCCCTCACCAGATTCTTGCTTCTATTAGTTTATGTTCTCTTTGGCTTCGTGACCCTCCGATTGATGTCATCGCACTTCCAAACCCTTGTTTATTCAATTTGATGTCAAGTCATGTAGGCTCAAGTACCAGAAACGCAGCGACAGGCGCACCCCTCGTCATCCTTTTCGTCGCCATTGGCGACGGGAGCTTCGCCAACCTGGAACCCCTCGTAAATGCATCCTTCCCTCTTTTCTCTCCCCCCTTTTTGATGGGGCATCAAGTCTAGCGCAGCTCAGTGGCTCTTCCCTTCTGTTGGTCTGGGCAGCAAAACCTCACATGCCTCGTTCCTCACGACCGACGCACACAGCGAGGCGTCAGGGGCAGACTTTTCCAAGGCCCCGACGCCTCGCTGGGCGCGTCGGCTCTGTGCCGCATGTTCTGACGTTTTGCTCCCTCGACCGAAGAAGGAGGAGCCACTAAGTTCCGACGGGCTTGGAGTCTCTTCGCTTCTTCCAAGCAGAGTTTTTCCGCCCGAGCAATCTCCCTCCTCTCTCTTTTCGCGCCTTGACCCACTCAGCGGAACGTTGCTCGTGCCAAATTTCAAAACGTACCGGCTGCAGCGTCTGTTTTTGATTGACCCCAACAGGTCATCATTGCGCGCTACGGGTTGGACGAAATGAACCGCGCAAGCGGAAAGGGGTGTAATTTTCCGTTTGCGAGGGCGGCGCTAGATAAGCTTCCGAGCATGTGAATCGTATTGCGTTGATTGATGGCTGATGCGGAAGTCGAAAGGCCGTTCTTGCCAATGGAATCATCTCAAGCGTCGAAGGACAAGCGGAAAAAGATAAGCAGTCTCGAGAAGAGCTTGTAGGCACTCCATTGCCGTGCTCCGCTATGTTTTCGTCATCAGTTGTGCTGCTGACCTTTCGATTCGCTTGATGGCAATTTTGCATGTTGCGCTTCATTGATTTCGTTCCCCTTCATCTCACCCAACGATTGCAAAAATATTCTCTCCGCCGGGTCGCCCCGACACTCTCCTCCGCGATCACCCAGTAATCTCCCCCGAGTGGAAGCAACACCAACCAACTCGCGCAGGTCATTCGCCGCCTCCCTGACGAAAATGCGTCCCAATGGGTGCGCTGGCTCAGACGACGACCAGTCCTGACGCGCCCAGGCCAGCCTGTGCTTGTCGTTTGGAAAGAGGGCGATCGAGCGCCCGAAGCGGCCGTACCAGCCTGCGATTGTGCAGTCTGATGAAGGTGGTTTTGATTTTTGAAAAGTTTTTCTGAAAATCTCTCAAGATTTGATGTGTGTGCCTCATTTGTATCGCACTATTCTCCATTCCATCAATCACCTGACATTGACAGACAAGGCTGCGTACAGTTTAAAGCCACGCGCGGAGGCCATTCTTCCTGGGGTAGCGGAGGTCGAGTTTGAAGCAGCGCTGCATCGAGCGGACGGGGACGCTGCGGGGAGCGAGCACTTGGGTACGGGTTGCCTGCGGCGCTGTTGACGCTGTAGATGACGCTGCTGAAATGGGGCGTCCAGTTCGCCGTTCGGCGCTCGCCCCTGCGCCTTGACGTTGCGTTCTATGCGTTTTTGCTAAGAGCCGCTTGGTGCGGCGCCCCCAACAGGTTTGGAAGGCCCCATAGGAATGCAGGCTCCGGAACGGCTCGCTTATGTGCGATAGCGACCTTACGCGCGTGTGTACAACTCAAATACAATCCTCCTCCATCAAAAATCTATCAACGACCCCACTGCAACCGCAAGT
>JAIYDP010000066.1 GCA_027487435.1 Verrucomicrobiaceae bacterium | reverse complement strand
TTCCACAGGTGGGTCACGTTCACCGCATCGAACTGAATAGCTATTTGAGACCATAACCAACACCTGTATCACTCTCTTGCGCAATGCTTATATCAGCAGGTCTGTCACACTAAAACACTAATGCGAACAAGACGCTACATCCAACGGCGGGTAACGCTCCTGTTTGAATTCGGGCTTCCCTCCCCGCCGTGGATGAGCTAGACGTTCCTCAATAGAATTCAGACATGATGCCTGCCTCGCCGCCATTAAGAACTCTTGCCGCTTTGTCCCTTGGCTTGCCGGTAGTTGAATTGCTTCTGTGCGGATTGGGGTTTGTTTGGTCTCTTTTCTTCGACTTGCCCGGCCACAACATCGTTGCTCTGGTTTCCTTGCCATCCCTTATAACAGCGCTGCTGTTCACCCTGTTGATCTGGAGGGCGGGACGCGAAGATCGGCTCAGTTGCAATTTGGCGCGCTCGGCCGCTATACTGCAAGTGGTAACTGTTCTGATCTTTCTCTCGATGCTTGCCGTACAATCTTGGCACTCCATGTCTCCAAAACACCCTAGCGAACAAGCCGCATCACCCAACCACTAGAAGCCGCCCTGTTTCCATGACTTTCAATAACTATAACTCTAACCCCGCGATCCATTTCGGCCGCCGCTTCTAGTGGTGGATGTGCTCATCGTTCGCTGAAGAAATGAAACGCTTAATCACAGGACTGATTTTCGCTGTCGTAGTTGGTAGCGCGGCATTTGCTGGTGACACCACGCAATTTCCCGCTTAACCGGGCTGGCTGTCTTGGCTGCGCATTGATTATCCGGCGCGATTCAAGATGGATCCTAAGAACTTCCAAGGGGAAGCAAAGTGGTGGGCAAAGTTCAACGACCCGGAATCAAAGCTCTCGTTTGAGGTAGGAGCATTTGGGTATGTAAATGACCTCGATTTGGTGGTCACCATTCCCGGAGTCACATACGAAAACTATTCCGATAAGCTTCCCAAGGATGTGAACCTAGAGAATCTGATTGCTGAGAAGGCGAAGCACAAGAACGTCGGCGATTACTTTCGAGCCGAGATCATGCCGAAAGGTTGCGAGGAGGCGAAGTTTCCCGGATACGAGAGATTCATTAAAAGAGAGAAGGATCGTGTAGAGGTCTTCTACTTGGACAATGCTGCCTATCGGGAGACATTCGGGCGTTGTTACCAGACTCTTACCTTCACGTTCCCAGAGGGCACCTATGAGAAGCACAAGAAGGACATCGACGCGATTATTCAGAGTGCGAAACCGCCATTCCAAATCAACAGCGAACAAGACGGTAGTGGACAACCGGCTACCCGCCCCGAGTCGAAATGACACTCTACACAACAACTCTTACCCTTGTTGCGGAGTGGCGCTCCCGGTAGCCGGTGCCATACCTCGACGATCAGAAAAATGTTCCGCTGTCTTCTAAAATCGCTTGTATCGAGGCCTTTCATTTTGGCGATCATTTTCATCGTTGCTGGGTGTGCGGTCGTCAATCAACCGGCATCAACATGCCTTGGGGTAAGGATGGTTGATGCAACATCCACTAAAGCTCGTTACATTGCACGTTCAACTGCTGGTTCCCTCATAGAAGTTAATGTTGCTAGAGAACCTTACCGTGAGAGTCTTCATGGATTCATAAGAATGGATGGAGCGAAGCCGTCTACTGTGCTAAGTAGATTCTGGGTTTCGATTGACGGTTCAAAGGTGATTGTTCCAGCCCGAGAATATGCAGGTTTGGCCGACCCTCACATTGGGGCCGAATGCGTTCCAATCAAGATCGAGCACACTGATCCAGATAGATTTTACGTTTACATTTCTGGAGGCGATGGAGCAGGAGGGTACGAGCAGAGGTTCGTATTTTCAAACTCTAATTGGTTGCGAACGGAGTTTAGAGACTCCGAAACGTGGGAATATCTAACTGAACAAGCCAGCACATCCAGAGGCGGATAACGCCCTTGTTTGAATTCGAGCTTTACTCCCTACCGTGGATGGCCTAACCGTTGCTGCAAGATAATGAAAATATTCTCGATACTCATGCTTTTGGCGTCGTCTGCATTCTCCCAGAAGTTCGGGGACGACAATCCGACTGGCGATTGGCTGCCAATTCCAGATGGCTATGTTTGGCCACAAGTGGCAGAGAAGGCTCCCGAATTCAATCCGGTCTGGAAGAAGTTCAGCGAACTCGACGAGAGCCAGCAGAATGCGATCCAGACGAATTGTTGGCCTGGGGAGAAGGTGCCTGAACGAATTGAGTTTGCTGCGGTCGACCTGAACGAGGATGGGAAGCCGGAGATCTTTGTCGGAGTTCCAAGTTTCTCAACGAACGGACCACCGGGAGATACTGCCTATGATATCCTCTCTACGATGGATGGCATGGCATACCGCAGTATCGGAGCGATCATCGGAAAGGGAGGAAAGGGCGTTACGTTTCTAGTTCGGAAGAACGGTTGGTTGCAGATTGAGTACATGTTTGGTCGCAGTGTGACCGGTATCCATTCGCGATTCTTAGTTACATTCGGAACCGAAGACTACCACATTTCTCGGCACGAATCTCACGACTTCAACAACCACAAAATCACCATCCGAAAATCAGAGGCAGAACCCCAAAGATAGGTTTGAGCGATAGTCTCAAACTTATCGGTTGTTGATCGAGCCCGGTAGTTAGGGGGAGGCTCTGTTCAACAAGCCAGCACATCCAACGGCGGATAACGCCCTTGTTTGAATTCGAGCTTTACTCCCCGCCGTGGATGGCCTATTCGTTCTGCAAGGATTTGATACGATACTCCTATGGCGACAGCATACATCGAGACGACGATTCCCAGCTATTACTCCGCTAGGAATGCACGGTCGATTCTCCAGGCGAGTCGGCAACTTGCGACGCGAGAGTGGTGGGATGAAGGCTGTTCGGGCTTCGAGCTTGTCACTTCTACCGAGACGTTGAATGAAGCTGCAGAGGGTGACTCAAACATGGCGGCTGAGCGACTCATTTTATTGCAGGGAATTCGTGTGCTTCCTGTCACGAACGAAGCCGCAAACTTGGCACGATTACTCGTGGCAACGGGTCTTGTCCCCAATATCGCGTCACCGGATGCGGTTCACATTGCACTTGCTTCAGTGCATCATATCGACTTCCTTGTCACATGGAATTTCAAGTACATCGCGAATCCGCATATCAGGGAGCGGATGCGCACAAAGATCAATGAAATGGGCTACCGAATGCCTGTGATGTGTAGCCCTGAAGAACTACTGAACGAAGATGAAGCTAACTGACAACCCACCGAAGGTAATAGACGAGGTAATAACCGAAGTTCGCGCGATTAAACGCTCGATTTCGGAACGCCACCATAACGATATCGACCAATTACTAGACGCACTAATGATTCAAGAGCGCTCCTCAGGAATCATAGCAGCAGAACAAGTCGTCACTGAGCAACCCGCAACCCGCCCAGAGTCGAAGTCGGAGGGGAGCGACAAACCTGAACCTGAATCGGAGGGGCTCTCTCGCTAGTGGGTGCCAGGCCTCATTGTTCTGCGAGGAAATGAAGACACGATGAAGCTCAAAACTCCAATCCTGATATGGGCATCGTTATCCATCGCACTGGGAATCGGCTTCAGCTCCATACCTTGGGGCAATCCACTAGGATTTCATGGAACTGGTTTCCCGTTCGCCGTAGTTTACTGGGATTACATAGGCAACGCAACACACCCTATCGATTATCCCAATCCTTACGCACCCTTTCTCAATATCGCAGCATTTATGATCATTGGTTGGATGCTATTTACACCTACATGGCTTTTCTTCTCATGGATTCACAAGCGATGCCAAAAGAAATCAACTGGAATGATAAAACAAGAAGCAGAACATACCGTGAGTGGCAACGCCGATCCGACCGACTCCTGAAATCGGAGCTTGCTCTCGGCGTGCCATCACTATAGGATTCGCTGAAGAAATGACAGTCATCGAGAAGATCGAGAATAAGCTGAGGAAGTATCCCTCGGCACGATACTTACGTGTCGGCGAAACGATTACAGTCGAGGCGACTGGTGAAGACGGCTTCTCCGTGTGGCTGACCGAGAAGAATCCAGGTTACACCGTCGGATATGATGGCTGGCATGATGAATTTGAGGACGAAGAAGATGCGCTGGAAGCATTTGCCTTTGGTCTGAGCGATGACTGCCGTTTGAAGGTCGTTCGTCGAGGCAAGTCTGATTGTGCTTGGACTGTCGAAGGGAAGAACGAAGACGGGAATTGGATTGGCGATAGCACGACGGGGTTGTTGATAACGCCCTTCTGGAGGAAGAAGTCGATCGCCTACCTTCAGAACCGACTAATAACTAGCTGCGAACAAGACGGTGGTGGACAACTGGCTACCCCCCCCAAGTCGACATGACCCTCTTGATTACAACCCTTAACCCTGTTGCGGAGTGGCGCTCCCGGGTGCCAGGCCTCTAACGTTGGGCAAAAACAATTCATGGCAAACTACGTTTATATTGCAGCCAGCCTCGATGGTTTTATCGCGACACCAGAAGGTGGGATCGAATGGTTAGAAGACGCACCTAACCCGGACGGAAGCGACTTTGGCTTTTCCGAGTTCATATCCAGGGTGAATGCCATTTTGATGGGTAGAGCCACTTTCGACAAGGTACGAGCGTTCGACCTCTGGCCATACCACATCCCGGTATTTGTTCTCAGCAGCACGCTCAAAGAAGTTCCTTCCGATCTCGAAGGCAAAGTGCGGATTGTTTCCGGTCAGCTCGTTGAAGTTATTGCACAACTAGGCGCACAAGGATTCAAGAATCTTTATATCGACGGAGGGCAGGTTATTCAGTCTTGCCTGAGAGATGATTTAATCGATGAATTGATTGTAACTAGGTTTCCTAAACTACTTGGAAGAGGGATACCTCTCTTTGGCGAACTGAGTGGTACTCTTGATTTTAACCATGTGGAGACCGAGGTGATTGAAAACCATCTTGTAAAGAGCCGATACCGCAGAGCGCGAACAAAAGAAGAAGCCCAAGAAGCCGTGGATGGCAACCCCCACTAGCCCCTTTGTTTCCGATGTTTCCACCTCATCTCAACCTCAAAACGTCGGCTCCCGCTATTGGAGTTGCCCCCGCTCAAACGTTCTACAAATAATATGCACTTTAAGAGAGGAATGTTTACTATTTATGTGATCTTTGGAGCGGCTGTGTTCCTCCTAGGTCGCATCAATTCTCCAATATTGGTTGCTGACCGTACTTTCCTTCAAGGAATCGATATGAGATCCGAATTACGCGATCTACGCTATCTACTTTTGACTTCGATGGAGAGTGATGCTCCCGAGTTCAAAGAAGTTGAAGATAAGATCGGTCAAGTAGAGAGTTCACTCGAAGTGGTCCTTGAGGAGGCGAGAAAAAGACACTATTCGAATTGGCTTACAGATACTCTCGCAGCAAGTGTAATCGTTCTGGGCCTTATTGTCACTCTGCTCGCGTCATGGCGTGCGGACACGAAGCGGACTATAACGGAAGCCGGACAAGCTAGCACTTCGCGGTAACGCTCCTGTTTGAATTCGAGCTTTACTCCCCGCCGTGGATGGCCTATTCGTTCGCTATGAAAAATGCCATGAACATTATTGCAACATTCACTTGCGCTTTAATGGCGCTTCTACTTTGCGCGAATGCTGGTGATGAATCTCCGCCGCCCAATATGATCGAGCAAGCCACGTGGGCAGGGGAAACTAAGGACCTTGCAAAGAGAATCGAGCGACTTGAGGCGTTTATGCTTGAATACTTGCCAAGTGAGGAGGGTGGCACGAACCCGGACATGAGGGGATATGGTGACGCATCTCACGGCCTTGCAGTCGCAGGTTGTGTATGGCAGCTCGCTCGGGCTTATATGGAGGCAGGTCAAAAAGACAAAGCTCTGAAGATGCTCGATTGGCTTCAGGAGCACGATTCAAAGTCGATGCTTTACCCGAGAAAACCCAAAAGCTAACAAGACGCACCATCCAACCAATAGAAGCTCTGTTGACATGGTTTCCCGTAATTACAACCTTCACCCCGTGATCCACTTCCGCCCCCGCTTCTAGTGGTGGATGTGCTCATCGTTCGCTAAAAAAATGTATTGCAAAGTCTACATCGTATATCCCCTCCTTGCATTCCTAGTAATCAGTTGCGGCCAGAAGACCGCTCCCACATCTAGTAATTCAGATTCTGAGCATGCGGAATTATCTATCAAACTTGAAGGCGGTGTTGCGCTCAAGTTTCCTATTGAGCTTTCTGGTTCGACAAAGGGAGCTGAATCCTTTTCCAGTAGCGCAGAGACGGGTAGGAATCTAGCTACCAGCATAGGATACAGCTATGCGGGAGAAATAGAGCTGGAGGACACCTATTCCCCAAACGACATGATCAAGGGGCATTTGATTGCGTTTCGAATATCCCAGTTCGACTCTGAATCAAATAAAGTAGTTTTCTCAGTCATTCAGTATGGGATATTTTCTGGGGAAAGCATTTCCGTTTTCGATGACAAAGGTATCCGTATCGCTATAAATCCAAACAGTAGCGAACAAGTCGCATCATCCAACCAATAGAAGCCGTTGTGTTGCAGACGATTTACCGTAGTATGAACCCTTACCCCTTGATCCACGTCCGCCCCCGCTGGTAGTGGTAGATCTGCACTACGTTCGGCAATGATAAGTATGAACCCAGAGATCCAGCAGGGTGATAAGCGGACAGCTGATGGAGTGGCTGTTTTGACCGGAGTTGTTTCGTGCGTTCTCATAGCTATTTCGTCACGCACAACCCTATTCCTTGTAGTTGGAGGAGTCATGCCGTTTGTGGCACCGCTAGTGACATCTTTGGTAATTTCTAAGATGAACTGTAGTGTTTCTAGGAAGATGTTGCTCGCAGCTTTCATTTTTATCACATCCTTGTTATGCACCTTGATATTCCTATGTCAGCATCTTGGGATAATGCTGACACCTTCTTGATAATGTGGCCAAACAATTCGGAGATAGCGATGTCGAGTAAGCCGTAGGATTAAATTCGAGCTTTACCCCGGTGCGCCAATCCTCGACATTTAGCAAGAATCATGGAATTACTGCGAATCACAGCCGAGTCCAACAGTCTCAGATCGTTTGTTAGCACGCTTATTTGCGTGATCGGATCCATCGCGTGCTTGATTTTTTCGATTGTCGCATGGGGAGAGGCCAGCGCATTCAGTTTCATTTTTGGAGCGACCGGAGTTGTTTTGGGTGGGATCTCGGCAAGGATGTTTCGGGGGCTAGTTGCTCCATTTCAATGGGAGTTTGTGATCGAGCCGAATCAACTCCGATTCGGAAGGGTCGGGCGCATAAAGACACAACGGATTTTTACTCGCGCAGACATCAAGTGTCTCATTTGGGATGGACCGGCCGATCCCTCCCTCATGGTAGATACAGGCAGGCCGATCGCTCCTCCCCTTGCGCCTGGACTTATCCACACTTGGTCGCAAATGGAATCGGTAATCAGGACAGTGCAGGAGAATTGGCCCGAGGTGCCAGTGTTTTGTCTTGAACAATTTCAAGCAATTTGTCGCGAAGATCGCCGAAGAAAACGCCGCTCCTAACGCCTGCCTCGCCTCCAGTTTGAATTCAGGCTTCCCTTGCCGCCATGGATAAGCTAAACCTTGCTGCAAGATCATAAAATGAAGACGCTACTCATCACATTCGCACTGGTTCTTTGCGCCGCAAGCGTCACCGCGTTTTCGCCTGCAACACCTTGGCGACATGTCGTTACGTCGGGGGAAAAGTTTTTCCTCGTCATGGATCCGGGCAATTTCTCCGACGTGCCGGGCAAAGGCGTTGCGTATCGAGCTAAGCGTGATGGTGTAGAGAAGCTCTGGGAGGTGACAGGATGGTATGCTCCTCCGGGAGACGTGACATTGTCCAGCGATGGAAAGACCTTAGTGCGTGTGGTGAGTGGCGTACTCTACCAAGGAGATGAGGCGAAGTTGCCTAACGAAGAAGTCTTGTTTTTCTACCGTAAGGGAAAGCTTCAGAAGACCTACAAGGTCAGCGAGCTCATCGAGGATGTGAAAAAGGGAATGCGAGTTGGTATGTTCTTGCCTGATCGGTATTGGGTGAGTGAGACAAAGATCGCGCCGAGCGATTGGTATCGGATCGAGACGAGTCCAGATGGCGCAGCCGGAATGGTGCAGCACCCTGAAGTTTTCCAGTTGACCACCTTGGAGGGAGCTCATTTCATCTTCGATCTCAAGAACGGGGATCTGCTGGCGAAAGGAATTCTGAAGAAAGAGGAACCGGCAAAGGCGGAGGAGGTCGCCGCTGATCCCTTTAGCGAAGATGAACCTGATGCCGAACATAACAAAGAGCAGCCCGAGAAGGCGGAGGCCGCTGATCCTTTTGCCAACCTAGAACAAGAAGAAGAAAACGCCGGCACTGGACAACCCGCTACCCGCCCAGAGTCGAAGTCGGAGGGTAGCGACAAAGCTCAACCTGAATCGGAGGTACGCTCTCGGTAGTGGGGAATGGTCTTTGACTTTCGCTGAAGAATGAAACGAATCCTCGATCCCGATTTGCCTCCTTCGCGAGCAGCGCTTCCAGAAGGATGCTCGGACCTTATTGATGCATACGAGATTCGCACTGCTACTCGCGAAGTTCGTGTGAAATTTCTACTCAGGATCTCAGCGATTCTTCACGATTCGTTAGTTGACCAGCTCGATCCAGAAATCCTTCGCTCCCGTAATCCAGACGATTTGTTGCACCGCATCTCCGACTTCCTGCATCCGATTTTGCTTTCTGACCCCGAGTTTGAGAAAAAGGTCAGTCCAAACTCCGAGTTAGTCGAAATGCTTTTTCACGTTCTGATCGCCAATCTGGAAGACGAAAGCGAACCAGCAACTCATCCCTCGGCGGATGATGCTCCAGTGTGAATTCGGGCTTTACTCCCCGCCGTGGATGGTCTAACCATCAGCGAAAAGAAAATGGATCAAGCGACACGACAACGATTCACAAACCTTTGTAAGCGACTGGGTATTGCTGCCGATAGGGTTGATGGCATGTTCGACGATCTTACGAAGCATTATTCCGAAGGGCATCGAAGCTACCACAATTTGTCTCACATCAATCGGATGCTGGCTTGGCTGGATGCATCACCAGGCAAGGGTGCTGAAACTGTTGAGCTTGCGATCTGGTATCACGATGCTATCTACGAGCCGATGAGTGGCCAAAATGAGGTCAAGAGTGCGCAGTATTTTCGAGATCATCTCGGCACTTTCATCGGAGATCATCTGGTTGAAGATGTAGTTCGCTTGATATTAGCTACTGACCCCACCCGTTCACGAACCGGAAGAAATGACGAAGATTTGATCATCGATATTGATCTCAGTATCCTTGGATCAGCGCCGGATGATTACGAGGCATACCGACGTGCAATCAGAAGTGAATATTCATCAGTTCCGGAAGCAAATTTCAATGCTGGTCGGAAGTCGATACTTCAGAGATTTCTCTCGCAGAGAATCTACGTAACCGAGTTTTTTGCATCACTTGAGGAGCAAGCTCGATTGAACATGAAGAACGAGATTGCGTGCCTAGAATAAACAAGAAAGCGAAGCCAGATCATCCAACGGCGGGCTACGTTCTTCTTTGCATGCGGGCTTGCATTTCCGCAGTGGATTTCCTAAATATGGCAAAAATGAAACGCAAAGTGCTTAAGGTTATGGCGACCCTAATCCTCTTTGGACTCGTGGTGAACTTTGTAGCCTCCCGCAAGGCCAAGCATGGGCTGCGCGTGCAATTGAATCTCCTGCTGTCTTGGATTCCGACGAAACCTACAATTTCGTCGGATCATCCACTCGAAGTGCTCTCTCGCAGTTCAAGGGACATGACTACAGCATCACCGTTGTACCGTTCGACTGGTTTGAGCACGATTGTAAAGTTACCCACACGGCATTCATTCGTTCGGAAGGGCGTGAAGTTTGGCTTCGACTGCGCCTTAATCCCATCAGACCTCCCTACGATATTGTTGGATTTACCGACAGGAAGTTTCATTAAATCATTAAGAGTAGAACAATTCATGCGTTGCAAGCTGCGATAACGTCCTTGTTTGAGTAGAGTAGGGAGCAGCGCAGCGGCAACAGCGGCCGTTGCTCCCTACTCTACTGAATTTGGGGCTTTACTCACCGCTGCGGATGGCCTAATCCTCTTGCTCATCAGTATGACCACCAAGACATTTCGACCGAGCATGTTCGTTCATCTGGTGGGGATTGGTATGCCTGCGTTCATGGCGTATCTTGCTTACCGATCTAGCATCGACGAGTTCGTGAATGGTGGCCTTCTGTTGCGAATTGTTCTCGTCGGAGCATGCATCGCCATGGGAATCATCACATTGTGGCTTTATGCACGTAGTGGTCTTCTTGTTTACACTGTGACCGATGCCGGTCTGGAACTTCGCCGTCTTATGCACCGCAGAGTCATTCCCTGGGATCAGATCACCGAGATCCGATGGAATCGTCCACTTCACTATTTCACGATTCGAGGCGCGGATGGTGTGATCTGCTTCACTTCGACCGATGGATTTCCCAACGCCGGTGATTTTCTTGATCAAGTCCATCAACGCAGCCAATGCAAGTTGCCTGAGCATCTGCGAACTGCGATGTATGGTCCATCTAACCAATAGAAGAAGCCCTTACCAGCCACGTCATGAAGCCCATTTCAAAAATCGCTTGGAATCGAGTGCACGAGAAGGCCTGTGATGTCGTAAATGCCACATGGTTTGACGACGACCCGATGTATGACATTTACCGTGAGCAAATGCTCGAAATACTGGACGAGCTTGAAGCAGAGTTTGGCACCCAATCGCGGATTCTTGATACACGAGGGGACTATGTTGATGATCCCGATGAGAAGCGGCGACTGTATGCAAAAGCACTAGAACTTGCTAGAGAGCAGAACGATACAGACGAGATAGAAATTTGCCAACAGTCGTTGTTAGATCTCGATGAAAGCCTGCTCATTGAGGCCAAGCACAATGGTAAAAAGCACCAGAAAAACGAGCCGAGAGATGCAAGGGGCGACGGTTTTCATTCCTAGATTGGAGCCTCGTGACGCTGGTGTCACCAACGCGCTTTCCGCGAGAATGCCGAGTGGCTCTCCTTCGGATCTTAGGTTTAACCCGAGATCCGAATTACAACGCCGCCATCCGCTGCCATCATTTGCCGCGCAAGGCATTTCAGACCTTGGGGCAGCATCATTGGATGCAGCCCACTGCGGCCATGAAACGCCTTGCACATCAAAGCCTGGCAGCGACTGTCTGGCTTTCTACTTCCGATCTCGGGTTTAAGCATTTTTTCCCAAAAGCAGAGGGCCGACGACAAAGACATTTCCCCGCATGGAGAAAAGATCGTGCCAGAGATGATAAATGAGCTTGCCAATGATTGCTTGCACCATTATCAAACGCGCACCATGCCCCAAGGATTGGCCATAATGACATCTGGCGGAGATAGCGCAGGAATGAATCCCGCTGTCAAATGCTGCGTAGAATACGCCAGAAAACAAGGTTTTCAGCCGTTTTTGGTCTATGATGGACTACGTGGTTTGATCGACGATCACATTTTCGAGGCAGATCGCGAGAGAACATCGGGGATTTTGCATCGAGGCGGAACGGTGTTGCGTTCTTCTCGCTCAAAGCGATTTTTTGAATATCAGTATCGTCAGCAAGCGTTTGAGAACTTGCAGCGTCGCGGCATCGGGCAAATGATCGTCATCGGCGGTGATGGCTCCTTCAGCGCACTGAATCAATTTTACAACGATTTTCAAATCCCTTTCGCTGGCATCCCTGCGACCATCGACAATGACATTGCTGGAACCGAGTATTGTTTGGGCGTGGATACGGCATTGAACCAAATACGCCAGGCCGTCGATTCGATCCGCGATACCGCTACGTCCTTTTCACGCGCTTTCGTGATCGAAGTCATGGGTAGGCATTGCGGCTATTTGGCCATGGTCAGCGCGCTCGCCTGTGGTGCGGAGGTATGTTTGATCCCCGAGTTGGCCTATGATTTGGATCGCATTGGCGAGAGATTGAAGCAAGAAAAAGCTGATGGCCGTCGCTACGTATTGGCAATTGTCGCGGAAGGAACAAGGATGTCAGACCACCTTACACGCTGGCTTGGTCAAACCTTAGGCATGGATGCGCGGCTTACGGTATTGGGTCACGTGCAGCGTGGCGGATCTCCTTCTGTGTATGATAGGATCATGGCGTATAAGTTTGCTGTGGCCGCTGTCGAGTCGTTAAAATCAGGAAATACGAACGCGATCATGACCTTCTCCAGCGGAACTTTTGGCTACGTGCCTATTGAAACAGTGACGAGCTCAAAATATTCCATCGATGCTGATTTGCTGAAGCTCTGCACTCCCCTTTCCTGCTAGATTTTTTTCCATTCTATGAATTATCAAATATCCATTCTTGCTGGAGACGGCATTGGTCCCGAGGTCATGGTTCAAGCATTGCGCGTGCTGGATGCCGTATCAGAAAAACACTCCTTCACGGTAAACCGTAGCGAACATCTCGTTGGTGGCGCGGCCATTGATGCCACAGGACACCCCTTGCCAGCAGAAACCATAGCGGCATGTGAGGCAGCCGATGCGATCCTTTTCGGTTCTGTAGGCGGGCCGAAGTGGGAGACATTGCCGCCCGATATTCAACCAGAGCGCGGTGCTTTATTGCCGCTGCGCAAACACTTTGGCTTGTATGCCAATCTTCGCCCAGGAGTCTGTTTACCCGCTTTGATTCATGCATCGCCGGTAAAGAATGAACTCATACCGCAGGGCTTCGATGTCTTGTGCGTTCGTGAATTGACTGGCGGCGTGTATTTTGGTCAACCGAAAGGGCGCAAAGAAGAAAATGGCGAGCCTGTTGCCTTTGATACGATGATTTACAAAAAATCAGAAATCGTGCGAATTCTCCGCGTTGCTTTTGCTGCGGCTATGGGACGAGGAAAGCGCTTGTGCTCGGTGGACAAGGCGAACGTGCTTGCCACCTCGATTCTCTGGCGCGAAACTGCGGTTGAAATTGCGAAAGAATATCCCGAAGTAGAGCTCAGCCACATGTATGTGGACAATGCTGCGATGCAATTGGTCAAACGCCCATCAAGTTTCGATGTCATCGTCACCGAGAACTTATTTGGCGACATTTTAAGTGACGAAATGGCGATGATTTCAGGCTCCTTGGGCATGTTGCCCTCCGCATCTCTTGGTGCAAAAAATGACAAAGGCTTGTATTTCGGCATGTATGAACCATCGGGTGGATCCGCTCCTGACATCGCGGGACAAGGCATCGCCAATCCCATCGCGCAGATTTTGAGCGTAGCGATGCTCCTCCGCTACTCGTTAGGCGAAACCGCTGCCGCTGATGCGATCGATTCTGCTGTTGCAAAAACCATTGGTGACGGCTTCCGCACTGGTGATATCGCTACGGGTGCAGCTGGCGAAACGCGCGTCAACACCAGCGGCATGGGTGATGCCATCCTTGCTCGATTGTAATGCGTGTGCTCCTACTCGTTTCGGGACTTGCGATGATCGGAATCGGCGTCGCAAGCCTTATGGTGATCGAAGAAAAGGCTATGGCGCTTTCTTTTTTTAAAGGAGCGGTCACCCTTGGTGGGGCCTGGTTGATCTGCGTGATCTACATGCGCCAAAGTCATTGGCATGGCGTGATCGGCGGTGGCATCGTGGCCTTGCTAGCGGCTTGTCGATCATCGTGGAATTTCCCAAGCTGGTTGCAGTGGATTGCAAAACAATGCCCGATGCCTGCGACTCCGGTGCTGGAGTTTTTCACCGCAGTTGTATCAAGCGCGATCGTCGTCACCTGCGTTCGTGTTCTTTTCGCAGAAAAAACACGGCGTTTGGTAGAAGGCCTCAAATGAACTTATTTCTGCGCCCGTATCTCATCGATCTTAAATCGAAGGAGCATCGCAGCAGAAGTGTCGCCTTTGCGAGTGAGAGCTTCTTTTTTCCCATCTAACAGAATCAAATCGTTGGGCCACAACTTTAGGCCTTCATCAAATTCGAGAATCGCATCATCAAATCGTCCTTGATCCATGTAATATCGACCCGTTTTCGAATGCATCGGACAGAGCACGATGGGAGGCATCATCCGGCTCGCTGGCGCCTGGCGTTCGCGAGCACCGGCGAACCAATTGTAGGCAGCCGATTTCACTTTGCCTGACTGAAATGTTACCGTGCCTTGGAGATCTGCGGAGAGAATTTCCAGACAGGTAAAGGCACGAGCAAATGCGGAAATTTCCCCCCATTCGATCGCAGCTTTTCGCGACGTGGACATTTGATTGCCGTGAAGATTCATCAAGGTAGCGATTTCCCCTGCCCTTTTCGCATCGGCTTTTTCTAGCGATTTGACGCCCTCAAAATACAGCATGAGGCCCTGATACGATGCTGCCGCTTTGGTAAAAGAGGCCAAAGAATCCACTTCTGTCGGTTTCGGCAGGGACGCTATGGCCTTTTCGGCATACCCCTTACCGCCGTGTCGATGATGGAGACGCGCCGTCAGCGTGCGAGCCTCCCATAAGATCATGCGCACTCCAGCGGAGCCGATGCGATTCTTGGGAATGGGAATTTTTGCCAGCGACTCCGCGATTTGAAACGCAGATTCCACCGAGCCTAAGCTCGACAAAGCCACAGCACGATAGCTTTCTGCACGAATCCACTCTGGGCAGTCGATGATGCCAAGCCTAGATTCTTTGAGCCATCCATGATACAAATTACTAGCTCGTAAAAACGCCTGCGCTGCTGCTGCGAAATTTCCTACCCGCCATTCATAGTGGCCGTGCAGATGTTGATAGGGAGGAAATTCAGCGGACATCGTTGAAAGCTTGCGCGCCAATGCGAGATCCTCCTGCGAAGGCGATGGATTTTCCGCGCGAATCACCAACCATGCATTGATCAGCAGAGGCGATTCAGGGTGTTTTTTCAGCAGACTTTGAAGTTTATCCTGTGCCACTTTTTGCCCTTCTTTCGGCATGCCATATTCATCAAAACCACTGCGCAAAAAATAAATTTCAAACAACGCAAGCTGGAGGTCATTCGGGTAGGTTTTCCCCATGCGCCCAAACATTTCTGCTGCGGCTTGGGGGCCTTTGGATACCAGTTCGAATAGCCCTCTGACATACGCTTGCTCGAGTGCTGTGCCGGCCTGCAATTTCACCAACGCCAGAGCCCGATCAATCGCGGTTACTCGTATCTTAGCGAACTCGTCACCATCACCTTGTGTGGCAAATGCGATGCCGAAGTAGGCCATCATGCAATCGGGATCTTTTTCTAACGCCATCAGGAAATGCCGATACGCCTCAAAATCCCAGCCTCCATGAATCAGGTTGAGACCTTGCAAAACGTGAGTTTGAGCTTCGCCATCGCTTGCCGAAATGGCCATCTCGATTCCCGCAGAAAACTTTCGAATCTCGGGAGCTTTAAGATGTTTAAGCCGCTCCAGCTTCATTTCATCTGGCTTGTAAGTTGTCTGCGCCTGCAACAACCCCACAATCGCCAATATCATGCACCAACATTTCATGTCACGAATGTGCATGAAAAATCATTCCGACCAAGAAAAATCGCTCGCACCCAGTGCCGATTCCGTGATACAATTTTTCGCATGCGCTTAGGAGTGATTGGATGTGGAAAAATGGGAACCGCTTTGGTCGGGGGGGCGTTGCGCAGTAATGTCATCGTCGCAGCGGATGTTTGGGGCATCGATGCCTTGCCAGAAGCTCTCGATGCCTTCGCTGCGCAGACACAAGCTCATAAGGCGAGCGATTTCCTCCAACTTGCCGAAATGTGCGATACCTTTTTACTCGCCACCAAACCGCAAAACGTTGCTGGCGCGTGTGATTCTCTTGCTTCTGCTCTTGCTGGTCGCCCCGCATTACTGATATCTCTTGCAGCGGGAATCTCACTATGGCGCTTGGAGCAACTCTTGCCAGACAATGTGCGCGTCATTCGCACCATGCCTAACACCCCTGCCCTAGTGGGCTGCGGGGCTTCAGCTTACAGCAAAGGATCTCGATCCACCGATGCCGATCAACAAGCAACGCAAGAACTGCTTGCCGCTGTCGGCATTGCCACAGAAGTTCCTGAATCCTTGCTCGATGCTGTCACCGGCCTTTCTGGATCAGGACCCGCCTACGGATTTATGGTCATCGAAGCACTTGCCGATGCAGGTGTGCGACAAGGTTTACCACGCGCCAAGGCCATCGAACTCGCTGCCCAGACCATGCTCGGTGCCGCTGCCATGGTGCTGCAAACCTCTCTCCATCCAGCGGTTTTGCGCGATATGGTCGCATCTCCCGGCGGAACCACGATTGCTGCCATTGCGGCATTAGAAGAACACGGTCTGCGCCACGCCCTGCATGAAGCGGTAGCTGCCGCCACTCTTCGCTCCAAAGAATTGTCCTCCATTCCTTCCTAACCCATTGTCCTATATGATTCCTCGAATCTTCCGCCATTTCAGCACTACCGGTTTGATCGCTAGCGCCATTCTTGTTTCCAGTTGTTCTGACATCGATGAAGTGCCGCCGCTTCTTGGTGCAGTTCAAAATGACACTTCAACTGCTGCCGAGCTATTTGAAGAGGCAAAACGAGCCGACCAAGCAGGGAAAAGCAAAAAAGCTGCTGCCCTCTACAAGAAAGAGGCTGATCGCTACCCTACGGCAAAACATGCGCCCGAAGCACGTTTTCGATATGCGCAGCTCCAAGAACAACTCGGCAAGCCTCTTCTCGCCTTCACAGCTTACAGTGAAGTCGTTGAACGCTATCGCAGCTCTGGGCTCTATGAAAAAGCTCTTCAGCGGGAACAAGCTATCGCGGAAGATGCTCTATCGGGCCGTATCAAATCTGGCTTCGTCTTCACATCCAAGTTGGCTCCGTCCGAGTTGATCAAAATTCTCGAAACCGTGCGTGACTCCGCACCGCAAGCGTCAACCGCACCGCGCGCGCAATTCCGCATCGGAGAAATTTACCAGGAAGAGAAACAGAGTAAAGAAGCCATAGCGGCATTTCGCAAAGTTGCCGAAGAATACCCTGATGCAGATCAAGCTCATGAGGCGCAATTTCTCATTGGCAAAATCCTCCTTCAAGAAGCACGCCAAGGAAATCAGGATAAAGGCAATCTCGACCGCGCTCGCGAAGCATTCGAGGATTACATCAATCGCTACCCTAACAAATCACGAGCCAAAGAAGTGAAGCAACAAATTGCCAAGTTGAAAAATCAAGACGTTCAGCGTTCCTATGAAGTCGCAGAGTTTTACCGACGCAAGGGCGACTTCGAATCTGCCAAATTTTATTACCGCGAGGTTCTTAAACAGCATGGCTCCGGCGATCTTCACGATCAGGCGCAATCCCGACTCAAAGAAATCCCATGACCTTTCCTCTCTCGATCCGCTTGACCATGGTCCTCGGTTTTCTAGCAACCATTTTTTCGTCATGCGCAGGTTACAGCATTCAAGGGAAACTCAAACCTCAGGCCTTGCAAGGTGTAAAACGCATCCACATCCCTTTGTTTGAGAATGATACCTTGATGCCCCGCGCCGATGTGATGGCCACCAACTCGATGACCGATGCCATTTCCCTTGACGGCACCTACAAGCTTGCCTCCTCGGGTGATGCCGATGCCATCTTGCGGGGGAAACTGCAAAGCATTCGCTACAACCAAGTGCGAGCCACCCGACTCGATACTCTGCGTTCAGAAGAAATGCAAAACATCGTCACCCTCAAATGGGAATTGATCGATGCGCGAAATCCCCTCCGCATCATTGCCACTGGCCTAGCCACGGGCAACTCGCGTTTCGCCATCGACGCCAACCAGCAAACCGCTCGAAATAACGCCCTGCCCGATGCGATGCAGCGCGCTTGCAAACAAATCATCGGTCGCCTCACAGACGATTTCTAACACCTCATGCAGGAGCAAACTAACGCGACAAACCCTGTCGTCCCAGGCAACATTTATCTCGTCCCAACTCCCATCGGACATCGAGACGACATCACCCTTCGTGCCATTGAAGTTCTGCGCCATGTGGACCGTATCGCCTGCGAGGACACGCGTCATTCCTCACCGCTCCTGCAACATCACGGCATTCACAAGCCACTGATCGCCCTCCATGAGCATAACGAACAACGCCGCATCCCCGAACTCATCGCCATGGCTCGCAGCGGAGAAAGTCTCGCCATCATTACCGATGCAGGCATGCCTGGAATATCGGATCCCGGCTACCGACTCATCCAGCAATGCCTCAAGGATGCCATTCCTCATCACGTCCTCCCAGGACCATCGGCGATTCTTAATGCTCTCATCGGTTCAGGATTCCCCTGCCATGCCTTCCACTTTGGAGGATTTCTCCCGGTGAAAAAAGGTCGCCGAGCGCAGGTTCTTACCGAAGCAGCGAACTCCGCCATCACACATATTTTCTTTGAATCCCCTCATCGCTTGCTATCCACCTTAGAAATTCTCCACCACCAAGCTCCCCTCACCTATTGTTGTGTTGCCCGCGAACTTACAAAAAAATTTGAAACTTTCCATCGCGACACCGCCACTGTTCTGTTTGAATGGTTCACCACGCACCCCGCGAAAGGCGAAATTGTTTTCTTGATCCATCCGCGACTTGATTGATCATTTGCTCCACACATCAACTACCATGATCTCCTTTTCCACATGCTGGAACAACGCCCGCCACTCCTGTGGCGAAGAGATGATCGATGAAATCACCAACCTTGGTTTCCGCTACATCGAACTCTCTCACGGAATGACCGTCGCAAAATTGCCCGGCATCCGCAAGGCTTATGCGGCTGGCAAATTCCTCTGTTCAGGCATCCACAATTACTTTCCCTCTCCCGTCGAGGTGATGATCGATGCCCCAGACGCATACGAATTCACCTCTCATCGTCCATGGGATCGCAAACGCGCCATGGACATGACCCTGCAAACCTTGGATATTGCCGCAGAATTCAACGCCGCTTACGTCGTCCTGCACATGGGCTCCGTTCCCCTCAACCCAGGAAAATACACCAATGCTCTCACCGAAATGGTTGCCGAAGGGAAAATCCACGATCCTAAATACATCGCAGCAAAGCTCAACTTCATTCGCAAACGCGAAAAAATCGCCCCTCTTTACTACGCTCGTGCCATCGAGGCGCTAGAAAAAATTGCCGAACGCGCCGAGGAACTCGGCATCATTCTTGCCGTCGAGTCGCGCTCGCGCTACGAGGACATGCCTAGCGAGCGCGAAATGCTACAACTGCAAACCTTCTTCGAGAAAAACCCATGGGTGGGCTACTGGCACGACTTTGGTCACGTGCAGCTAAAGCACAACCTTGGGCTGCTCGACCACGAAGATTGGCTTCGTTCCATGAAACCACACATCGTCGGCGGACACATCCACGATGTTCATTGGCCCGCCCGCGATCACCGCGTGCCATTTACGGGAACCATCGACTACAAACCTCTCCTTTCCTATTTCCCCGAACAATGCCCGATCATTTGGGAACTTTCCTCATCACAGCGAACGGAACAAATCGTCGAAGCTCTCAAAGTCTGGCAAAAAGTCTTCCCGGAGCGCACATTTTAATGCAGATGATGCTTCAACGCGAAATCCGAAGTGTAACGCCATCATTTGCTGCGCAAAGTATTTCAGACCTTGGGGAAGCATTTTTGGATGCAGTTCACTGCGGCGATGAAACGCCTTGCACATCCAATCAAGGCAGTGACTTTCTGGCGCTCTTCTTGGATCTCGGCTTCAACCATCGATGAAGGATACTTGGGTGATCTCTTGCCCCAACATGGCGTTCAGAACATCCATCACCCGCTGTTGCTGGACTTCTTGATCCACGCGAATTTGCACCATTACCTGAGCCAAGCCCAAGGATTCGCGATACTGCCGCAAAAATCCTTCCAACATCGGCAAATGCCGGGCTGTGGCATCGGTATCTAGCATGATCGAACCTGCACCATCTACCCCGCTAGTGATCGAGCCATCTCGATGGATGTTCACCCGCAATGGTTCCAAATCAGCAGGCTTGGCATCCTTCGGGATCGAAGCAAAATGCGCTGGCACATCGACCTCTCGTTTTTGGAGCGTGGTCGCTACGAGAAAGTAGATGAGCAAGAGAAAACAAACATCGATCAAAGAAGAAATATCCAGTGAAGGAACTAACGAATCTTGTGGTGAATGTGATTTGTGGCGTGCCATACACCATAGCAACGAACAGCAAAGCCGCCTTCTTGGATGAATTTTCCACCCAAAGCAAATTGCTAGCTTTTACCGAGAATGAACGCTACGCAAATGATTGATTGATTCAATCCGAAGAGTAACGCCGCCATCATTTGCTGTGCAAGTCATTTCAGGCCTTGGGGCAGCAGCCCACTGCAACCATGAAACGCCTTGCAAATCAAAGCCTAGCAGCGACTTTCTGCAGCTCTACTTCAGATCTCGGGTTCAACCATTTCCTCGCTTCAGTAGCTCGGTGAATTGTTCAAAGGCTCGTTGCCATGCCTCATGATCTTCTGGCGTGTAGGTGATGAATTCAAAGGAAGATTCGATCAATGCACGCGCCGCATGGACATCGTCCAAGTAGCCAGTAGCAGTCATTTGCAAAGCGATGTTGCCACATGATGTTGCTTCGATAGGGCCGGCGACGACTTCGATGCCAAGGGCGTTCGCTGTCGCTTGGCTGAGATGTCGATTTTGAATGCCGCCACCACCGGAGCGAAGTCGTTGGAAGGATTTTCCAGCAAGAGCAGTGATTTTGTTGTAAGTAACTCGATATTTGAGTGCGATCGAATCGGTGGCTACGCGCAGGATCGCGCCTTTGCTTGCAGGAACGCTTTGCCCGGTTTGTTCACAAAACTGCTGAATTTTTTCCGGCATGTCTCCCGGGGTCGCAAACACTGGGTCATCGGGATCGATAAACGCGGTGAAAGCAGGTGCTTCAATGGCGATTTTTGCCAGCGTGCCGTAATCCATGTCCTCACCATTGAGTGCCCAGTGGCGTTTGCATTCCTGGATGAGCCAAAGTCCGGCGATGTTTTTCAGGAAGCGAACGTTCCCATTGTGGCCGAGTTCATTGCAGAATTCTGCAGCAAAGCTGGCATCATTGATGATCGCTACTGGGGTTTCTAATCCCATAATCGACCATGTTCCAGACGATAGCCAAAGATTGTCACTTTCGGTCAAAGGGATCCCAACAACAGCGGATGCTGTATCGTGACTGCCAGAAGCCACCACAGGAACATTGGCCATTCCAATAAATTCAGCAACCTCTGCGGTAATCGGGCCGAGAATCGTGCCTGGAGCGACGATGTTGCCAAAGATCCGACGAGGTAAATTTAGCGCATCGATGACGGGCCAAGCCCAGTCATTTTGATTCGGATCAAAAAGTTGAGAGGTCGAGGCGATGGTGCGCTCATTCGCCATGATTCCCGTCAGCCAGTAGGCAAGAAGATCGGGTACAAAGAGCAAACGATCCGCATGAGCAAGAGCGGGAGATTTCCGCAGCGATTCGGCGAGCAAATGGAGAGAAGTATTGTAGAAATTGGTGTGGATTCCCGTATGTTGGTAGATTTCTCTCTGCGGCATGCGCTGGTGCATTTCTTCTGCCATCCCCTCGAAGCGGCTATCGCGATACTGATGCGGTGCATCCAGGAGGTGTCCATCATGATCGAGAAGGGCAAAATCACAGCCCCAGGTATCGATACCGATGGAACGAATGTCGCTACCATAGGTCGCTACAGCTTTGCGCAGTCCATCGAGAATATCACGATAGAGGCCAATCATATTCCAATACGAACCACCAGGAATGTTTGTGCCGGGATTGGGAAAACGATGAACCTCTTCGAGTTCCATTTTGGAGAAATCCGTTTTAGCGGCAATGATGCGACCCGAGCCAGCACCGAGATCGATGGAGAGGAAAACGTTTGTCATGTGGTGTTGATTTTAGAGGGAATCTCGCTAGTGAAAAGTGGAAAATCGAAAAATTGTAGCATTCTTTATTGCCTAACAACGAGATTCATTCTTGCGGGTTGTTGCCCGATGTAGCAGTGTTTCCGCATGTCTGATTCTTCACACAATTACGCTCTGATTCTCGCTGGTGGTTCTGGGACTCGCTTTTGGCCATTGAGCCGCGATACCAAACCGAAACAATTGCTCGATCTCTTTGATAACGGCACCATGTTAGAACAAACGATTAGGCGCCTTGAAGGACTTGTCCCCGTCGAGAACATCTTGATTCTCACCAATCAAAAACAAGAGCCTAGCGTTCGTGCGATTGCGACGATGTTGCCTGCCGAGAATATTTTCGCCGAACCGGCCAAGCGCGATACTGCGCCGGCAGTGGCCTTGGGCATTGGTTTGATCGCCGCTCGCGATCCCGAGGCCTTGATGATGGTTTTGCCGTCCGATCAATTGATCACCGATACCGATGCGTATCAAGCGGTGATGAAAGATGCGCTCTTGTCTGCGGCACATTGCGATGGGCTCGTGACCATTGGAATCAAGCCCACATGGCCATGCCCGTCCTATGGCTACATCGAGCGCGGCGAAAGAGCCCGCATTCCAGGACTGGATTGTGAGAATTTACCTTACGAAGTGAAACGCTTTCGCGAAAAGCCCAGCCCAGACTTAGCTGAGCAATTTTTGGCGCAAGGAGGATTTTGCTGGAATGCAGGCATGTTTGTTTGGTCATTGCCATCCGTCATTGCCGAACTAAGCCGCAATGCCCCGCAATTGGCAGAATTTGTCTCGGAACTGCGCCACTCCACAGATCTGAAAGCTACGGTAGATCGGCAATTCCCCCAATTGACTCCGATTTCGATCGATTATGCGATCATGGAAAAAGCGCGCCGCGTTCTCAACATCGAGGCTACGTTTGACTGGGATGATGTCGGATCATGGATTTCGATCGCAAAATACCTTCCCACTTGTGCAGCAAACAACTCCACGAATGTGTCCATTTCACAGATCGACTCAGAAAACAACATTGTTTTCAATGCGCGCAAGGGCAGTCATGTTGCCTTGCTCGGCGTGGACGATTTGATCGTTGTTCAGACCGAAGATGCCCTGCTGGTAGCCAATCGCCATCAGGCGGATGCCATCAAAAAATTGGCCGACATCTTGCCTAGAGAGTTGACCTAAGCTTCAGTCACTTGCGTTTCGCTGGGGGGAGTCGCGAAACGCAAGCTACGCAAAATTGCGAGAATCTTCCGTAAGAATGTTAGAAAAGTGGTGGTGGCGTAACCGAAGAAGAAGTCTCTCCCTTCAATTGGTCCAGTACTTTGGCGAGACCCGCTACGGTTCCTCCGATATCGCTGAGGTTTGCAGGGATAATCATGGTGTTGGAAGCCTTAGCGAGATTGCCAAACTGAATGACGTATTGCTCCGCGATTCGTAGATTCACCGCCTCCTTACCACCGGGTTGCTGGATGGCTTCTGCAATGGCACGAATGCCGTGCGCGGTAGCACTGGCGAGAAGTTCAATTTCTTTCGCTTTCCCTTCAGCTTCATTGATTTGCTTGAGTTTCTGCGCTTCGGAATACTTGATGGTTTCTTGTTTTTGCCCCTCTGCCACATTGATTTGTGCTTCGCGCGTTCCTTCCGAAAGGGCGATTTGCGAGCGCCTTTCGCGTTCGGCACGCATTTGCTTTTCTAGCGCATCTTGCACCGATTGTGGTGGCTTGATGTTGGCAATCTCGTATCGTGTGATCTTCAATCCCCACGGCTCAGATGCTTTATCCAGTGCCGCAATCACCGAGGCATTCATCGTATCGCGTTCTTCAAAGGTTTTATCCAATTCCAGCTTGCCAATTTCCGATCGCAGGGTGGTTTGTGCGAGTTGCGATGCCGCATAGTAGTAGTTTTCGATGCCGTAAGATGCGAGCTTCGCGTCAAGCACCTGCATGTAGAGGATTCCGTCAATTTCGATCGCGATATTGTCCTTGGTGATGCACATCTGTGGTGGCACGTCCATGGCTACCTCTTTAAGTGAGTGGCGATAGGCTACGCGGTCAATGAAGGGAATCAGGATGTGAAATCCTGCGTCAAGAGTACGATGGTATTTGCCGAGACGCTCGATGACGTGAGCGGTGCGCTGCGGTACGATTTTCGCTGTTTTCACCAGTGCGATTATCGCCACTAGGATGAGTGATAATGTGATGATAATTGCAGCCCAGGAGGAGTCAGAAGTATCAGCTAAGAACAAGTGAAGTGATGTCATAGTCGTATGTGTTGATGGATTGATAAGGAGAGATTTTTAGCGAGGGCGAACATGCAAAGTTAATCCTTCGCGCCGCTCAATGATCACAAGGCTGGATGACGAGATCGGCGTTTCTGAACGAGCATTCCATTCCGTGCCTTTGATTTCGACTTTCCCGCCTCTGTCGGAGATGTCACTAAGCGCAAGAACCTCTTTGCCTGTGTATTCGTCTTCGATTTTGTCATTGGTCGAATTTCCTACAAATATGTTTTTCAAACGATTGCGCAGCAAGAACAACAACAATAACGAGGAAATGCAAAAAACCATATTTTGGGCAGGCAAACCAGGAGTAAGGCCGATCCAAGTGGTAAGCGCTGTAATCCATGCGCCGACACCAAAGAACACCAAGATGATACCCGGCAAGGCGAACTCTACGATGATCAGCAGCGAGCCAAACAAAAACCAAAGCACTTGCGGTGATAAATCCATACGCAGACGAGCATGCCTACTTTCCTAGGTTTGGCGATGGGAAAAATCAGCTTCTTTTCGAATCACTTTTACGTGAAATGATAGATACTCGATCAGATCCTTACAGCATATTTTTTTTGATCGCCTTAACAAGGCCAGGGATATTGAACTCGGTAGCTTCGAAGTCAGGAGGATGACCGATTTTGCGCAGCGCATCACTGGTAACAGGGCCGATACTGCCGGCTTTGCAGCCTTTCGGCCATGGAATCCCTAGTGCAAAAAAATGTTCGACGGTCGATGCCGAGGTGAAAGTGATGACATCGGCACCTTGCTCGCGCAACATTTCTACAGCACCTGTGGGATCGGTCGTTTCGGCTACGGTGCGATAGGCAATGCAATCATCAACGATCGCGCCCATATCGGCGAGACCTTGTGAGACGACATCGCGCGATTGCTCAGGCTTGACGACGAGAATGGTAAGATTTTCGATGGATTCGTTACGAAATGCTTCCACTAGACCTTCTGCAACGTGTTTTTCCGGCATCAGATCTACGCCGATGCGGAATTCTTTCACCTTAGCAGCCGTGCCAGGGCCAATGACCGCGATGCGCGGATTGCCTAGGCAACGGGCATCTTCGTGAATGCTGAAAAAGGCTTCAAAGAATTTCTCAACTCCGTTTGGCGAAGTGAAAACAATCCAATCGTATTGATGAGCTGTAGCCACGCATTCGGCAAAGCCGAGTTTATCCTGAGGATGCTCCATGCGAATGACCGGAAGCTCAACGACATCAGCTCCCAGATTGGCAAGTTCTTTGCTGAGATTGCCAGCCTGTTCGCGAGTCCGTGTAACCACGATGCGCTTGCCAAAAAGTGGCCGCTTATCGAACCAACGAATTGTTTCACGCTCACGCACCACCTCGCCGATGACTGCAACAGCAGGGCTAGAATACCCTTGGGCTTCGGCGATGTCAGCCATGGTGCCAACAGTGCCAACTAAGGTCCATTGCTGCGGAGTGGTAGCCCAACGCACCAGCGCCATTGGTGTTTCTGCGGAGGTGCCGTGTTGGACGAATTGCGCACAAATCTCGCGCAAACGGGCGATTCCCATCACAAAGACCTTGGTTCCCGGTGCTTTGGCGAGTTGAGCATAATCGATCGAGCTTTCGCCCTTGGTCGGATCTTCATGACCAGTAAATATCGTTAGTTGCGAGCAATGATCGCGATGCGTTACCGGAATGCCTGCATAGCATGGACCTCCGATCGTCGAACTGATGCCTGGTACGATTTCAAATGCTACGCCCGCTGCTGCAAGTTCGGCCGCTTCTTCGCCACCACGTCCGAAAATCATTGGGTCGCCGCCCTTGAGTCGAACAACGGATTTCCCCGCTTGGGTGCGTGCGACGATCAAGGCATTGATTTCATCCTGCGAAAGCGCGTGATTTTTCGCCCGCTTACCGACGAAGATTTTCTCGCAATCCTTGTTAGTCCAGGACAAGAGTAAGCTACTACTGAGCGCATCATAGACCAGCACATCCGCCATCTCGATGCATTCTTTTGCTCGCAATGTGACCAAACCTAGATCGCCAGGGCCGGCACCTACCAAATAACAAATTCCTTTTGCCTCTTTCATACTAACTGTTCAAACAATGATGCTGCCACTTCATGGGGCGAGCTTGCATCTCCCGAAACGGCAGCACTCCGTGGCGCTCCTCCCTCTTCGGGGAAAACTCGTGCCTTCATCTGTAGCACTCTGCCATGCAAATGGCAAAAAACTCCCACAGGTGTGTGGCATCCGCCATCTAATAAGCGCAAAAACTCACGCTCTGCACTCACGCAGGTCATCGTTTCTTGATGAGAAATCGCTTCGCAGCAGGCACGCATCGCAGCATCGGCAGAACGGATTTCTAGCCCTATCGCACCTTGGCCTGCGGCTGGGAAAAACACTTCTACATCGAGTAGATGATAGTGCAGAGCTAGATCCGATTCGTGCAAGAATCCGAGCCGATCCAAACCTGCTTCAGCAAGCATGATGGCATCGTAGCCCGTGCCATCGGCGAGCCTTTGCAAGCGCGTGGGCACATTTCCGCGCAAGTCTCGAATTTGCCAATCGGGCCGCAGCCATTGCAATTGCTTCGCCCGACGCACACTACTGGTGCCGATGCGCGCTCCAGCGGGAAGATCTTGCCACGGTTCATTACTACGGGTCACCAAGCAATCGCGCACTCCTGCTCGGGGCAAAACACCAGCGATGGAAAATCGCTCTGCAAGCACGGTGGGAACATCCTTTAGGCTATGCACAGCGATGTCGATTTCTCCCGCATCGAGAGCCATTTCCAGTTCTTTGGTAAACACCCCTTTGTCGAGACCACCATCAGCTTTTGCTACCTCAGAAAGTGCCACGTCGGTGCGTTTATCACCGGTGGTTTTGATAATGACGCGCTCGATTTCATGGTCAGGGAAAAGTTGACGCAACAATCCCTCTGTGGCATTGGCCTGATAGAGTGCCAAATCACTGCCCCTTGTCCCAACTCTGATGCGTGCGCTTTGATTCATTTTCGAAAATCATCCATCCCCCCATATCGACGGCTTGCCGACAGGTGGGCGCACAAGCTAAGGGCGAAGTGACGATCCGTCAATCTTACGATTGTGCGGCGGGAAATGATTTTACGTCGTAGGGACTAGTCGAGTGGATCACCGCAGTGGCACCGCCCGACGCTCCTCATTATAATTCATGCGCACCTTCCCTAGAATCAATGGAAACAGCATCATTCCGATGAAAGCCCAAATATGCATGTATGAGCTCATGCAAAATGAAATCTACCAAGCGAAAATAATAGGAGGGATCACAATTCGTAGTGTCCCAGCTTTGTCTTCCGTGTCTTCGATGGCACTTACAACACCATTGGTGAACTCGATGGCTTTCTTGTTTTTTTCGATTTGAGTAACGCTCACGAGTTGGCGAAAGATTTGACCCGTGACCGGATCTTGAATGGTGTTATAATTGTTTTGTTGGTCGTATTCGATGTATTCCCACTTGCCGCTTTGGCCACCTTGTTCTTGGCGCAGCGTGCTTTTTTTCGGGCTACCGAGAGCTTGGGTCACCTCTTCCGTGGTCATACCGAGAGCAACTTTCTTCTCGGCGATGCATTTGTTCACCTCTACTTGGCGCTTGTGGAATTTTTTCAAATTTTCTATGAAGTTGGGATCCTTCGATGCAAATGCGGTTGGCCCCACCCAGCCTGCGACATCGTTGACGAGACCTTTGCCACGAACTTTGTAAGCACGGTCGGTTATGGCCTCGATACGAACTTTCTGATTCGCGCGGATTTCGCCCAGTTTGGATTTGCCATTGATATCAGAGAAAATGGGCGCGTTTTTGATGATTTGGAGATCGATTTGCATATCCGGCAAGCCCGTGAGATGAACGACTGACGGATCACTATCGAGCAACGATTTCCTCTCTCGGCGTTGCTGAGCAGAGAGAGGTAGCAAAAACATGGAGCACAGCAATAACAATACGGGTGAATTCATAGATATAAGATGGCAGAGTTTTTTTGCATTGCAAGGAAGATGTTTGTGAAAATGATGATCAAGTTACTTCATGAGTATTTTGATGTTTGAAGCACAGTTCGATGTATCGGAATGAGTCGATCCCCAAGAGAATACGTTACTTTGCATGGGTAAGATCATGCTGTTTTGATTTCGTGTGGAAAGCGAGAATGTTTCGGGGAAAACTGGTGAGAGGCATTGACTTTGTGAAGGCGGGGTGGGAGTCTCGCTGCCAACATGAGCCGTTCATCTGATTCCCCATCGCTTCCCGTTCTAGCGGGGAAACTGGGTGGATTATCGCTCGGCCGACAAGTTGCTACCTTAGCGGTGTGGCCGCTGCTAGAAAATATGCTGACCTTTTTGGTGGGCGTTTGTGATGTTTTGGTAAGCAGTAGGATGGCCGAGGGTGCGAAAAAAGTAGCGATCCTTGATGCCATGGGCCTGGGAAGCTATGTCGGTTGGTTTTTTAACATCCTCCAAGGAGCCGTAGCGATTGGGGTGATGGCGTTGGTATCACGTGCAACGGGAGCGAGGGATACGGAATTGGCGAGACGTGGCATGGGGCAAGGTGCTTGGCTGGGGCTAGTTGCGGGAATTGGATCTTTGGTGCTTCTGCTCGCTGGCAAGGGAGTGTTGGTCGGGATGATGGGACTGAGCCCTGAGGCTCAAGTGCTGGCACATGAATATCTTTTTGCACTGGCTTGGAGTGGGCCTTTCAGTGGTGCGATGATGGCGATGAATGCGGCCTTACGGGGTTCCGGCGATACGCGAACGCCGTTTCTCTCGATGGTGGTGGTAAATGTGGTTAATATTTCCTTGAGCATTTTGTTTGTCTATGGACCGGAGCCATGGGGTGGCCATGGAGTGGCTGGTATCGCGTGGGGCACGGTTTGCGGCTGGGTGGCGGGGGCGTTTACTGTCGCCATGGCCATGATTCGCCGCGACAGCATGAAAGATGCAGCGGTGTTGCGTTGGACGCGTAGTGCCATCGCTTGGCATAAGCAAACCATGATGCGCATCGTCCGTGTCGGGGTTCCGCAATCGATGGAGGTGGCGGGGATGTGGTCGATTCATTATTTTGGGATCCAAACCATTTCGAATTTGGCGCAAGAAGGATCTTTGGGAGCTCACATGATCGCCATAAAAGTAGAATCGATGAGTTTCATGCCTGGATTTGCGATCGCTACGGCTGCCGCTGCATTGACGGGGCAATATCTCGGAGCTGGTAGCAAAGAAATGGCGGTGCGAGCGGTACGCTTTTGTTGGAAACTGAATGTAGCAGTGATGTGCCTGCTGGGGCTGTGTTTTGTGATCTTTCGAGAACATTTGGTGCACTTACTAGCGGGCGATAGCGAACAGCATTTGCTCATGGCCGCGCCGCTGTTATTGGTATGTGCCTTCGCTCAGCCAGCGTTTGCGACGTGCATTTTGCTAAAAACCACCATGCGCGGTGCCGGTGCTACACCATTGGTGATGAAGTGGGCATTTTCTATCATGATTTTTTTTCGGATCGGTGTTTTGTGGACATTGCGGGAGTTTACCTCGTTGACACTTGTGGGTGTGTGGACGGTTTTCGCCATCGATCTGACAGTGCAAGCCTGTGTGTTCTCATGGTTGCATTTTCGCGGCAAATGGTTGGAGGCAAAGGTCTAACACTTATCGCGAAATCCGAAGTATAACGCCGCCATTCGCCTCCATCATTTGCTGCGCAAGGCATCTCAGACTTTGGGGCAGCATCTTTGGATATAGCCCACTGCAGCCATGAAATGCCTTGCACATCAAAGCCTGGCAGCGACTATCTGACGCTCTACTTCGGATCTCGGGATAATGACTTCATAAGCGTACCATGATGTTGACAAAAATCAGACTTCACAGCTGCACTTGACTCTGTACTGGTTGTGGCGAAATGATCCCAGAACCAATCCTGGAAACACGTGTTTTCGCTCCCGCTACCGTTGCCAATGTTGCTTGCGGTTATGATGTACTCGGCTTCGCTATCGATAGCCCAGGCGATGAAGTTGTCGTCCGTCACTCGAATAAGCCAGGTTTGCGCATTACTGCGATTACTGGCGATGACGGCAAGCTACCCAAAGATCCAGAGAAAAACACAGCGGGAGTTGCTGCGCTTGATTTTTTGCGCCACCTCGGGATGTTGGATCGGGGCATTGAAATGGAAATTCACAAAAAAATGCCATTCGGGTCAGGCCTCGGTTCTTCCGCCGCCTCCGCTGTGGCCGGAGTCTATGCGGTGAATCGCTTAATTGGCGAACCACTTTCCAAAAAACAGTTGCTTCCCTTCGCAGTGGCCGGTGAGGCGAGTGCCGATGGCGCATGGCACGCCGACAACGTGGCTCCCTGTTTGCTAGGCGGCATCGTATTTATTCGCTCGAATGAGGAGCTCGACATTGCTCAAATTCCCGTACCAAAAAACCTCTGGGCTGCTGTAGTTCATCCCGACATCGAAGTGCTCACCAAGGTTGCGCGAGAAATTTTGCCGAAGGAGATTCCTCTGGAAAATGCGACGCAACAAATCGGCAATTTGGGCGGCTTGATCTGCGGTTTGATCCAAGAGGATTATGGTCTTATTTCTCGCTCCATTCATGACGTGATCGCTGAGCCTCGCAGGCAGAAATTGATCCCAGAATTTTACAAAGCGAAACGTGCCGCTCTAGCGGCGGGCGCGTTAGGATTCTCAATTAGCGGTGCCGGACCTTCCGTATTCGCGCTTTGTGAAGGCGAGGAAACCGCCCGCAAGGTTGGAGATGCGATCGCTCGTGTCTTTAGCGGAGTGCCGATTACCAATCAGATTCACGTCTCACCGATCAATCCTAAGGGAGTTCACGTAATCGAGGAAAAAATGAACAAAGCGTGAATGAGATAACGCCTACAACTCGGCAACTATGCTTTACCATTCTACCAACCATAGCGGACATCGGGTGACGTTAAAAGAGGCGATCATTCGCTCCTTACCGCCCGACAATGGCCTCTACATGCCGGATGAGATCCGCCCGCTCAATGAGGCATTTTGGCGTGATTGGCGCGACATGAGTTTTGCAGAAATTGGCTTCCAGGTCGCAAATTGCTTTTTTGGAGAAGACATCGCTGCGAGCGACCTTCGCGACATCGTCAATGGCACGGTAACTTTCGATGCGCCGCTGGAACGATTTGCGCCGGGCGACTATATGTTAGAGTTGTTTCACGGCCCCACGCTTGCCTTCAAAGACTTTGGAGCACGCTTCATGGCTCGGCTCATGGCCCATCTCACTCGTGATGACGGCAGGCAACTCACAGTCCTTGTAGCCACTTCAGGCGACACGGGCGGCGCTGTTGCTTCCGCCTTCCACAACGTACCTGGCACACGTGTGATCATTCTTTATCCGAAAGGAAAAGTTTCTCCACTGCAAGAAAAACATCTAACGACTCTAGGCGGAAATATTACTGCGTTAGAAGTCGATGGTTCCTTTGACGACTGTCAGCGTCTGGTCAAGGCCGCTTTTCTGAATCGCGATCTTTCCCACAACTTCAATCTTACTTCTGCCAATTCCATCAATCTCTCACGCCTTGTGCCGCAGAGTTTTTACTATTTCCATAGCAGCCGACAACTTCCTCAAGGAGTCGATCCCGTTTTTGTCATTCCCTCAGGGAATTTTGGCAATCTGACAGCTGGCCTACTTGCACAACGCATTGGCTTAAAAGTGAAAAAGTTTGTCGCTGCTACCAATCGTAACGATGTGGTTCCCGCGTATCTTAAGAGCGGCACTTACGAACCTCGTTCGAGTGTTGCCACGGTGTCGAATGCCATGGACGTTGGTGCTCCATCAAATTTTGCCCGTATGTTGGCACTTTTTGGCAACGATTGGAAATCGATGGCAGCACAAATTGATGGCGCATCGTATGACGATGATCAAACGCGGGCTGCGATTCGCGAAGTTTATTCGTTGTATCAATACCCCATCGACCCGCACGCTGCCGTTGCATGGCTCGCAGCTCGTCAATGGCGTTCACGCAATCCAGGCCAGGCTACCATCGTTCTCGGTACCGCCCATCCCGCAAAGTTCTTGGAAGTCATGGAAGCTGAACTCGGACAGGGAACCATCGAGATTCCTGATCGCCTCGCATGCCTAGCTCAATTTCCAGCTCAGTCCATTCCGATGAGCACTCGCGAAGAAGATTTCCTCAAGTGGCTAACCGCTCAAGGTTGATCACAAGGATACAGCAATGGAATCGCTAGCATTTCGAGCTTTTTGCCGTGCGGCTTCGATATTACTCCCGCGAGCCAATGCAACGCCCATCCGACGTTTCCCTGCAACGCGAGGTTTTCCGAAAAGCCGAATCTGCGTATCAGGTTCTGCTAGGGCGTTTTCGAGATTTCCGTAGGAGACCGAGTGGGACTCCCCCTCCACAAGAAGCACCGCCGAGGCCGATGGCCCAAAAAGCCGAATTTGCGGAATGGGTAAGCCAAGGATCGCTCGTGCATGCAGAGCAAACTGCGAGAGATCTTGCGAAATCATGGTGACCATTCCAGTGTCGTGCGGACGTGGTGATACTTCGGAAAAAATGATTTCGTCGCCTTTGACAAAAAGCTCGACGCCGAAAATCCCGCGACCGCCCAGCGCATCGGTAATTGCTTGAGCGTAATGTTTGGCTCTCTGTAGCGCAAGATCACTCATCGGCTGAGGTTGCCAGCTTTCGCGGTAATCTCCATCAATTTGAATATGGCCGATGGGCTCACAAAAAGCCGTGCCGCCAGAATGACGCACCGTTAGCTGAGTAATTTCGTAATCGAAATCGACAAAGCCCTCGACGATCACCTTGCCTTTTCCTGCTCGTCCACCTTTCTGCGCATATTCCCACGCCAAGGGAATGTCTTCCGGGCACTTGACCGTGCTTTGGCCTTTGCCAGAGGAACTCATGATCGGTTTCACCACGCAAGGGAGACCGATTTCTGCGACTGCGGCGTAGTATTCATGCTCAGTCGCTGCAAAGCGATAAGGCGAAGTTTTGAGGCCAAGTTCCTCGGCAGCAAGACGGCGAATGCCTTCGCGATTCATCGTAAGTTGCGTCGCACGTGCCGTGGGAATCACTGTGGCAAGGCCTTCCGCTTCGATCTCCGCAAGAGTATCCGTGGCGATGGCCTCGACTTCAGGCACAATGAAATGCGGTTTTTCCAATTCAATGACTGCCCGCAACGCATCGCTATCCAGCATCGAAATGACATGAAAACGATCTGCCACCTGCATGGCCGGGGCATTTGCGTAACTATCCACGGCGATGACTTCGATGCCGTATCGCTGCAATTCGATCACGACCTCCTTGCCGAGTTCGCCCGAACCACAGAGCATCACGCGCGTTGCGCTATCAGAAAAAGGTGTGCCAATGCTTGCCATTGAGAAATGGTAAAAGGATGGCGGGATTTGGACAAATGAAATATGAACGAGTTTTCGCCTTGCGGGAGTGATGGCGGCGTGTATTCTTCCGCCCCCTATCACCTCAAAGATTTTCCAAACACATGAGCCAACACGCCATCATCGGAATCATCATGGGCAGCTCCTCCGACTGGCCAACCATGGAGCATGCTGCTCGTACGCTGCAAGACTTTGGAGTTGCCTGGGAAGCTGAGATCGTGAGTGCGCATCGCACGCCAGAAAAACTTTTCGATTACTCACGCAGTGCTGCCGAGCGTGGCTTGCAAGCCATCATTGCTGGAGCAGGCGGCGCTGCACACCTCCCGGGCATGTGCGCGGCTTTAACGACATTACCAGTTCTGGGAGTTCCCGTAGAATCCAAAACACTGAAAGGTGTAGATTCGCTACTTTCCATCGTTCAAATGCCAGCAGGCATCCCCACCGCAACTTTCGCCATCGGCAAAGCAGGAGCCATCAATGCTGCGTTATTTGCCATTGCTCAACTTGCCGTTCACAATCCTGTGTTGCGCGAAAAGCTCCAAGCCTTTCGTATGAACCAAACCACCACGGTTCTCGAGGCAAAACTTCCAGAAATTTCCTGAACCATGGCTCCTTCTACGTCTTCCACAACGGTCGAAATCGCTCCGGGTTCGACAATCGGCATTCTTGGCGGCGGGCAACTGGCGCGCATGCTTTGCATGGAAGCAAAACGTATGGGGTTTCGCACCCTCGTTTGGACAGGTGGCCAAGAAGCTCCCGCGACGGCATTGTGCGATGAAGTCATCATTGAGTCATTTGATGATCCTTCAGCACTCGCACGCTTTGTTGCACAAGCCGATGTCGCCACGGTAGAGTTTGAAAACATTCCAGCATCCACTCTTTCCGCAGTGTGCGATTCGTTGCCTCTGCGCCCAAATTCCCAAGCCATTCGCACATGCGCCAACCGCGAGGCAGAAAAAACATTTTTACGCGAACTCGGCATTCCTTGCGCTCCATTCTGGATTGTTTCCTCTGCGCAAGAGTTGGACTCAGCCATGAAAGAACTCCAAGGCCCTGGCGTTCTCAAAACCTCCGCATTTGGTTACGACGGCAAAGGACAACTCAAGCTCAGCGGCAACGAGGATGCTCAACAAGTCTGGACCGCATTCGCCGCGCCAAGAGCGATTTTAGAGGGCTTCATCCGTTTTGATCGCGAACTCTCAATCATGATTGCTCGTTCTTCCAGCGGGGAAATTCGTTGCTTTGACCCAGTAGAAAACCAGCACCGACACCACATCCTCGACGTAACAATCGCGCCCGCTACGATCACACCTGAGATTGCCCAGGCGGCTCGCGAAATCGCCATGCGCATCGCCATTGCTTTCGATTACGTCGGCATCATGGGTGTGGAATTTTTCCTCGATCCTGAACGCGGAATCTTGGTCAATGAAATGGCTCCTCGTCCACACAACTCTGGTCATCACACCATCGATGCCTGCATCACCTCACAATTCGAACAACAACTCCGCGCCGTTTGTGGCTTGCCTCTAGGCTCTACCGAATTGCTTGCCCCGTGTGTGATGCTGAATCTTCTCGGCGACATGTGGATCAATGAAACACAGCCGCCCGATTGGACAAACATTCTTGCCGATGGCGCATGCTCACTCCACCTCTACGGAAAAAAACGAGCCATCCAGCGTAGAAAAATGGGCCACGTCACCTTCGTCGGCAGCGACTCTTTGCGGCGAGCGAATGCCATCAAACATCAGTTGTTGGCATCAGGACAAAAGATCGACTAAGCCTCTGCGTCATCCTCTGACTCACTCTTTTGCCAGGTCATTCCTTGCTCCTTACGCCAAACACGAAACGCTTCCGACGACTCGCGCTTGGTCAAAAGTTTGCGTTGGGGGTCTTCGGCTAGAAATTGATCAAATAATCCCTGCCCATGAGATTTTTCCTGAGTAGAACTGCGCGATGAGATCATACTCAGGTTTTCATCAGGCTTGATGCTGCGGATTGACAGAATCGTTTTCTCGACTCGGCTGATGCGGATCATCATCACGATTTGCAGATAAACAAGCAACGTCATCAACACCGTGATCAATACCAACAAAACATTTTCCATAAATTTTCTTCGATAGTTTTTATCAAAAGCAACGCAGGCTACCAGCGTAAAGCACAAAAATTCTGCCACAAATTTCACAACTTTTCTTTTTGCTAGATCAACTATTTACTCTAACATCGTCGGCAACATGACAACACGTAGAATTGGCATTATCATGAACGGCGTCACCGGACGCATGGGCACTAACCAACACCTCATTCGCTCCATCATCGCTATCCGCCAACAAGGCGGCATCAAAATCGGCAATGACCTCACGATCATGCCCGATCCGATCCTTACCGGACGCAATGCCGACAAGCTCGCCGCCCTAGCTGCAAAAACAGGAATCTCTCGCTTCACGACAGATCTTGACGCCGCGTTAGCTAATCCTGAGGATGAAATCTTTTTCGATGCCAGTGGCACCTTACAACGCGCCGAATTCATCGAAAGAGCCGTCAAGGCTGGAAAAGCCATCTACTGTGAAAAACCAACCGCAGTGGAAACATCGGAAGCTCTGCGACTCGCCAAACTCTGCGAAGACGCAGGCGTGAAAAATGGCGTAGTGCAAGACAAACTGTGGCTTACCGGAATCCGCAAATTCAAGCTGCTTCGCGACCAAGGGTTTTTTGGTCGCATCCTCAGCGTCCGTGGTGAATTCGGCTACTGGGTTTTCACTGGAGAAGATGGCGATCAGCCCATTCAACGTCCCTCTTGGAACTACCGCAAAGAAGATGGCGGTGGCATTATCATCGATATGCTATGCCACTGGCGCTACGTGATCGACAGCCTCTTTGGCCCGATCAAATCTCTAACATGCACGGGAGCCACTCACATTCCCCAGCGGATCGACGAAAGCGGAGCCACCTATCCTTGCACCACGGATGATTCATGCTATGCCACCTTCGAATTAGAAAATGGCGTCATCTGCCAATTCAATAGCTCGTGGACCGTTCGTGTTCGTCGCGATGATCTTCTCACCATGCAAGTCGATGGCACACATGGAAGCGCGATCGTTGGTCTCCGCAAATGCTGGGTGCAAAGCCTTGGAACTACACCTCGCCCAGTATGGAATCCCGACATCGATCAACCCATCGATTTTTTTGCTGGCTGGCAAGAAGTTCCAGATACCACGACTTACGAAAATGCCTTCAAAATTCAATGGGAAGAATTTCTCAAACACGTAGCACTAGACACCCCATTTCCCTACTCCCTTCGAGAAGGGGCAAAGGGTGTGCAACTCGCAGAACTCGGACTACAAAGCTGGGCCGAAAGACGCTGGCTGGATGTCACCCCTCTTGAATAAAGTCGTCGATCCCCCCCACAAAAATGCGACTCCTTTTTTACGAAGGGAGTCGCTTTTTTTCGCACCCACTCAAAACATCTTGGCGAATGCATTCCAAGCCCCAAGAAGCAATAAACAGAATGCAGCACCAGCAAGATAGCGTTCTGGTGCCATCACTTTGGGACGAATCACACTGTCCGATTTCGGAAATACTGCGACAGCATAGATCATTCCCCCGATCAACCCTCCCAGGTGCGCGGCGTTGTCGATGAATTGAATGCCAACGATGCCGATTACCGCAGTACTTACCATCGCTGCCACAAGACGTCTGCGAGCCGAGCGGGGTACGAGCCGACGATGAAACGTTTCAAAGACTAACAGAAAACCCAGCATCCCCATCAGTCCGCCAGAAGCGCCTAATGCGGAAGATGGCACGTCAAGTTGCTTCAAACGCCACAGCGAACATTCGCCACCGAACCATGCAGAAAAAACAAATACGAGAATCACATGTGGCCAGCGAGCAAGCGCCTCGATCCGCCTCCCCAAGTAGAGCAAACCCATGGCATTCATAATAAAATGCAAGAGATTCCCATGCAAGAGTGGTGCCGTGAGCAATCGCCAACGCTCATCGGGATACAGCGATGTAAGCGCGGCAACATGAGGCTGCTTCGATAACATTTGCCCTCCAAAGACGACAGCCAACAAACCTAACAAGACGCGCGTCGCGATAATTTTTTGCCCTGCAAGCCAACTCTCAAAACGCACCAGTCGTCCCGTTTCGCGCATGCCTTCTTCTGTCCATTGCATGGCCTCACGCCAACGCTTGCGACCATCATACCATGGAAAAGCCGCGAACATAGCAAAGAGCAGCAGGCCCATGGTGAAATTCGCACTACTTACCCATGCGATCAATAGTTGATAAGCGCTCGCCTCCGGTGACATGCCATACATACGATAGATATAGTACAAGCTGTAGGCCGCTAAAAAAATGCCACCCCATTTGAGTTTGCCCGATTCTTCCACAACGGTAAGCATCCGCGAGCGTACGCGCGATTCCTTTACTGCCTCAAACAGCACAGTTACCGCTTCCGGTACTTCCATGTTGGTCATGCCAGGTAGCCAAACCAAATGGATGTTTTCCTCATGATCCTTACGCAAAACGCGTCGTAAATCTTCCTCGGAAGAAAGTTCATGCGCTTTGCGATCACGTAGGGAAACATAGCCCCACTGCTCGCCAACCACTGGCAAAAAAAGATCGGGTCTTTCCCACACTGGGAGACCCGATGGATCATCTTTCATTCTCACGCGATTGTAGCGTCAGTCAGAGCGTTATTTGTTTTCAACAGGAGGAGTGACTTCTCCCTGTGGCGCACCCGTAGGAGGAACAACTGGAGCCGCTTCTGGTTTTGCTGTGGAATCTGTGGCTGGAGGCACAGGAATCGCATCCGTTGTTACCGGCTCGGTGGACACGGCAGAACCTTCGCCATTTGCAGAACTTGGCAATTCGGACTGCAACGAAGCGGGCTGTCCTTGCGAAGCTGCGGGTTCTTCAACCACAGCTTTCGTTGCTTCAACGGCAAGATTGATTTTCGCGGCATTCGTATTTTTTTTCTGCACCAAAATGGCCAAAACCAAAGTCATCACAAAAAACAAGGATGCCAAATATACCGTACCACGTTGCAAAACACTCGTCACGCGAGATCCGAAAATCTCCCCTGCTGTGTTTGCGCCAAATGCTGCGCCGAGACCTTCTTGTTTAGGACGCTGTAACAAAATCAAAAACACCATTGCCACACAGACGAAACAATATAGCACCGTCAATGTCGTGATGCTGAAATTTAACCATTCGAAACCTAAAATATGCATGCGGCGCGGAACTTACAGAGCTGATCCCACCTTGTAAAGACGTGTTTTCAAGAAAAAATCGCTAAAGCTTTCAGCCTGATTCTTTAGAATTTGGCTTTTTCTCGCGAAAGGATATCCCCATCCATACCAAACAACCCATCGTGAACGCAGCTAGCACCCACCAATAAGTCGCCCAATCTTGCCTCGCTTCGACCGTAACTTTATGCAAACACTTCAACCCGATCGTTCCAAACAATGTCCCTACTCCCGCCGTTGCTAAGCTCAGCAATCCGTGCATTTGTCCGCGCATCCCGACATCGACACGCCGATCCAAAAACAACTGCCCCACGATGAAAAACACCGTGTAGCACACCCCGTGAATCATGATGCCTGGAATCATCCATCCCACCTGATGGGTAACCCCAGCCAAAGCAAACCAAACAAAGCGTAACACACAACACACCAAACCTGCCATCAGCAAGGTCTTGATCCGATATCTCAACATCATCCATCCAATGACCAGCATTGCCAAAACCTCACTCCACTGGCCAAAGCTCATCCAAAAGATGGGCATCTCCACCGAGAGATCATGCAAATGTTCCGGAGTATGCATGTAAAAGGACGTAACCGGCATGGAAACAGCGCATGAAACCAACATCAGCACCCGCAAATCCCGCTCTTTCATCAATCGCAGCGCGTCAAATCCCAGCAAACTTCGCCATGATCGCGCCACTCCTCGCGGCGGCGTATGCGGCGCGAACATCAGAGCCACACCGAGCATCACGCGCAAAATCACACCAGCATAGCCGGCCTCAGCTCGACCATCAAAACGAAACACCAATGACACAAGCCACCCGGCAAGGATCCAGCCAATGGTGGCGCACATCCGGATCAAAGGAAAATCCTTCTCTGGATTCGGCAAGTGGCTCAATGCGATTGTCGTTACCAAGGTCCACATCGGCGCAGCAACGAAGCAATGCAATGCAAACGCCAAAAAGAACCACCAAGGATCCCAACCTTGTTGCAAAAACCAAAACGCCGCCCACATAAAACCTGCACTTAGCAAGCATGACCAAACGGCTAGCTTCTCGGCAGCGACCCGCTGATCAGCTAAGGCTCCTACCGTCAAGGGCGATAGTAATGATGCCAGCGGAAAGAGCAAAAAAACCCAGCCAACCCAATCATTCGCATTCTCCCAACCCGATGCCTTAATTAAATTCGTCAATCCGGGGAGCCAAAATCCTGGCCCCATGCCCAATAAAAACAACAAGATGACCAATTTACGATAGCTTGATCGACTTGCTGCTTGTTCCCCATCTTCACTCACTCCGCCACCTTGTGCCGTAAAGACTCTCTCTTGCCAAGCGGTATCATTGATGAAAAATCGCCCCTTTCCCACCCCGATATTCGCCAGCACTTGGCTTTTTAGAAATCCTCATTAATTTCTTGACATTTCTCGATGTTTCCATCTCGATGCGTCTTCCCTACTTTCGCCATCTGCTACAACCATCGCGCTTGGATCGTTATCATCGTTTCTCTAACAAATACGATACGCTTTCAGGCTTGGCCGCAGACCGTGTGAAATCCTATTTACCATCTTTTCTTTTACTTGAATGTCCTTTTTTCCTCGTATTTTCCGTAGTTGGATGTCGCAAGACATCGGTATTGACCTTGGCACAGCCAACACACTTGTATGTGTCAAAGACCAAGGCATCGTTCTCCGTGAACCTTCTGTCGTTGCAGTCAAAGCTGGCACCAACCAAGTGCTTGCTGTGGGCGATGATGCCAAACGCATGCTCGGGCGCACCCCTGGAGACATCGTGGCGATACGTCCATTGCGCGATGGCGTGATCTCGGATTTCCAAGTCACCGAGGCGATGCTCCGCCACTTTATCAAAAAGGTCAACAATGGCAGAAGGACGAACTCTCGCGTTGTCATTGCCGTGCCTTCTGGCATCACCGAGGTTGAAAAACGCGCCGTCCGTGAATCAGCCGAGCAAGCTGGTGCTCGTGAAGTTTACCTGATCGAAGAACCGATGGCGGCCGCTATCGGAGTAGGGCTTCCCGTGCAGGATGCTTCAGGAAATATGATTGTCGATATCGGTGGCGGAACCACCGAAGTTGCGTTGATTTCGCTATCTGGCATCGTTTATTCTCGCAGCGTTCGCGTTGCAGGTGATGAATTTGACGAGTCGATCATTTCTTACATGAAGCGCGCCTACAATTTGATGATTGGCGAACGCACGGCGGAGGACATCAAAATCCGCATCGGCTCTGCTGCTCCTCTCCCAAAAGAGATGACCATGGAAGTCAAAGGTCGTGACCTCGTCGCTGGCTTGCCGAAAACGATCACCATCACGTCACAAGAAATTCGTGAGGCCATGGCGGATCGTCTGGCTCAAGTCATCGACGGCATTCGTACCACCCTCGAACGTTGCCCGCCAGAGTTGGCAGCCGACCTTGTTGATCGTGGCATCGTGCTCGCCGGTGGCGGCGCGCTTATGAAGGGACTGGATCGACTCATCCGCGAGGAAACGGGCTTACCCGTTCACGTCGCAGAAGATCCTCTCAGTGCAGTAGCGGAAGGAACGGGCAAGGCACTTCAGGAGATGGCTCTCCTCAAGCGCATCGCAAACATTTGATGACCCATCGCCTTGTCTAAGGCCATGAAACCACTCAACCTAATCGCTCTTCTTTGCTTCCTCGGTGGTGCCACCTGGGCACTAACGCGCAGTGATCGCACGGTGCGTTCCATTCAACATACCTACTACAGAGCCATCAGCCCATTTCTCAGCACTGGCTCTACTGTTGAGCAAACGGCGAGAAATTTCTCCCGAGAAGTTACCCATTCCGCTGAGTTGGAACTGACCTTAGAAAACACTCGCGCGGATCTCGATAAGCTTCGTCTCATCGAACAGCGTTTCCTCACCCTCGAAGAAGAAAATGCACGCCTACGGGAGGCCCTAGGGTTCACAAAAAATGCACCTTTTACCGTCATCGCCGCGCGTACCACGCGCCGTCAAACCACCAATTGGTATAACACCTTAGAAATCAACCGCGGACAAAATGACTTCATCGCCGCGCAAAACCCGGTAGTCACGTCGGAGGGGCTTGTTGGCAAAATCGATATGGTAGGTCCGAACATGTCCACCGTATTACTCCTAACCGATGTGAAATGCCTCGTCGCTGCCAAGGTCGAGGGCAGCCCTGAATACGGCCTATTGCGTGGCATCGCCGCTTCCTATGGCAACCAGCCAAAACTACGACTCAGCTTTCTCTCAAAAAATTCTCGTCTCAAAAAAGGACAACGTGTCTTCAGTGACGGACGCGACCGGGTCATACCAGCCAACATCTTTCTCGGCACCATCGAGTCGGTAGAGCCTGGAGCCATGGACTCGGAAGCTGTTGTCACTCCTGCTGTAAACTTTCAAGAACTCGTGACCGTTTTCGTTATCCCGAAAGCGAACGATTAAATTCCCCCACCGTGCTTCGCTACAACATCATTCTTATTCCCTTGCTACTGCTAGCGATTTTGTTCCAGCAGTATTTACCCACATTTACAGAATACTATAATGCACGCATTTTTTTACTTCTTGCCGTGTTTCTATGCTGTAGCGTGACAATCTCCTTTCCGGTCATGTTCCTTTTTGCTCTCGGCTGCGGCTTTCTCTGGGATGCCCAGTGCTATGTCGGTGATCACTCGATCGATCTCTCTGTTTCTCGAGAAAATGCTCCCAGCATGCGCTTCGGTGCCTCCATTCTGCTCTTCGGCCTAGCTGGCTCTTTCATGCACGGATTCCGTCAATTGTTCTTCCAAAAAAAATGGATCCTCACGTGCATTCTCGTCGGAATGAGTACCTTCCTCTTTATGATGGCAGAATACGCCGCCCTTGATATCATCCGTGGTGTCTTTTCCGTCAATCGTGGAGTGCTGCTACAAATCTCCTACACTTCCCTGCTTTCTATCGTCACCGCCCCTCTCCTCTTTGCTGCCCTGCTCGGTCTTGCTCGGCTCTTTGATCACTCCATTGTCGAGACCAACCGCCGCGCCAAGTCGCGATGGAACTCCTAGACATCGCCATGGAAATCGCCTTTCGCCTACGACTCTATTTGCTAACCGCCCTCGTGCTTTTGGGCTTTGGCACGCTGTTGCAGCGACTTCATAAAGTCCAGATCGAGGATCAAAGCAAGTATCGTGATCGAGTTCCTTCCCCTCGCTCCGTGACGGTTCGCGAGCCTGGCGTTCGTGGCGAGATCCGTGATCGCAACGGCATCGTGCTTGCTCGCAATAGCCGCCAATACGAAGTCACTTTTAACCTTGAAGAAATCGTCAATCATTATCTGACAACTCACAATCAAGCACCCATGGCCGAAACGTTACGCAACGAGCGCGGCATGCCACGAAAGGGGAAAAAACGCGACATCATACGCATTGTCAATGAAGTCGTTCTCAAACGACTGAAAACCGAAGGCTTGGATCGACAACTCAATCCCCGCGCTCTCGATATTCACTACGCCACGCACGGCGGCATGGTGCCATTTTCTTACAGAACCGACCTAAATTTTGAAAAGTTTGCTAGATTTGCTGCCCTCAGCCAAGAGCTTCCTGGTGTTTCTGTGCGGCTCAATCCCCAGCGCCAATACCCCTACAACGCTCATGCCTGCCACATCCTCGGCTTTACCCAAAATTGGATGAATGGAGCCATTCCAGAGGAGGCCAGAAAAAAATACCATCACTACATCGGTGATGAAAAAGGCATCGCCGGTATTGAAGCAACCATGGATCAACACCTCGTCGGCATCGGTGGTGAAAAAACAGTCCTCAAAGACGAGAAAGGACGCACCATGAGCACCACGGACTACATCAAACCGCAAAGCGGTGCCGATGTCATTCTTTCCATCGATAGCCGCGCTCAATTTCTTGTCGAAAACACCCTCCGCAATGCTGGACGTGCCGCTGCCGTCGTGATGAATGTCCAAACTGGCGAAATCGTCGCTATGGCATCTGTCCCCAGTTATAATCCAAACTCCTACATCCCGCCCACGCAAGCCGCAAAACTCGAAGAATACTCGAAAAACATTTGCCTTCCCACCATGAATCGCTGCATCGAAAGCTTCGATCCTGGTTCCACCTTCAAGCTCGCCACAGCGATGGCTGGCGCGCGCGCTGGCATGGCGAGTCGAATCATTTCCTGCGATGGCTACGTGCAATATGGCAACCACAAAGCTGGATGCTGGATCTGGAACCAAAACAATCAGCATGGTAGCCATGGCTCCTTAAATCTGAGCAAAGCCATTCAAGTTTCTTGTAATCCGTATTTCTATCGTTTGTCCAATTCCGTAGGCACTAAGGCCATGGCGGAAACATTCCACATGCTCAACCTCGGTCACATCACTGGAGTCGAACTCCCCGGCGAAAAACCCGGCAGCGTGATTGGCACCCCTCTGTGGAAACAAAAAAATCCCACTGTTACCATCACGCCGGTGGATTTGGCATTCCTTGCCATCGGCCAAGGCACAAACTCCGCCAGTCCTCTGCAACTTTGTGCCATGGTCGCGGCTATAGCGAATGGTGGCAAATACTACCAACCACGTCTCGTCAAGAAAGTCATTCGCGGCAAGGAAGTTCTTGTCCCCGATCAAGCCAAACTACAATTGGATCTCCTCCAAAATGGCGTTTCCGCCACAGACCTCGAACTCATCCGCAAAGGTATGTGGATGGCTGTAAATCAAATCGGTGGCACTGCTGGCCGCGTGAAAATGCCGAGCGTCGAAATCGCAGCCAAAACCGGAACCGCACAAAGCGTCGATCGTGGAGTGAAATCCAATAACTCTTGGACGGTCTCTTTCGCTCCCTACGAGAACCCCAAATACGCCGTTTGCGTGCTGGTTATTGGCGGCACCTCTGGCGGCAAAGTCTGCGGCCCTCTCACTCACCTCATTTACCGTGGACTCTTCGCTCTTGACGAGGGACTTACTGTTAAAGTCACGCCTCAAGAAGAATTCATTGGCAATACCGACAAAATTGAGGAAATTGCTTTGCCCGAAGATACGCTTTCCGCCGTCGGTGCCGTTCCTAACGATGAATCAACGGAAACCGCAGAAAACATTGCCATTGACCCAAACGCTCCTTCTCCTACGACATTAACACCTGAAAACTCACAACAACCACAACTCATCACACCCAGCATTGACGCCACTGGCGCCATCCCACGTGCCATTCCCGTCACTGAGTAATTTCTTTTTTTTCATTCACCTCTTACCTTCAAAACACCTACCGTGTCATTCTCTATGATCAATAAAATCAAACGCTTCTTCGGTTTTGGCAACACCAACCCGATGGAAGGAAACACCATTCTCATCAACGTCGAAAAACTCGAACGCCGCGTCGCACTCCTCGAAAACGGTTTACTCGAAGAATACTCCATCGAACGCGAAGGCGACCAAAATATCGTTGGCGGTATTTTTAAGGGCAAAATTCGCAACATCGAACAAGGACTCAAAGCCATGTTTGTTGATATCGGCCTCGACAAAAACGCCTTCCTGCACTTCTGGGATGCCATCCCTGCTGCGCTCGATGCAGGTCTCGAAGAAATCGATCGCGGCCCGAAAAAACAAAAGAAAAAAATCACCTCCAAGGACATTCCTACCATCTACCCCGTAGGCGCGGAAATCATGATCCAGGTTTCTAAAGGTCCCATCGGCACGAAAGGCCCACGCGTCACCACCAACATCTCGCTTGCTGGACGATACCTCGTGCTCATGCCCTACACTGAGCAGTTCGGTATCTCTCGCAAAGTCGAAGATCAAAAAGAACGCGCACGCCTCCGGTCCATCATCCAGGAACTCAACATCCCGGAGGGCATGGGCATCATCATGCGCACCGCCGCCATCGGCGTCCGCAAAGCTTACCTCATTCGTGACCTTGCCATGCTGCTGGAGCAATGGCGCGACGTCGAAGCCCAACGCGACTCCCGCCCCTCCCCTGCCTGCGTTTTCCAAGAACCCGGCCTCGTGGAACGCACCGCTCGCGATCTACTTACCGATGACATTGACCGAATCCTCTGCGACTGCCCAGTCACCACGGAAGCCATCAAAGAGGTCGCCGGAAAAGTCTCTCGCCGTGCCAAACGCCGCGTCAGCTACGTTTCCGGCCCGGTGCCGATCTTCGAACGCATCGGCATTCAAAAACAAATCGACGAAGCTTTCTCCCGCCAAGTCTGGCTCCCCTGCGGCGGCTATATTGTCATCGATGAAACCGAAGCCCTCATCGCCATCGACGTCAATACCGGACGCAATCGCGGGGCGAAGGATCAGGATAAAATGATCGTCGAAACCAACATCGAAGCGGCTCAAGCTGTTGCCCGACAACTCCGTCTCCGCAACATCGGCGGACTCGTAGTTGTTGACTTCATCGATATGCGTCACCGCAAAGATCAAATGGCAGTTTACAAAGCCATGCGCGAGCGGGTCAAAAAAGACAAAGCCAAGACCCAAGTGCTGCAAATTTCGACCATTGGCCTCATGGAAATGACGCGCCAACGACTCAATGAATCGTTACGCGATTCGATGTATGAACCATGCCCATATTGCCAAGGTCGCGGACGTGTCAAAACCACCATGACGATGTCGGTAGAAATCCAGCGCCAGTTGAACACCATCATCCAGAAGCACAACCAAAACGGCGATCTCATCGTCATGGTCAACACCGATGTGCTGAACCGCTTCCGCACGGAAGACTCGAAAATCCTCATGGAACTCGAGCGCTCCCACTCAGGTCGCCTGATCTTCCGCGCCGATCCCAGCCTACACCGCGAGCGCTTCGCCATCATCGATGCCGCCAACGAAAAACCGCTCTTCCAAGTCTAACTCCTATTAGGAACACATCTGAAAAAGCACGCCAAAAGAGTCACAAGCAAACACCGATGGGCAAGACGTAGGATTCACCTCCTAAATCAATTGCCTCTGTGCCCTTTAAACCGCTTAAGGTAGCGTTTGTAAAGAATTGAGACCCCGAGATCCGAAGTAGAGTGCCAGACAGTCGCTGCTAGGCTTTGATGTGCAAGGCGTTTCATGGCCGAAGTGGGCTGCATGCAAAGATGCTGCCCCAAGGTCTGAAATGCCTTGCGCAGCAAAGCCTAGCAGCGATTGGCGGCGATATACTTCTGATTTCGGGTTGAAGCAGCTACGAGGTGAAACACCCCCATCTGCTTGGGCTTTGCAATCGTTGCTTAAGCCACAGGAGGGGAAACGGCGGGTTCTTTCTCGCCTGATTGACCGGCGGGGTAAAGGCGCGATTGATCAAACAAAATCGGCCCCATGCGCGTGTCACCCGTGAATGCCAACGCCGCCGTAAAGATGACTTTCATGAGCACTTCATCCAGCTTAGCCATCGCAAGATCCTGCCCGCCGGAGATCGCACTTACTGCCGCAATCTTATCGCCAGCGGCCTGCCGGGCGTCGTTCCAACTCGCCTTGAGCGCCTCGAATTCGGTCTTCATCTCCGCATCATACTTCGTTGCCGCTGCGATGATGACATCCAGTCCTGCTGTCATTTCGGCCTCATTCATCGCCGTATAAGCAGAGATCCCCTGCGGGAAAAATTCCGTATATTGGACGCTTTTTTTGCCGTATTGATCGGCGATGCGACCACTACGGCGACTGATGAGAGCCTTGATTTCCGCCATCAAGGCGACCTTCGCTTGCACGCCTGCCTTTCGCACCGCCAGCGCCACTGTCTCCTTAGCCGTCGCCCCGCCCGCTGCCAGCAGCGCGGCATCGAGTGGCGGCAAAATGAGATCAAAGGCTCCGCTTTGGTTGTTCGCAGAGAGTCGATCACGCAGGTCATCTGCAAAGGACAACTTACGCGTGGGGGTGAATTCGGATTTGGTGAACCAATTTTCAAACAGTCGATCTAAGTCTATCATACAAGTGTGTTAGTGAATTGTGGAACGAAGGGAAAAACATCGCAGCTTGGTTTTGTTCCAAATGCGACATTACAAAACATACACAAGCTCCGCCTTTTGCCAATGAGAAAGCCCAAAGAACGCCTAAACAGCCAATAAAAAATTTTTATGGCATCCGAAAGAATTCAGATTCCTGAAAAAACTTTTTTTGTGGTATCCGAGAAAGTTTGTGCGGCACAAAAAACTTTTTTTTTAGCTCCCAAGAAAATTGGTATGGCACAAAAAAGAATTTTTACAGCATCCAAGAAAGTTTGGATGGCAGAAAAAACATTTTTTTATTGATCCAAGAAAGTTAGGATGAAACAAAAAATTTTTTTTGTATCATCCGAGAAAGTTGGTTGTGACTCAGGTGAAAAATTTCGTTCACCTGTGAATGATCACGCCAGAAGATTTGAGGTTTTCCAGCCAGGCATTCATCTCCGCTGGCTCGCGTGGCGCGGCGCTGACTCCCGATTTGAAGAGGCCCTCCGCAACGGCCTCGACGGCGAAGGTGGCGGGCCATGACACAAGGCGGGCCATGGAGGTATCGCGGCCGGAGCCGGAGTCATCGATGAAGTAGCATTGGTCAAAGGTGGTTTCCCCGTCCTTCCGCGCGGTGAGGTTGACGTAGAGCACGACACGATCCTCCTCGCCTTGCGCATAGGCGTGTTGGCTCCAAAGCTCGGCTCCCATGGCATCGATCTTCTCGTTCGAGGCTGTCGGTATCTGTGCGAAAATGCCTGACCATGCCTGTTTCCATCCGCCAAGGCGAATGGTGCCGCGCACGAAATTCCGCACGTTCCAGCTCGTTTCGAAACCGTATTCGGCCACGTACGGCACGGAGTCGCGGTTCGGATAGACTTCGAACTCTTCGCCGCGAATGACGAGATTTTTGACGGCTTCCCATGCCCGCTCGCAAAAGGCTTCGTGGCCGTGCTCGATGAATCGGGCTCGATTGGTGAGAGCCCTCAGGACACCGGCGGGTGACCACGAGAACTTGTATTTGAAGTCGTTCGGCTGCCTGGGCACGCCTCCGCAATAGGATTGGAAATCCAACTCGGCGGTCGGATCAAAGGCGGGCGATTCTTTCCAGGCTTTGACCAGAAGGTGGGCGAAAACATGATCGATCCCGGGATCAAGGCCGCATTCGTTGACGAAACAAAGCCCCGCAGCGGCGGCTTGAGCGTCGAGTTGCTGCATGGCTTCAGAAATATAACTGGTGGTTACCAGATGCGCCTTGTTTTCCAGACAGATCGCGGCGATTTGCAAATGCATGGTCGCGGGTAACATGGAAACGACGATGTCGCCGGGATTCACCGCCGCTTGAAAGTCGGCGACCAGCCATGGCCTTACTGTGGTGTTGGCGGGCTTTGGCGAGCCGACGAAAACATCTTCCGCGCGCTGCACGGTGCGGTTCCACAAGACGAGGTTGCGGCCGGACTCGGCCAGACGAATGATTCCAGGCCCCGATGAAAGCCCGGCGCCCAGCCAATGAATGGTTTGATTTTTCATATTTTTGCTTCGAATGATTGATAGAGATCGCGGGCGCGGCTCCACACGGGAGAATCCGAACCGAGCGCTAACAGATGAGGAAGAAGCTGCTCGCCGAAGTCCTCGCTGCTTTCACGGGGTAGCAGGGAGGGCAGATGGTCGATCGCGGTGAGATCGAGGAGATTTCCGGCATCGAGACGAATCACCGGATCGGCAAACGTGGTGATGCGGTCATAGATCGGGATGGGATTGTAGGGGCTGGAGGGATCGCAACTCACGTCGCTGATGACGCCGAGCTTGCGGGGAAGCTGGAGCGTT
>JAIYDP010000443.1 GCA_027487435.1 Verrucomicrobiaceae bacterium | reverse complement strand
GGCAGGACTCGACGGCTTCGCCTTTGGGATGGGCTTGGAAGGAATCGACGGCTTCGCCTTTGGGATGGGCTTGGAAGGAATCGACGGCTTTGCCTTAGGCACTGGCGACGGCCTCCCCTTTGACGCGGCAGCGCCCTTTCCCTGCGCCGACGCAGGCGTCGCGACCTTCCCGCTAGGGCTCTGAGACAGCAACTGCTGCGCATAGTGAATCTCTGCAGCATCCTCGCGCTCTTCGTGAGAAGGAGCTCCCACTCGCCGCAGTCTGTCCTTGACGCCATCGATGGCGGACTCAATGTCGTCGACGCTCTTCTGGAGCCGCCCGTAGCGACTCCTCAGCGACTTGTCGACGAGGTTGGAGTTGGCGAAGTCAACGGCGTCCACGCTGAGAAGGATGAAAACAACGCAAACGATCAGCGACTGTTCAGCCCGTGCCATCAAAAATATCTAACAGATGTGTACCGTCGCTGTTATTCACAACTAGTTGCACACAAACGCGCACCCTCGTCCAGCACTGTTTGAAACGATGGCAAGGAGGCCTCAGCGTGACCGCTGCCGTTGATGTACAAAATGAGCCGGAGCTAGCGGATGCTCCTGTCGCTTCGGCTCGAGACTGCGCCCGACTCCACCGACCGCTCCAGCAGCTCCCTCTCCTCAACCTCCCGCACGGCTTTCGTCGACACACGCACCGAGCTTGCTAACTGCGTCCTTTTCAAAAACGACTGCAAACCTCAGCAGCCTCAGCCCCAACCCAAACCTTCAAGTTCTCGTTCTCGTGCGACAGCTGCCGATTCGTTAAAAGCGCCCGGTCAAAGTCCTCCCGGCTCTTGTCGACTTCCGTCCTCTCCCTCTCACCTCCACCGTCACCCCCCCCTCCCCCCCCCCTACTGAGAGCGATCATCTCCCTCAGCTTGCGCTTCAGCTGGCGGTTCCTCTCTTTGTAATATAAATTCTCTTTTGAAATGTGCGCCAGCTGCTCCTCCAGCGCCGCAACTTCCTCACCCCCCCTACCGTAGCGTCAGCCGCTGCGCTTGAACGTGCGCCCACTGCTGCGGCGTCCCGACTGATGTGAGGACTTGCTGCATTTTCGCGTCGCACTCCCTTTGCAGCGCCGCAAGCTCTCGTTCGTGCTCCATGTCTTTTATTTTTAGCGCGCTGAGCACCTCCTCCATGGAGTGGGAGCGCTGCTCCTAAAAAAGGTCAGCTAAAAGCTTCTACTCGCGCGAAATACGAGTTGGAGTTCCAACCCCCGCAAGTCCTGCGGCTGTTAGAACGCGCTCAAAATCCACGCGACTTGTTCTTTACGCCGTTCGAGCTCCTGCAGCGCCGCAACGCGCTCGATGTACTTAACGAGTTAAAAAGAAGAGATAAACTGTTATGCCGACCTTGCGCAGCAGCGCCTTACATTCCGACGGCTCCAGGCGATCCTAAAATTGAATTAATTAGTCTTTAATCCCCCGCGACTCACAACGTCGAGCGCTACGTCATCCTCAGCCGCAATCAAATTTTGAAGCTCCTGACCTTGTCAACATGCGCACATTAAACAATAATGCCTCAATTTTCACGTTCTTGTAGTCGATTTCCGCGTCCCTAACAAACAATTAGAAGAAACGAGAGCTTGTCGGGGGCTGACAAGGCGTCGATGCGGTCGTCCAAAAGCACCGCCTCCTCCTCCTCCTCCGGTCGAAGGACTTGCTAGAGTTAGATGCTGCTTAAAAAGGTCGGAAGTACATTTTTTATCTTCAAGGCGGGACTGCAACATCGCCTTGGCGACGATCGCGCGCTCCGTCTCCGACCGCACTGCCTCTGCTGACTATTTTGGGTCAGCGCTCCAATGGAATTTGAGTATTTGTTCGTTAAGTCATCCACAGGGGGGCGCCCAACCGCAACGTCGGACGAGACGGTGCGCGCGAGGGCGTCGAGTTGCGACGAGACCGCCGCGAGGCTCTGGCGCACGTCGACGCTTTCCCGCAGCTTCTGCGCCGACATCAAACCCCCCCCCCCCCTCTTTTCAAACCTTGAGCTCGAGGGTGTTGCGCTTGCGGAGGGACTCCTCCCTCTCGCCGATGATCCTCTCCCTCTGCCGCAACTCCCTCTCCAGCGCCCCCATCGCCTCCTTCTGCCGCAGGTACGACTCAATCTCGCGGTCGAGCGCAGCCACACGCCGCGCGACCGCGTCCCTTCGGCGTTGGAGGGGGGGGCGGGGGCGCACTGGTCGCTGGCCTCTCCGCGGGACTTAAGGCGGCGGTTGGCGACGGAGAGCTCTTCGCTTCGCTTCGCAAGCTCCGTCTTTTGACGCTCGTTTTGAACCTCAAGCTCGCGAATCCGCCGCTGCGGGTAAGCGTGGCCGAAGGAGGGGGGGGTGGATCGGACTTCAGCCGTTTTTTTGAAGTCGGCCAAGAGTCGCAGCTTCTCCCTCTTCTCGTCCTCAAACTTCCGCACATCTCAATAGTCGTTAGCGTCAGGCTGAGGGGGGGGGTGTCAACCCTCGTCCGCGCGGCGGCGCATGGCGTCGTAATTGCTGCGCATGTCCGCAAGCTCGATTTCCTGAGCTGTCAACAATAACCAAAAAATGACGACTAAATCTTTGAGCTTTTTATCTTTTCGCTCGTTCTGACGCAGCTGCGTCGCCAACTCTGACTGCCGTTTGGACAGTTCTGTTAATTCGGCCTCTTTTGCGCGAAGCTGCTCCTGCAGGCCCCTGAGACGGCGCGAAGCCTCTCCGCCACGCCCCTAACAAATCGTTAAAAACTATGTCAAAAGAAAATTGAGACTTCCTCGCGCTGGGCCTTCACGAGCAGCGCCCGTGCTTCCGCAATCTCCCTCTCCTTTTAAATATTAAGATGGCGTGGAGGAGACAGTTGTTGTCCGGCGCATGATGAGGGTATCATCTATTTTCAAAACAGAGCCGCATGATTCAAGAGGCCACCTTATGGCGTTTTCGCCACAGATGGCATCTCCCCCCTCCCCCCCCAAAAAAATGGAACGCAGAGGTACATGAGAGCAGAGGAAATGAAGTAAGAACGCATCAGTGCCATTTTATTAATAATAATAATAAAAAGGAATAATTTTCGGCTTCTTGTGGCTGAATCTGTTTTTCATATATGCGCGTAGGGCATGCATGTGATTCATAAATTTGCAAATATTCATTTTCAAAAAACAATCGCTGTGGTGTCCCACCATGTCGGCTATCGTCGCAGACCCCTCCTGCACTTGCGCTTGCAATCTTTGGCCATTAAAATTAAATAAAAACGAAAAAATAGCAATACACTGATTGCAAAAAATCGAGAGAGGGGGGGGGGGAGTTCAAGTTGAAGGACTCAAAAAAAAGGCGACAGCGCAGATAAAAATTAGAAAATGGAATTAAATCAATTTCGAACTCGGTTTCTGATTTGAGAAGCGTTCGAATTAAGTCCCGCTTTAAAGCAATATTAAATTCGAGTTCTTTAAGCTTCGACTGCGCGTGGGCCTGCTCTGACTCAAACCTTAACAACTCAGGGCTGTTAAAATTAACCAACTGATGCACCATCGCCGAAAACGCCTCCTCCATCGCCCGCCTCTCCTCCGCCGCCGCTTCATCTTCAACCCCCCCCCTTTGGAAATCAGCCTCTCCGACCCACCGAACCGGCGATACCTCACAACTCCTGTAGGGCTCCGCCACAGGCCCCCCCCCCCCCCTTCGGCCGCTGTGGCGTCCCAAACTCTTCGACGCAGACCCCATCCATCTCCTCAATTTGAAAAGCCATCGCGCGGTTGGCGCGTTGTTGGGTCGTCAAACTCAGCGGCGAAACAACCACCCCCCCTTCTCCACTTTGGCTTTGCAAAAGAACAGACACTCCCCCCTCGTCGTCGCTTCCGCCGAAAATCTTCGCGCGAGACTGGAGCTTCTCCACCCGCAGCGCCAGCTCGTGATTTTCGCTGGGGCCATCAAAACGCACATGGGCTCAATTGATGTTTCTAAAAATAGAATGAGGCCACAATAGAAAGGCACCACTCGAAATATGTCCTCCATTATGCTGCCACACACACCTCATCAGCCGCTTGATGTCTTTTATTTTTTCCGCAAATATCTCCTCGTCGCGTCGCAAGTCGTCGCGGAGTTGCAAAATCTCCTCCTCTTGCGCGACTTTTAGCCGCCGCAGGCCCTCCACCTCCGCCTCCAGCGCCCCCACCCTCTCGTCGAAAACAGATTCGCTAAAAATCAATTAAACGGGCAGCAGCAGCAGCGCACTTGATGTCATCAAAGTCGGCGGTTGTGTCGGCGCCCCGCCGTCGAGGGCGGCGGTCGGAGCGGTTGCGCGAGAGGGCCTTGGGGAGTTTAACTTAAAAAAGGAAACGGACCTGTTTAATCTCCTCCGCCTCTCGCTGCCATCGCTCCATCCGCTCGTCTCGCGCTTGCCAGTGTTACTCAACACCCCCCCTCCCCTCTCGCACATCGCGCGGGAGCTGTCGAAGGGCGCGACTCGGAGGTGCCCAGCGGCGGGGGTATGAGCCGGCTCGGCGAGGGGAAAAAGGGGCCGATTGCGTCTTCAAATCGACCCGTCAAATTTTGCTGCAGGCCCTGCCCCGGTCAACTCAAACGTGGGGGGGGGGTTACTTCGAGCGACGCTTGGGTGCCGTCGCGAGCGGCGGAGGGGCTGCGGAGGCGGTCGAGTTGGTGCGTGAGGGTTTGAATTCGCGACTGCGTCTCGACAAGCTCACGACTGCAAACAGGGGGGGGGGGGGGGGGGGGGGGGGGGACCACCCGCAAACACAAAACCACTCGCGGGTGGGTCTTCACAAGAAGGTGGAAGCGCTGCAGTGGACAGAGACAGGCCTCGATGGCCCAGGCTCAACAGGACTGAAGATTCCTACCTCAGGTGG
>JAIYDP010000277.1 GCA_027487435.1 Verrucomicrobiaceae bacterium | reverse complement strand
GACCTCTACCCGAACGGCTACAAGGCGTCCGACCACGCCGCGCTGTACCTCCACGCCGCGCTCGTCAACGGCCTCGCACCCGTCCTCCGCCTCCCCTTCGCCCTCGCCCTCTTCGACTTCCACCGCGCCGAGTTCGTCCCGTGCGCAAGTACACCCCCCCCTCTCTTCGCAAATCGCGTTCTCGTGTCGCTTGTCCCCGCCCTCGGGCCGCTCTGATTAACCCCCCCCCCCCCAGACCTCTGCCAGACGTTCACCTCCACCGCGCGGTGCTGGGGGAAGCACAACCTCAAGAAGCGAAGCGAAATCTTCGCCGCCAACGGCCGCTTCGTCAGCGACGACACCCTCGTCATCGCCGCTGACCTTTCGACGATGCGCGACGCCGCCGCGCAGGCGCGCCGCTACCTCCTCGTGCCCCTCCGCGCCGCCGACAAATGCGCGTCGTGTCTTAGAGGCCTCTACTTCAACACCCAAAAGGTAAAAGACTCAAAATTCCGCACAGTCTGCGCTTGAGCCCAACTACAAATGAGCCCCCCACACTCACCCCCCCCCCCCCTCAGCGCCAGTGCCTCAGCTGCGGCGACGTCTTCTGCGCGCGGTGCTGCGCCACGGCGATGCTCCTGCCGGAGTTTGGCTACGCCGCGGACGAGGTGCCTGTTTGCGACAGGTGGGGGGGGGGTTGATTTCTCGTCGCGGCTATGCTGCCACCGCACATTTTTGACCCCCCCCCTCCTCCAAAAGGTGCGTTGCGGAGGCGGCGATCTTGCGGACGCAGCGGGCGTTTGTGACCAACCCGCACCGCTTCGCGCCGTCAATGGCCGTCGTGCGGCCAAAGGAGACGTCGCGCGACTCTTCGTGTCAAGTCCACGGCCTTTTGTGGTTCCCCGACGACAACGTCGGCGAGTGCTCGTCCCGCAACTGCCGCAAGCGCTTCTCCCTCTTCGTCCGCAAGGTACTTCTGACTCTCATCCCCATGAGATTGACCCCCCCCCCCCCCCAGCACCACTGCCGCGGATGCGGCCACGTGTTTTGTGGCGGCTGCACGTCCTTTCACGCCCCCCTCCTCGAGCTCGACCTCACCACCGACGTCCGCCTCTGCCGCCCCTGTTTCGACTCGCGCAAAGGCATCCCCCCCCCCCCTTGTTCATTTCCGCCCATGCGCTGTGGAGGCACCCCCCACCCCACCCCCCGATCTCTCCCCCCGCCTCCAATGCGTGTCACCCTTCCATTCACCCCCCCCCTCTCCCCTCTGTCTGAACTCTTTCACCCCCGCTGCGCTGATGTCTTAAAGGCCTTGCCCTTCGCTTCATCAAGCCCACCCCCATCTCGCGCATGGCGCCGCCCCCAACAAAGCCGCGCCGCAAGTCAAAAAAGCCCCCCCCCCCCCGACAACTCAAAGCTCCGCATGTACTGTCCATTCCTCTTCAAGGGGGGGGGGGGTCCTGCGACGGGGCAGGAGGACATGGGGGACGACGCCGAGGAGGACGCAGAGGAGGGGGGCGAGTCGTCGGACGAGGGGGGGGGAAATCAAATTTCGCGCCGCAGCGTCGAGGGAAGGGTCGAGCGGCGCTCCGTCAGCTCGCGCGGGTCTGCGGATGGGGGCGGGAGGGGTTCAACGGAAGCGCGCAAGTCGAGCGACGCGAAGGGGGGGGGGGGACGACACACTTCCGGTGCGCTGTTTACGGCGCATCGGCTCTACCTACACCCCAAAACAAGCAGCGGTCGGCACTTACTTGCCCCCCTTCTTCTTCTTCTCCTCCCCAGCGGGCTTGGAGCGCATGTTGCGGAGGGCGCGGGTCAGCTCCTCGCGCTTCTTCTTGCCGCGAAGGTGAGTGCCGAGCTGGCGGGTAAGAGGAAGGATGTGAGTGGGGATCGGGAGTGGGTGCAGAGGAGGTTAGATTCATACGCGAGCCTTCGACATCTTCAAAGCCTTCTTGTCCTTGCCGATCTTAAGCAGCTCCATCACACGCTTCTCGTAGGGGGCGAAGCCAGAAACCTCGCGAACAACCTCACGGACAAACTTAACGCGCTTGCCAAGGTGGCCCTTCTTCGCAGAGGGGCGTGCAGCAACCTGGCGCTTCTGAACGATGAAGCCCTTCTGAAGGCCAATGGCCATGCTGGACGCAACCATGTTTTGGGGTGGTGCTTAATATGGAAAGGGACGACTAGTCAATTAGATTGACACAAACTAACAAAGTGCATTGTACTCTCTAAATCGAGCAAAGGTCAGCTTTACTTGAGCAGACAGCTTTCTAACCAAGAGCAATCTCGATCTCCGCGAAGGGATCGCAGCCCCACCACTCCAACAGCATTGTGATGCCCTTGACCATGTTGCAGCTCTTGATCATCTTGTGGTACCCAGCGGTGTCCTTCACATCCACGGCGCTGACGCAGTTCAACATCTTCGTCGCCTGCGCCCGCTGGTAGTCCAACGTCGAGCTGACGAAGCCCCTGCACTGCGTCGCGGAGCAGCGGTCGAGAGAGCAGAAAGTGCAGTCCCGCCCGCCATTTTGTGTCCTGCACAGGTTCTGGATGAGCACGAGGCCCTTCTCTGCGCAGTCGATGTGCACGGACAGCATGCTGGTGATGTTGTTGATGATGTTAGGGAGCTGAGCGCCAACAGGGTTCGACCCCATGCCTAGCATCTTCGCGAGGGGCAGCAGGGCGTTGTAGTACACCTCGTTGCCCGCCACCTTGAGGCCCTTCTCGTACACGTTGTCGCGCAGGGCAACCTCGTACACGTAGTTGCGCAGGCCAAGCTCGTAGAAGTAGTCCCTCATGCCGACGCCGTACACGTACTTCTCCATGCCGTGCTTCACGTCGCCCCAAGCGCGCTTCAAGCCCGCGTCGAACACGTAGTCCTTCATCCCGCTCTTCACCTTGCTCGCAGCGTCCTTCACCCCCGCACTCACCTTCGCCCCCACCATCACCGCCGTGTTCTTGACCGCATTTCCAACCGTCACCGCCGTGTTCTTGACCGCATTGCCCGCCTTGACGGCCGTTTTCTTGACCGCATTGCCCGCCTTGACGGCCGTTTTCTTGACCGCATTGCCGGCTTTGACGGCCACTCTCTTGACGGCGCTTGTGGCCTTCGTAGCGACCCTCTTAACAGACGACGCCGCCTTTGACACGCCCCTCTTGACGGCGCGGAAGATTTTCTTGAAGAACTTCGCCTTGGCGGCGTCACCGACCTGCAGCGCAACCTCCCCCTCCCCCTCCTCAAGCAGCCGTCGTCCCGATTTGGACGCACGGCGCGGGATGTTGATAACAAACACCTGCCCGCCGGTCGTCATGTTAACAACTGTTATCTTGACCTCAACGGCGCCGCCCTCGACGTCAACGCGACGACTCGGCGGCGCCACATGCCGCGCCGTCGATGCGTGCGCCTTGGCTGCCGTCGCCACTTTCGCCTTGCTCTCCGCGCGGCGCGTCGATTGCGGCATGACCTTTGAGACTTGCGCCGCGGCCTTGTTCGTCGCACCGCGCATGGTCGCCGCAAACTTCGTGAAGCGCGACTTGACGGCGCCGAAGAACTGCGCCCCCTCCCCCTCCTGCACGTCCTCGTCGTCGCCATCCTCCCCCTCTTCACCCTCCCCCTCCCCCTCCTCCTCACCCTCCCCCTCCTCCTCCTCCTCCCCCTCCTCCTCCTCCTCGCCCTCCCCCTCCCCCTCCTCCTCCCCCTCTCCCTCCCCCTCCCCATCCTCCTCCGACAGCTTCGCCTCCTCCTTCGCCGCATCCGCCGCAATTCGCTTCGCCTCGGCCGCAGCCGCAGCGTCGCGACGCTTCTTCTCCGCCGCCTCCTTCGCCGCCCTCTTCGCAGCCGCTGCCTTCGCTTCCTCCTCCCTCCGCTTTTTCTCTGCAGCCTCTTTCGCCGCCTTCTTTGCCGCCGCTGCCTTCGCTTCCTCTTCCCTTCGCTTCTTCTCCACCGCAGCCTTGGCCGCCGCAGCCGCCTTCGCCGCAGCCTCCTTCCTCGCCTTCTCCTCCGCACGCGCACGTTGCAGCGCCCTTGCAGCCTCGGCCTCGCGCGCCTTCGCGGCCTGGAGTTCCTTCGACCGCATTTCCTCAACTCGCTTCGCTTCTACGACGGCAGCGCGGGTGGCGTTGCTCTTTTGGATCTTGGCGATGTCGCTTGTGGCAGCCTTGACGTCGCTCGACTGGAATCGTTAGAACACGGCCAAAGGAAGCGATATATGTGGCGATCCATTTCATCAAATAGATAACTAACAGTCAAATACGATAAACATATCCGAATATCATTGCACCCAACCGCAACACAACAGAAGACAACGCCGCCATCCACGCGCTCACCTTGACATCGAACAAAGTGCGGAAATCCTCGATCGCCTTGATCCATTGGCCCTTATTCTTCTCGTCCCATCCATTCAACTCCGTGATGACCTTGTCCACTTGGGCGAGCAAGATTGCGAGACGCTCGTCCTTGAGCATCGAGCACATCGTGTTGCGGTAGGGGTAGCACAGCACGGGGAGTGTATCCTTACACTGGATGGTCGGCATCGTCTGAGCGTTTGCGAGGGCCAAGAGGCTCAGAACAGCACAAAGGCACAACAGTGAGCGCATCGTGACTCTTTGTAACTCATTTTGTGGTTGCAAACTGCAGTTCTGTCAAGGCGCTCTTTTGACGTTGATGGGCAACCGCTATCCAAAACTTGTGGCCACGCTGCGCTCACGATGCAAGGGCAAGATTTTTCCAAGACGGAGAAAGGACGTTGAGCCTAGCTCGTCACGAGTGCGACGAGTGTTCGCTCGGGGTCTTTTTCTTCAGCTCGAATCGACCGCACTCATCTGTCACGCCTTGTCATGGGCTGTCGCTTCGCTTCATCACGTCGAAACCGAAACGTGTTGTCCTGCCAAGCTCCAGCAGACGGCAGGGTTGGGTGGGCGGGGGGGGTGTAGTTGGCATCGATTTTGCTTTACTTGCGGCCCTCAGTCGTCCAGGACGATCTTGATCCTTGGGTAGGTTGAGCAGCCCCACCAATCCAGCAGCATCGTGATCCCCTCCACCATGTTGCACTCCCTGATCATCTTGTGGAACTTCTTCGTCTCCTTCGCGTCCACCGCCTTCACGCAGTCCAACATCTTCATCGCCTGCGCCCGCTGGACCTGCAGCGTCGAGCCGATGAAGCCCTTGCACTGCGTCGCCGAGCACCGCTCGTCGGCGCAGAACACGCACCCCCGCCCGCCATTGGCCTTGCGGCACTCGTCCTGCACCATCACCAGCCCGACCTCGGCGCAGTCCACGTGCTTCTCCACCATCCGCGTCAAGTTCCCGACGATCGCCGGCAGCTTCGCCCCGACCTCGTCGTCCCCCAGCCCCAGCAGCGGCTTCACGACGTGGTCGTACACCGCGCCGCCAGCCGCCGACGCGCCGTCCCACGCCTTCACACCGACGAATGCGCCCAAGTCCTTGACCATCCCCGCCACCCTTTTAACAGCGCTGCCTACCTTTTTACCAACAGCCTCCGCCGCGCCGCCAACCGCGCCGCCAACCTTTTTCGCGGCGCCCTTGACTGCGCCGCCAGCCTTTTTCGCCGCGCCCTTGACTGCGCCGCCAGCCTTTTTCGCCGCGCCCTTGACCGCCTTCGCCACGCCCTTGGCCGCTTTGAGGGGGTTAAAGCTAATTGACGCCGCGTCGCGCATCTGCAGCTCCTCCACCTCCTTGCGCTTGTTCGGGTGGCGCGCCGGGACGTGGACGACCACAACCTGCTCCGTCTTGGACACGTTTTCGACCGTCACCCTCAGCGACAGCACCACCCCCACCCCCGTCGGAATAATTCGCGTGGAGGGGATCGCAACGCCGCCGGTCTGAGCAACCCCTTTCACCCCCTCCCCCACCTTTTTGACCGTTTTCTTCGCGAGCTTTTTCAACCCTCCAAAAAACGCCTCCCCCACCTCCGCATCCTCCTCGTCG
>JAIYDP010000437.1 GCA_027487435.1 Verrucomicrobiaceae bacterium | reverse complement strand
GACCAAAGCTGGAGCCAAAATAGAAGCCGCGGGCTGAGGCGCTCAGACGCGACGCATCCGCGCGCGATGCGAAGGGCTTGAGCGACTTGGTCGCGGAACTTAAACAAGGGTTTCAGGGTGGTGCAGAGCAGGGTGGTACCCCTTCATTTAGTCCGCTGGTGATGTACGCGAGGTAAGCGCATAGCAAACGCGCCGTAATTTGGTCAAAGGCGGTGCCCGAGCGCTGCCAGCGTTTGGCAAGTGGAGGGAAAGGAGTACGTCAATCAAAGCGCTGAGGAGATGGTCAAAGGGTTGCGCTACGTAGGCATTGAAAAGCGCTGTCGTGCTCGCGCAGATTGCCGTGGCGTCAGCACACGACACTCCCACTCGTTGGAGGTCGCTCGCAGCGACTTGGAGTGCGGACAGATCCTGCGGTCCCGGTCAGAAAAAAAAGAGGGGAGCGGGCGTACGTCAATAGCAGCAACGAGATGGCATCGGCGAATGAGCGACGTGGCGCGACGTGCGAGGAGACGAATCTTAAGGCGGGAGCAAAAGAAGGGGGGGTAGATGAACTCTGGATCCAATGGCTTCTCCGCAGCTACTAAGCAGGGGAGGGGGGTCAAGAGACGGCGGAGATGTGACTAACCTTCGATCTGCTTAAGGAGGGACGCCACATCATGGGGATGATCCAACCCTCCCAACACATGGAAGACGTAGGAGGGGGAGGGGTACAAAAAAGCGTCCGCCAGCCCCACCGCATCGCCCAAGAGCTGAAGCGCGGCGACGCGAATGAGCTTGGCGTAGACAAGAACGTTCTTTCAGACAGTAAGGGGCGAAGATGGAAGAGTTACGCTGGGCAGGGCGTCTTTTAGCGCGGCGATCGAAGCATCGACGGACGCGAGGGCTGAGCTGACTTTGCCTTCGAGAAGGAGGAGATGCGCACTGAGGATCTGGTTTTCAACCTATCAAGTCAATTTGACTCGATAATAAAGGCACCAGAGACTGCTCGGTAAGAGGTATCTTGGAGTCAAAATATGTGCGGGCGTCATCAATCCTCGACTGGACGAGGAGAAGCTGGACTTGGAGGGTCCTGAACGAAGGGGACTGGAACGGGTCTGCGCAATAGTCCTTGAGGAGCGTGTAGGCGCTCTGGAATTCAAAAGACTTGACAAGGACTATGGCAAGTCGAAGTACCACAGGAGCAATAAAATTTCCTATCTGAACGGATAAGATGCCATTTAGTACACACAAACATCCTTAGCTGAGGAAAGCTGAAACGGATGAGGACAGAAGGAACAAAAACTTACCGCGGAGAGAAGAGTCTTCTTGGATGCCCTCAGAGAACCCGCCAGTCGGTAAAGTTCTGCGACATGGACAACATAGCGAAGCATTTCGGACGGAGAGAGAGTCGCTCCAACAACCTGAGGTGTTACATCGCTCGCTTGTACAGACTTGAAGAGCCCTGTCCAAAACTATGGCTGCCATGTGATACTCGCCCCGCTTCTCGAGAAGGTCTACGAGAAATCGAGTCTCATCCATTCATGCACCACGATTCCCGCCAAACAACTAACTAATTTGTACACTCAACTTTGTTCAGCCATGGTGTTGATGAAAATAATGAAATTCATGTTTCTTGGAGGGATTATCCTCGCCGTTGTCGCGTTTTTCAAGTCTCTATGGGCTAGTATGCGATCATGCTTTGCAAAGTGCTGCCCTTGCTGCTGCAAGGATCCTGAGCAAGAAAAGCAGGAGGCTAAAGAGGCCAAGAAGAAACGAGGATTCTTTGCCAAGAAAGAGAAAGGATCGACTCAAGAAAAGGAAGGCCTGATGCCAGGGCCAAATAACCTTTAGTTTATTTCTTATCTTATTGTAACTTATGTCATGTACATCAACTCCTATTGCTTGCTCTTCTGAATCAGTTGCTACGGCGTTAGACCTCCCGGCTGCACAACAACCTTCAGCGCCAGCGTCTCGTTCCGCTTTTGAGATAGCAGCAGCTCCAGCTGATTGATCTTGTGCCGCTCCTGCGTCAGATCCTCCACCAGCCCTACGCCATCAGCCCCCTCCCCCCCCCACATCGTCCCACCTCCAATCTTGGCGCTCAACTGCGTCTCCGTCCCCGCGTTAGTCTTCAGCGCGTCGTTCAGTTGGTCAATAATCATCCGAAGCCGCGCATTCTCAACGAGCGTCTTGTCCCTCTCCGCCAGCGCCTCCCCCCTCTCCGCCATGGCCGCAGTCATGGCCTTCTTCGCGTCGTCCCTCTCCTCGTGGCTCACAAGGACCTCCCGCCCTAATGCGTCCGACGATTTCGTCCGTCTGCAAGTTCTCAATCAGAGTTGACCCCCCCCTACTGCGACACCGCCCGTCGGAGCTCGAGAAGCTGACTCCGCGCGCTGTGGACAAATTTTTTGGACCTCTCCCCCTCTTGCACAGCATGCTTTCGCATCAGACTGAACCTGCATCCCCCCCCCCCCCTCACTTACAGCTTTTTCTTTTTTACTCTCCTCCAGCTCTTGCGCCAGTTTGCTCAACTGCGCAGCTTTGTCGTCCAGCTCCGCTTTGGTCTCCTTCAGCTCTGATTTTTTTTAGGTAAGTAATGCGATTAAAAAGGGGGGTGACTTTGAGAGACGTCGCGAAGGATCGTCTTGGAGGGGTCGGTCAGCATAAGCGCGAGGGACGATTCTAACTCAGCGATTCGAAGCTTGCTTGCCCTCATCTGCTGGATGAGACGATGACACATGTGTCCCGCCTCGGTCTCTTGGCGCTGGATGGTCTCTTCTTTGTCCCCTACTTTGTCTTTGAGGTCCTTGATTTCAGATTCAAGGCTCCTGACAACGTTCTCCAGCTTTATTTTTGATTGCCGCAAAGGATCTATCTCCATACGAGTTCGGACCCCCTGCGCGATTAGACGGACGGAAAACCCCACACCTCTTGCTCCCTTGCTGCAGCAAACTTGGAAAGTTTCTCGACAACGTAAAACACGCATTGGTCGCATTTCCAGCCCTTCTTGCAAGGGAAACCAGCACAGTGGGGTGAAGTCGCTTGTAGAAGCTGCCGCTGGACAATTTCTTCAAGCATAAACGACGAGCAACTGGATTTTTCAAATCTCTATTTTCTAGGACATTTATTTTTTAAAAGATAGAGATATTGCTGTGCTCCAGCACCGAGAAGGAGTAGACCCGTAGAATGAGCTGGACGTGACACAGCAATGTGACGGCTGCTTTTGTGTGGCGAGTCGTGCAATGAAGCAGTTGCATCAAATATCGCTGCGCCATTGAATCGACCCCGGCGTCATCACTCCTGAGCTTGAGTAGTTGCTCATGCCAACCTGGATTCGCCATGCAGTATGGATGACCGTCGTCCCGCCCTCGTTGCTGTTTCCCATGTTTTGCGCATTTACCGTCCGTCAAGAGGCCACATCGCGTGGGAACAGGGAGCATGTTCACTCCTGAAGAATACTCTGAGTCTGAACGCTACACAAGGCAGTCATGAGAAACATCTATGACCAAAGTCTGAGCCGCAGACGCCATGGGCGGCAAACGACAGCTCTTCGACGTCCCAGCCCCCGTTTCTGCTCCCGATAATTCATTCTCACACCACATCCATCTTCGAAACTGTCAATGCGAGAGCGTTGATGGCGCATCAAGACGAACCGGCACCACAACAGCCATCTCCGCAATCGCCGATCTTAGTGGACGTCCACTTCAATTTCATCGACGCCGCAATCATTCGAACATCGAGACCGAGCTCCCACCTCGGGGCAATGTGCTAGAATAGCTCTGGCAATTCCTCAACAGCCAACACGGCTGTTTGTGGAAGCTCGCTGTTATCATGAATTTTTTTCGAAGGGTGTTTGGAAGCAGATTGCTGGTCGGGTCTGATGTGAACGGCAACAAGTACTTCCTCTCAAAGGACGAAAAAGGCAATCCAGCGTTTTGCTGCATTGAAAGTTGAAGGAGCCATGTCCAAAAGAGTCGTTGAACTAGCGAAAGGCGAATTCGACCCCAAAGCCATACCAGTCGTGCGGTTGTTCTCAAATTGATGCTCAGTTTCAGGAATGGCACTCATGGCTCAATTACAGCCGCAAGGAAGCCCCGACTCCAGAAGTACGCTATGAGCCGAAACGGGTAACCTCGGCAGGACATTGAGAGGCTCGCAGCTCACAGAGCGTCGGTCCAAGAGAAAGTCCGTGAAATCGACGCCGAGAATAAACGGAAGGCTTCGTTCAGAGAGTCCATCATTGCGAAGCCGTCAGGACAAGAGCCTGACGTCGAACAACTTTTTTTTCAAATTCGAGCCGCAGGCGCGCCGGGCGGCGCGGCGCCGCCACCCCCGCGGCAAAAAGCGCCACCTTCGACCGACCCGAAGAAACCCAGTGCGGTGACGCTGTGTGCGACTGACGTGACAGAAAGCGATGAGCCTGAGGTTGAGTCGTGGTCGTGAAATAAACGTCACATTTCTACTTTACATGTGCATTTCAATCAATCAATCAAAGATGACAACCCCCTACGTCCGCTTCCGCTTGCCTCGCGCTTCTCCTCCGCTCGATGACTCAGAGCTCGAGCTGTCGGAATCACCCGACGTGCTCGACCCCTCCGAATCGCTGTCGGAGTCGGAGTCGGAATTGGAGTCGGAGATAGAGTCGGAGTCGCTGCCAGAGCTTGAGCTGTCCGACGAGTCGTCAGACATGTCAGAGTCGCTGCTTTCAGACCTTCTTGCGTAAGCGTTTAATCCATTGATAAATACTTTTTTGATCTCTTCTTCTGCGACTTTCGCTCCTTCTTCTTTCGTCTCGCCTCTGCCTTGGCGAGCTCGTCTCGCTTTTTCTGCTCAGCTCTGAAAGCGTGAGGATGTCGTAATAGAGAGTGCACGCAGCCTCTTCAGGTGGTAAGTCAATCACGGGCGCGGGTCGCAGCTTCGGGTCCTTCATGACCGCACTTCGGGACGGGCGGTACAAGTAGACGGAGTCATTCTTGCACTCGTACGTCCAATGTCCTTTCTTCAAGCATTTCTGACACGTCTGATGTCCTGTGCCCCTGTCCAGGTCAGACACGGCGACTCAGCAGCGGAACAAGAGCACAGCCCTCTGCGAGGCGGGAACAAGATGAGACATCCTCAGTCACTTGTACCCTGTATTAGTACCAACGGTCGTTTGTACCCGGTTGTTACTTACGATGAGGATCGCTGTCACATGCGGCGACGGCGCTGGTGCCCTTTCCGATTCCCCTCCCTCACGCGCAGATTCACCAGGGCTCTTCTACCTTGTAGAGGCTCTCGTAAAGGCAGGCTACGGTGACCTGGTCTGTCCTCTTTTCGCCCAGCTCAAGCGGCCAGGTCATTGTCGCCCCGGACAAATGCAGACACGACTCAGGCTCCGCCATGACATCGTCCCTACACCCCCCCTCCAGCTCCCCCTCACCCCCCCAGCACCGGCACTCTCCTCATTAAAGACGTCAACTTTACCGCCAACCTCCGCTGCACAACCCTTTCCGTGCCCCCCCTCCCCCCCCCTCTCACCCCAAGGGAACCCCCACCGACTGCATCCTCCTCGCCCTCTCCAAAGACCCCTCCATCGAATTGGTCATCGCCGGCGTCGAAGTCGCCCAGCGCGGCCACGTCCCCTTCTCCTCCGGCTCCGCCATGGCCGCCGCTGAGGCCGCCCTGCGCGGGCGCCGCGCGCTCTGCGCGACGGTTGTGGAGGGGCCTGATGCGTATTTGGATTTCGCTGGCGCCGCACAGACGTTCGTCGCCCTCCTGAAGACCCTCTTGGCGGCGCCGCTGAGGCCGCACGTTGTGCACTTGATCAGCCTCCCGACCTTTAAGACCATTTACAAGTTCTATTTTTAGATTTTTGCGCGTGGCTGACCCCCCCCCCCCCGACGCAGACCGCG
>JAIYDP010000216.1 GCA_027487435.1 Verrucomicrobiaceae bacterium | reverse complement strand
CCTAAAGTTCGCAGTTGGAATAGCAGAATTTCTCTTAAAGCCTTATAGAACATGGGCTAGAGAGGAAATACGATTCGTTTTTCTTTTCACCTAATGGGTGAAAGCGTGGTAAAAATGTAATTTGCATGCTGGTAACGGTGCATCAATGGTTTGAAGACGAAATCAGTCACATTGAGCGTATTTTAGCGTTGTAACTGCGGATTTTAGGTTCAACCAGAAATCCGGAGTATAGCGCTAGAAAGTCGATGCCAATCTTTGATGCGCTAGGTGCTTGATGACCGCAGTGGTCTGCATTCAAAGATGCTGGGCAATCAATGTTGTCAACTTCAGATTCAGGGATTTATCCATCAAAGACAGATTAGTCTTGTGCCTGAACGATGTGATTTCTTTTTGAAATCAAAGGAAATCGAGTCAATCCCGCTGGTGGTGCTCGGTTGCGAAAAATAGCTTAAATGTATCAAAAAATAACATGGGGAAGTAAGGATCAGTTGTTTGCGCAAAATTGTTTTGTCAGGCGGGAGAAAAAATGAAATTTCTTATGAGTTGATCAATTGAATGAATTGCTCAGTACTTACAAAAAACACCAAAAACCATGAATTCTAAGCACTCGAACTCCCATCTGCCTGCGCAAGTTCGCAAGTCTTCGCGGCATCTTCTGAGTTGCCTCGGAGCGTTTCTCCTTGGCCTCAGCAGCACGACCCAAGCAGCGCCTCCGGATCTCACCGCGGGCGGTGTGCCAAATAGCACATTCAACATCAACCTCGGCCCGACGGGCTTGGAGGGCTGGGTTTACCTTGATAGCAACGGAACAGCCGATGCCCGTCAGATCAGGGTGAACAAGGTGGATGCCGGTTCCCCGGCTGCTGGCATCCTGGCGGTGGGAGACGTGATCCTCGGGGTGAATGGAACCGGTGCCGAACCCGTCGCGTTCTCGTCCGATGCCCGAGTGACTCTGGCCCAGGCCATCAATCTGGCCGAGGGGCGCAATCCGGCGACACTCAAATTGATCCGTTGGCGCTCGGGTTTAACCGCCACGGTCACGATCACGTTGGAATACATGGGGGGCAGCTATACGGCCACTGCGCCGTTCAATTGCCCCAAATCCGCAGCCATTCTGCATAAAGGTGTGAATTACATCATGACCAGCGAGCCGGGCTCCGGTTACGGCGGTTTCGGCGCCAACGTACTCATGGCGGTCAATGACCCTTCCAACCCGTCCAACGCGGCACGCCAGGCGCGCGCCCAAACCGAGGCCCGTGCCCTCAACCTGACACAATCCGAGATCAATCAAAGGATAGCTGGCTATGTGGACCGCAGACTCGGTGGTAATGCTCCCTGGACTAGCGGTCCTGCGTTGATCACCCAGGCCGAGTATTATTTGCAGACGGGAGACAGCACCGTGCTGCCCTCGATCCGTGCGCGTGCCATCGAGATCGCCAACGGCCAGAGCATGTTCGGCACGGTGGGGCATAACTTTGCGCTTGCTGGACCTAACGGAGAAAACAACGGTCCTTATGGGATCGGTTACGGCCCGGTGAACAATGCCGGCCTGCCGTGTTTCCTTGGTCTGGTTCTTGCGAACAAATGCGGCCTCACGGATGCTCCGATCCTCGCCGGCATCGACCGCTCCAGTAAGTTTTTCCAATACTACGCTGATCTCGGTTCCGTGCCCTACGGCGAGAACAAGGAGTACATCTATTTAGCTTCCAACAACGGAAAGGCGGGACTGGCGGCCCTCGCTCTGGGGATGCTCAATGGTTATGACAGCCAGGCCAAGTATTTCACCAAGCTCTCGGTTTACGGTGCCAATGAACGGGACAGTGGTCACACCGGAGCCTACTTCAACCATCAGTGGACACCGCTCGGTGCCAATCTGGGCGGCCAGGCCGCATTGACCCGCTACTTTCTGCAGAACGCGGCACTCTATGACCTTGCCCGCCGGTGGAACGGCTCTTTTGTCTATCAGCCCGGCGGGATTTCGAACTATGGCACCGATCATCGCGCCTCCTGGACCATCCTCCTGACCTACGCCGCGCCGCTGGCCAAACTTCATATCACCGGCAAAAATGCCAATCCCGCACTGGCCCTGAACGCCACCGATATGGCGGAACTCAATCTTGGCATGAGCTACAACGCGGCTGGGCGGACAACACCCCAACTGCTCCAGGATCTGGCGCATTCCATTCCGCAAGTCCGCTGGGCTGCAGGCAGGGAAATCGCGAATAACCGCAAGACCGAGCATACGGCCATCCTGCCGACACTGACCAACATGGCACAGAATGGCGCTACCTTCGCCGCACAACATGGAGCCCTCTTCGCTTTGAAGGTTATGGCCAATGACAGCGCGGCACCGGTTCTTGCGGGTCTGCTGATGTCGCCTAACAGCAAAGTGCGCTACGCGGCGGCTGATGCCTTGGACGGCCTTTCGCTGGCCGCGAAGACCACTCATCTTAACGCCATCGTCAACGCGCTCATTGCCTACGATCGTCCGATCCTGCCACTCGATCCGGCCAATCCCATGCATGCCGAGAAGGCGCCATTCGGCTCCCTGTTGTTCGGCGGAAATGGCGTCTGGGGCAGCGGTCGGCTCTCAACGGCGAATCGCGCACAACTCTATCCAACCTTCCGGATCATCGCCGGCGCACCGATGGGCGGAACCCGCAACTCGGCGTTTGCCGTGGCCTCTTCCTTGACAAAAACCGATGTGGAGAATCTCGCTGAGGTTCTTGTCAATGTGGGCTTGGAGCCGCCACCGGCGGAAAACAGGGAAAACAACAGCCGCAACGACGCGATTTCCGTGCTGCAGGCCAAAGACATCGCTGAGGGTGTGCCCATGTCCGTCATCTCTTTCCTAGAGGGGTTCAATGACTTTCAGGCTCCTCTGGGCATCTTGAAGAAATATGCCGCCTCGAGCCTTACGGTTCAGCCGGATCCCAAGGTGACCGAATTTTGTCAGGCCTTGGCGAGCAATTCGGATGATTTATCTGACAACGCCCAAGCCGTCCTCGATGCCATTGCGGCCGACCAGTTGCCGAACAAGGTGCCGAAAAAACTGACTCCCTTCAAGCGCATCGACTGGGTCGCCGCCGACAGGCCCTCGCTAAACTTACCGGCCACCAGCACGGTGCTGCGGGTTCAATCGACCGACTTGGCCAATGGCACACCCGTTTACACCTGGCGCAAGGTTCATGGTGCCGGGAACGTCCGCTTCACACCGAACGGCACTGGTTCTGCCAAGAACACCTCCGTGGTCTTCGACGGTACTCCGGGGGTTTACACCTTCGAAGTCACCATGTCCGACGAAAAAGGACTCACCGAAGTCTCTGCGACGGTGAAGGTGACGCTGAATGGCTCCGGAGGCACGTTGCCATCCAACTCGGCACCGACGGCCAATCCGCAGTCCATCACGGCTGGCCAGGGCACACCCACCCAGATCGTGCTCACCGGGTCGGATCCGGAAGGGCAACCCTTGATCTACAACGTGACCAACAAGCCGAGCCATGGCACACTGAGCGGGACTGCGCCAAATCTCGTTTACACCGCAGGTCTGGCCTACACCGGATCGGACACCATCGCTTTCGAAGTCATGGATACGGAGGGGCTCAAGTCCACGTCCACGGTGGCCATCACCGTGGGAGCCGTTAACAATGTCGGAGTGGCGGTTTATGAGCCGTTCCAATACCCGAGCGGATTCTTCAATGGAGCGGCCAGCGTCAACGAGATCGGGTTTGCCGGCAGCTGGGCGGCTTACTCCGATGTCAAAATCACCGGTGGCTCGCTGACCTACGGCTCGCTCCGGACAAATGGGGGATCGCTGGGGAATATGGCGGCCACGACCAACGCTTACGGCGGACACCGTGCGATCTCGCCGGCGGCGCTGGCGGGCAATGGCCTGCTGGCGGACGGTGCCACCCTTTGGTTCAGCGCGGAGCTGGGGCACCCTGATTTGTATTACGAAAGCGGCATCTATCTGGCGCTGGCGAACAGCTCGTTCAACCCCGGCGGAAATTGTCATTGGATCAAAAACGAAGGGTCGCAGGTAGGTGTTGGTGTGGGAGTCGCCGTGATTGGCAACGAGGTTCGCGCGGCCCGATTCGGCGATGCCTCGTTGGGTTCTACTGGCACCGCCAGCCATACCTATGGCAACTGGTCAACCGCCTATGGCTCGATCGGTTCCTACTCTCACCGCCTGGTGGTCGGAAAAATCACCTGGGGCGCGACTACGGACAAGGTCGAGATTTTCCTGCCCCACGAGGATTTGACCCTGCCCGCCACCCCGAGCTCCACCCTGTCGCTCAATGTCAACCAATCCACTTTCGATACCCTGACCTTCTCGCGCATCAACGCGCCGGTGATTGACGAGATCCGCCTCGGCGCGACCTATCAGAGCGTCTTGCAAGGCACGGTGCCCATGACCGAGGACACCACCGCGCCCTCGCCCGATCCGATGAGCTTCGCCGTGGCTCCTGCTCCCAGCGGTTCCACCTCGATCACGATGACCGCGACCCCGGCGTTTGACCTGATGGGTGTCGAATACTACTTCGATTGCACAGCCGGTGCCGGCGGCGACGACAGCGGCTGGCAAGCCAGCCCGGTTTACACCGATACGGGTCTTACCCCGGGTGTCCAATACACCTATCAGGTCAAAGCCCGTGACAAAAACCCTGGGCTGAACGAAACAGCGCTATCGCCAGCGGCCTCGGCAGCCATCGCGTCATTGGCCAATGTGCCGAATGTGGTGGGTTCCCCGAAAGACCCGGCCGAGGACATGATCGAAGCCGCCGGATTGACAGTCGGCACCACCACCAATGCCACCGAATACAGCCTTTCGGTGCCTACCGGCCACATTCTTACCCAGTCGATGGCAGCCGGCTCCACAGCGGCATATGGTTCATCGGTGAACCTTGTCCTATCGATCGGCCAGGATCCCGCACTGCCCACTTTGGCATCGGTCAACATCGTGGATAATCAAAATGGCGGGCCGGTGGTGGCCAATACACCGATCACCTACACGCTGACTTTCAGCGAGGACATCGATGCGGCAACGCTTGACGCCACCGACTTTGTCAACGTCGGCACCGCGGCTGTCACGATCGGCACCATCACGGAAATTTCTCCCGGTGTGGTGACCGTCGATGTGACCCCGACCGGAAACGGAATCTTGCGTTTTGCGGTAGCCGCCGGAGCCTCGATCGTCGATGCCCAAGGCCATGCGTTCAACTCCACTTACGAGACCATTGATGACTCCGTGATCACCATCCTGTTGCCATCCGTCAGCGTGCCCAATGTGGTCGGCATGACGCAATCGGCGGCCACGACTGCCATCACTTCCGCCAATCTGTTGGTCGGCACGGTCGATGGCATCTACAGCACAACGGTGGCTGCGGGCAACGTCATCAGCCAGACTCCGGCGGGTGGCAGCACTCTTCCCGGCCAGGATGTTGTCAATTTGGTGGTGTCACTTGGTCCTCCTCCTGACACAACCCGCCCGCTTCTCGTGAAAACCTGGCCGACCGACGGCACTTACAGCGTCGAGGTCAACACCCCGATGGAGATCACCTTCAACGAGTCCGTCCTCATCGGAGTCGGCAATATCACGCTCCGGAACCTCAACGACGGCACCGACGTGATTGTTCCGGTCACGGACTCTTCTCAGGTGAAAGTCACAGGCAGAACCCTTACGATCACGCCTGCGGTCAATCTTGAGGGTGGCAAAAGCTATGCCGTGCGGATTTCCAATGGTGCGGTCGTTGACACCTCGGGCAACGGCTTCCTTGGCATCAACAACAATACCACCTGGAATTTCGCAACCTCGGCGACTCCTATTGGGAACTACCTCTACACCGAGAACTTCGAAGCCCCGGACGTGGCTGGCTATGTCAAGGGGGCAACCCCGCCCACCTGGGTCGGGGCAAATGTCGCCCACGGCTCGACTACGCATGGCCTAATCGATAAGTCGAGTGGAGCATTCAGCGTGCCCGACCCGAATCGCCAGGGCTATGCTCTCCGTTTCGACAGAACCGGCATCACGACCGCGCAAGGCGTCATCGGCACGGTCACGGCGGGCACCACCTACGAGGTGAGTTTCGATGTGATCCGCGACGGAGGAAACAGCAACGGCACCGGCTTCTCGGCAAGGATGCTGGCATACCCCCCCGGTGCGGCGCGCAACGATTGCCAAAACGACGGGACGGCCGTGAATTTCGGATCGGTGACCGGTAATGCCACCCCCGACGGAGCACCGACCCGGGTGACATTCAATGCCACGGTGAATGCAGGTTCCACCGCCATAGGCCGCGACTTTGCTGTCCGTTTTCTAGGGTCAGGCAGCAGCGCGATCGTGGACAACGTCCGGGTGCGCACCATCACCGATCAGGTGGCGCCGGTCGTCGCCCAGCTTACCCCAACGGATAACTCCACCAATGTTTCGATCACGGACAACCTCAAGATCGTGTTCAATAAAAACATCAAGGTCAGATCCGGTTTCATCACCCTCAAGGATCTGAACACCGGAGCCCAAACGATGATAAACATCATCAGCAGTTCCCAAATCCTGATCAACGGAGACACCCTGGAGATCAACCCGACCGCTGATCTGAGCAATAACACTTTTTATTCCGTTCAGATAGACTCGGGTGCCATCACCGACCTCGTGGGCAATCACTTCCCGGGCATCAGGAATGACACTTATTGGACCTTCAACACCGGGGCGGTCACTGACAGCCAGTCCCCGACGATCGTGGCCATGACGCCTGCCGATGGCGCGAACGGGGTCTCCAACAGAACCAGCCTTAGCCTGACATTCGATGAAAACGTCGTGGCCAACCGTGGATCCATTATCGTCAAGAACCTGACCGATTCCACCCAGATGGTGATTGATGCCAGCGATTCCACCCAGGTGGAGGCAAATGGGACGCAGGCAATCATTACGCCCGCCACCCTCCTCGGAGAGGCAAAGAACTATGCGGTGCAGATGGAAGCGGGAGCCTTCCTCGATCTCGCAGGAAATGCACATGCCGGAATGGCCGATGATTTCACATGGAACTTCACGGCCGATGCCAACAATCCCCCTGAGATCGTCTCGCTCTTTCCGATCGATGAGGCGGTCAACTTCGACATCACCTCCAACCTGAAGGTGACCTTCGATGAGCCGATCGCCTTAGGCACCGGAAACATCACACTCCGGAATCTCATCACCTCCAGCAACCTCGTCATCAACGTCAACGATGCTTCCCAGGTATCCATCAACGGCGCGGAATTGACGATCAACCCGACTGCCAACCTGGGAGAGGTGATCAATTACGCGGTCTTGATCGACAGCGGCGCGATCCGGGATAGCAACGGCAATTCCTTCGCCGGCATCACCAGCGATGCAAACTGGAACTTTATCACCGGGGTGAGTTCGGTGGGACTGGTATTTCTCGAAGACTTTGAGGCAGCCTCCGGTTCCCCGGATGTGAGCGCCTCTGGCAGTTCGGGTTACACCTCCAAGCAGACCGGCAGCAGATGGGTGCGCTCGGCCACGGGTTTCGGCGCGGACAGGCACGGCATCGTCGATGAGAGCAGCGGTCAATTCACCGACCCCGCCGGCCAGCAGGCCTACGCATTCCGCTACACCAATACGGCGATCACCACCGGGCAAGGGCGCATTGGAGCCCTCACCGCAGGCAAAACCTACCGGGTCAGCTTCAACGTAGTCGGCGACGGCTCTTCCGGCGGCGGCGCCTACAACGTCAGCCTGGTGACTAGCCCCTCAGGAGCCACCCTAGCCTCCAGGTCTGGAAACTACACCGGCATTCCCTATCAATTGGTCAGCTTTACATACTACTCGGGCGGGATATCCGATGCTGCTCTCCAAGGTCAAGATGTGGCGATCCGTGTCGCGGGGGCCACGGTGGCTGCCATCATCGACAACGTGCAGGTTACGGTCAATGGAGTTGCGATCGATGTGGTGCCACCCACCTTGGCCGGCACCGGCATTGTGGACAACCAAGGCGGAGCGGCGATTTTTGCAAACACTCCCGTCAACTATACCGTGGCCTTCAGTGAGGACATCAATGCCTCCTCGGTGAGCGCCGCTGATTTCGGCAACGCAGGCACTTCCCCGGTGAGCTTTGGGGCCATCACCGAAACAAGCCCGGGTGTATTCGCAATCGCGGTGACACCGACCGGTGTGGGAACCCTTCGGCTAAGGGTCAACGCCGGTGCTGTGATTACCGACGCCTCCGGCAACGCGCTCAACACCGCTGCAGCCATTCTCGACGACACCACGATCACCGTCAATGCGCCCAATTCCTCGCCGGTCTGGGCCGGAGATCCCGTAATCGAGCTGGATGCCACCGAGGATGCCGGTTACAACTCAACCTTGGCCGATGATGCCAGCGATGCCGATGGCAATACCCTCACGTTCGCCAAGGTGAGCGGCCCGTCCTGGCTATCTGTCGCCGCCGATGGGACTCTTTCCGGCACGCCAACCAACGGTGATGTCGGGCCAAACACCTTCACCGTGAGTGTGAGCGACGGCATCGCCTTGGCAATGGAAACCACCCTGGGCATCGGGGTCGCCAACACCAACGATGCGCCAGCCTTCGCGGCCAACCCGCTCCCGGGCGGAGACGCCACCGAAGATGCTGCATACTCCGGAACGCTCGCAGGAACCGCATCCGACATGGATGCCGGGGCGACTCTGAATTATGCGAAAATCAACGGGCCGTCCTGGTTATCCATCGCTCCAAATGGAGAGATCTCCGGCACGCCCACCAACAGTCACGTTGGACCAAACAGTTTCACCGTGATCGTAAGCGACGGCATCGCCCCGGCGGTGGAAGCCACCCTGAACATCACGGTCACCAACACCAACGACGCACCAACCTTCGCGGCAAGCCCGATCCTCGGCGGCGATGCCACCGAGGACGCGATTTACACCGGCACTTTGGCCGGTTCCGCTTCCGACGTGGATACCGATGCCAACCTGACCTACGCGAAAGTCAGCGGACCCGCATGGTTGTCGGTCGCGGCCGACGGATCAATGACCGGCACGCCTGCCAACGGCGATGTGGGAACTAACAGCTTTACCGTTAGTGTGAGCGACGGAATTGCTCCGGCGGTTCAAGGCACCCTTGCGATCACGGTCATCAACACCAACGACGCGCCGGTCTTCACCTCAAGCCCGATCCTTGGCGGAGATGCCACCGAGGACTCCGTTTACACCGGCTCGCTGGCTGGAGCGGCCTCAGACGATGACACCGATGCCAACCTGACCTATGCAAAAGTCAGCGGACCCACATGGTTGTCGGTCGCGGCCGACGGATCAATGACCGGAACGCCTGCCAACGACGATGTGGGCGCGAACAGCTTCACGGTCAGCGTAAGCGACGGCATTGCTCCGGTGGTGGAAGCCACCCTGAACATCACGGTCATCAACACCAACGACGCTCCGACCTTCGCGTCCAGTCCGATCATTGGCGGCGATGCCACCGAGGATTCACCCTACACCGCCACTCTGGTTGGATCCGCTTCAGATGTGGATACGGAGGCGACCCTTGCCTTCGCAAAAATCAGCGGGCCCGCCTGGTTGTCCGTCGCAGCCAACGGTGTGCTTTCCGGCACGCCTGCCAACGGAGATGTGGGAGCAGGCAGCTTCACTGTGAGTGTGAGCGACGGCATTGCCCCGGCGGTGGAAGCCACCCTGAACATCACGGTCTCCAACACCAACGATGCCCCGACTTTCGCGACCACCCCGATCATTCGCGGCAATGCCACAGAGAACGCGGCCTACACCGGCACGCTCGCTGGATCCGCTTCCGACGTGGATGCCGGGGCGACGTTGACTTACGCGAAAGCCAGCGGCCCGGCGTGGTTGTCCGTAGCGGCCGATGGGACGCTTTCCGGCACGCCTGTCTTTGGCGATGCTGGAACCAATGCCTTCACGGTGAGCGTGAGCGACGGCATCTCCCCGGCGGTGCAGGCAACCCTGAACATCACGGTGATTGCCGCACCCGTCGGCGAAATTGTCTTTGCCGACAACTTCGAGCCCGGAGCCAACATCCATGGGGGAACCACTCCGAACGTGACCACCTACACTGCGGCAAACACCAGCCAACAGGCCAACACCGCCCTTTGGGTGCGGCATAGCGTAGGCTTCAGCTCCACCCGCAATGGGCTGGTTGATGAATCGGAGAACGGCGGCACCTATTTCACCGATCCGACCGGCACCCAGGCCTATGGTTTCCGTTACACAAACTCCGGTGTCACTTCCGCCGTGGGCAAGATAGGCGTCCTAACCGCAGGCAAGACTTACACGGTGACCTTTGATGTCGTGAAAGACGGCTGGAATGGCGGCCTGCCCTTTACGGCTCAACTGGTTGCCTTCTCTTCGGGTGCCGCACGCAACAGCAATGCGACGCCTGCCGGCAGTCTCATGCTCAGGCAATTCACCGGTAATGCAAGTAGCGATGGGCTCTATAAAACCGTCAGCTTCACCTACACCACGGGTGGCATCGCAGACAGCGCGCACCTCGGCTTCGACCTTGGCATCCGTTTCAATGGGGCAACTTCGAGTGCCAACATCGATAATGTCAGCGTGACGATTGCCAATGCGAATCCGGCACCGAGTCCGTGGGCGTCCCAGAACATGGGGGCATACGACCTGGAAGGCAGGACGGACTTTATCAATGGTGTTTTCAGGATAACTGCTGCCGGCTCCGGGATCGGCGGCACCGCTGATTCGTACCGCTCGACCCATCAGGTGAGCAGCGGCGACTGCGAGATCACGGCGCGGGTGTCGGATCTGTCGGGAGCCACCGCAGCGGGCAAGGCCGGGGTGATGATCCGGGAATCGCTCAGCTCCAACGCCCGTGAGGCGGGCGTATGGCTGACCCCCGCCGGCGAGATTGCCTTCACCTATCGCTCGGCCACGGGAGGGACCACGACCACCGTTACAGCGCCCGGCATGGCGGCTCCCTACTGGGTGCGGATCAACCGGACGGGAAATTCGTTCACAGCCTACACCAGCGCCGACGGGGCGGCTTGGGCCCAGCTTGGCACTCCCCAGACGATCGGCATGGCCACAAGCGCCTACCTCAGCCTCGGCGTGTGCAGCGGCTCGACCAGCCAGTTGGCGACCGGCACAATGAACAACGTGACGGCAACCCCATAACAAGGAGACATCCATGAACGCAAGACTGACAACCGGCATGGCTATTATGGCGCTCGCCCTTGCAACGGGTGCGTTCCTGTCCATGGAGCCTCCGGAGTCGGGTCGCAGCCCTGATCCCGATACGCGGGGAACGGCGGCAGCCAAACCTTCCGTTTCCGGTACACATGCCGATTCGCTGTTGCGGACGAAGACCCGCCACCGTGAAATTCCCGCTGAGAATGAAGCAAGGCTGAGGGAAATCGAGCAAGGTGGCGTAGCCCTCAACGAAATACCCGACACCCTGCGGTTTCTCGAATCGCTGCCTGACGATCTTAAAATGCGGGAGCTTAGGGTCTCATTGATCCGACAGTTGGCGGAAAGCGATGCGCCGTCCGCCGCTCGCTTGGCCGAAGCGCTGCCTGTGGGCGGAGCCCGGCAGGAATGTCTCAATGGGGTCGCTTTGGTTTGGTCCAATCAGGATCTGAATCAGGCCGTCGCATGGGCGAAGGGCTTGCCGGAAGGGGATGAAAGGAACGAAGTGCTCCGGGGAGTGGCCTACGAGGCTGCCCGCACGGAGCCGCTGGTTGCCCTGAACATCGCCGCAGGGCTGCCAACATCCCCCGAGAACGACGCATTGATTCAACACTCGGCCCTGCAATGGGCGACGGTTTCTCCCAAAGACGCTGCGGAATGGGCCGGCAAGATATCAGATGATGCGTTGCGCGACCGGGCGCTTTCCAACATCGCCACGGTATGGGGCGAAAGCGACCCGGTTGCCGCGGCCGCCCTTGCGGTCTCGGACATCGCTCCGGGGAGGGCGCAGGATGATGCCGTGATCGGCATTGTCCAACGCTGGGCGCAGAGCGACCCAGAGGCCGCCGCCCGATGGGTGGATTCCTTTCCCAAGGGTTCCCTGCATGTGATCGCCGCCGAAAACCTCGCCAAGCTGCGCCCGGATCGATCCCGGTAATCCGGAAATACATCACCATTTTTTCACACCACCCTCATGCATGTTTGTGAATTCGAAATCCTAGCCCGTTGGACTAGGCTGGTCGCGTAAAAGGCTTCGCCTCACGCGATTTGAATCGCGGTGCGCCGTTGGCGCGGAAGAGTCACATGCAATCAAAGCAATCACCATGCCTTCCGCTCTCCAACTGCAAATTCTATGGTAATTCGAGTATTGTAAGAAGGATGTTTCACAGGTTTTCCTACGCTAGTTGGGAGATGGATTTCAAGCTGAAATGCTAGGTATATCAGTAGAAAGTCGCTTCTTATCTTTGATGTGCAAGACGCTTAAAGAGCGCAGTGGTCTGTATCCAAAGATGCTGGCCAAAGTTCTGAAATGTCAGGTTCAGGAAATGATACTGGGCAATGACTGTTTCAACTTCAGATTTCGAGATCTCTCCATCAAAGACTGATTGGTCTTGTGTCTGAACGATGTGATTTCGTTTTGAAATCAAAGGAAATCGAGTCAATCCTGCTGGTGGTGCTCGGTTGCGAAAAACTGCTTACAACCATCCAAAAAGAACATGGGGAAGTTAGGATCAGTTGTTTACGCAAAATTGTTTTGTCAGGCGGGAGAAAAAATGAAATTTCTTATGAGTTGATCAATTAAACTAATTGCTCAGTACTTCAAAAAACTCCAAAAACCATGAATTCTAAGCACTCGAACTCCCATCTGCCTGCGCAAGTTCGCAAGTCTTCGCGGCATCTTCTCGGTTGCCTCGGAGCGTTTCTCCTAGGCCTCGGCGGCACGATCCAAGCAGCTCCTCCGGATCTCACCGCAGGCGGTGTGCCCGATAGCACCTACAACATCAACCTCGGCCCGACGGGCATGGAGGGATGGATTTTCATCGAAGGTGGCAAGGGAACAAGCGACGCCCGTCAGATCAAGGTGAACAAGGTAGATGCCGGCTCACCGGCCGATGGCATCCTGGCGGTGAATGACGTGATCCTCGGGGTGAGTGGAACCGGTGCCAGTCCATCGCCATTTTCCTGGGATGCTCGCTTTTCGCTGGCTCAAGCCATCAATCAGGCTGAGGGTCGCAATCCGGCCACCTTGGGGCTGATCCGCTGGCGCGCGGGTGTTACGACCACGGTCACCATCACCCTGGAATACATGGGAGGCAGTTACACGGCCACCGCGCCTTTCAATTGCCCCAAGTCCAGCGCCATTCTTGAGAAAGGTCTCAATTACATCATGAACAACGTGCCGGGTGCCGGTTACGGTGGATTCGGCACCAACGTGCTGATGGCGGTCAATGATCCCTCCAATCCAGCCAATGCCGCACGCCAGGCGCGCGCCCAAACCGAGGCGCGCGCCCTCAACCTGACACAAGCCCAGATCGATTTCAGGATGTCCGGCGGTGTGGACCGTGGTTATTCCGCACCATGGTCTCGCGGCCCGCAGCTGATCACGCAGGCCGAGTATTACTTACAGACGGGAGACAGCACGGTGCTGCCCTCGATCCGAGCGCGCGCCATCGAGATCGCCAACGGCCAGAGCATGTTCGGCACCATGGGGCACAACTTTGCACTGCAGAAGCCCGATGGGGGGAACAACGGTCCGTATGGGATCGGTTACGGCCCGGTGAATAACGCCGGCATGCCGTGTTTTATCGGCCTGGTCCTGGCCAACAAGTGCGGCCTCACGGATGCCGCTATCCTCGCCGGCATCGACCGCTCCGCGAAATTTTTCCAATACTACGCCGACCTCGGTGCCGTGCCCTACGGCGAGAACAAGGAGAACGTGAATTTCATGTGCAACAACGGCAAGTCGGGACTGGCTGCCATCGCACTGGGGATGCTCAACGGCTACGACAGCCAGGCGAAGTATTTCGCCAAGCAATCGGTCTTCGGCGCCAACGAGCGCGAAACCGGCCACACCGGCCCCTACTTCAATCATCAGTGGACACCGCTCGGCGCAAACATGGGTGGGCAGGACGCCCTGGTCCGCTATTTCAGCCAGTGCTCCGCGCATTATGACCTGGCGCGCCGGTGGAATGGCGATTTTGTCTATCATGGCCAATCCGTCGCGAGCTATGGCACGGATCACCGAGCCTCGTGGACGATGCTTCTGACCTATGCCGCGCCTTTGGCGAAACTCCACATCACCGGCAAGAACGTAAATCCCGCACTGGCGCTGAACGCCACCGACATGGCGGACATCAATCTCGCGATGAGCTACAACCCGGCCTCACGGACGACGGCTCAGCTCGTCCAGGATCTGGCGCATCCGCTCCCGCAAGTCCACTGGCGCGCGTCCACTGAGATCAAGACGAACCGCACGGCCGACCATGCCAGCATCCTTCCGACATTGACCAACATGGCACAGAATGGTGCCACCTTTGCCGCGCAGCATGGAGCGCTCGAGGCGCTGAAAAGCATCGCCAATGACAGCACGGCACCCGTGCTTGCGGGCCTGCTGATGTCGCCTAACAGCAAGGTGCGCTACCAGGCGGCCGATGCTTTGAACAGCCTGTCGCTTGCCGCAAAGACCGCCCACCTTTCCACGATCGTCAACTCGCTCATTACCTATGACCGCCCGATCCTGCCACTGGATCCCAACGATCCGATGCATAACGAGAAGGCGTCTTTCGGCTCGTTGTTGTTCGGTGCAAATGGCGTCTGGGGTAGCGGCCGGCTGACAACGGCGAATCGCGCGCAGCTCTATCCGGCCTTCCGGATCATCGCCAGTGCGCCGATGGGTGGTGCCCGCAACTCGGCGTTTGCCGTGGCTTCGAATTTGACCAAAACCGATGTGGAGAATCTTGCGGAGGTTCTTGTCAATGTGGGCTTGGAGCCGCCACCGGCGGAAAACCGGGAGAACAACAGCCGCAACGACGCGATTTCCGTGCTGCAGGCCAAGGACATTGCTGAGGGTGTGCCCTTGTCCGTCATCTCTTTCCTGGAAGCGTTCAATGACCATACGGTCCCTCTTGGCATCTTGAAGAACTATGCCGCCTCTAGCCTTACCGTTCAGCCGGATCCCAAGGTACCCGAGCTTTGCCAGTCTCTGGTGAAATCAGAACCTACATACGCGCCCGACGCCCAGGCCATCCTCGATGCCATCGAGGCCGACCAGTTGCCGGACAAGTTGCCGAAAAAGCTGACATCCTTCAAGCGCATCGACTGGATCGTCGCCGACAAGCCTTTGCTGAACTTGCCGGCCAAAAGCACGGTGCTGAGGGTTCAATCGACCGATCTTGCCAATGGCACACCCCTTTACACGTGGAGAAAAGTCCATGGTGTCGGCAACGTAACCTTCACGCCGAACGGCACGGGTGCCGCCAAGAACACCACCGTGGTTTTCGATGGCGCTCCCGGGGTGTATCTTTTTGAGGCGAAGGTGTCGGACTCGCGCGGCCTGACCGAAGTGACCAAAACAGTGCAAGTGACCCTGCTCGATGCGGGCGGAACGTTGCCGCCGAATTCCCCGCCCACCGCAAGCAACCAATCGCTTGCCGCCGATCAGGGAACCCCGACCCAGATGATCCTGAACGCTTCGGATCCGGAGGGATATGCGCTCAACTATACCATCACCACCGAACCGGAATATGGCGCCTTGTCCGGCACCGCGCCGAACCTTGTTTACACCTCTGCCGCCAACTACTCGGGCCCGGATCGTATCACTTACCGGGTGCAGGACAGTAATGGTCAGGTAGCCAGCGCCACGGTGGACATCACGATAAACACGGCCGCACCCGTCGGCCTGGCACTTTACGAACCCTTCGATACGCCATCGGTCGGCAATCTAACTGGCACCGCAGGCTCCAGTTCCATCGGCTTCAGTGGATCATGGTCGACGGGTGTGCAAATCACCACCGAAGCCACTTCGCTCAATTACGGCACCTTGCCCGTCACAGGCAACAAGGTGAAGAGCGTGTCCACGAACAGTCCCGGCGGTTGGCGGCGCATCAGCACTTCCGCCTTGGCGGGCAAGGGTTTGCTGGACGATGGCGCAACCGTTTGGATGAGCCTGTTGCTGCGGGGCACGGCCTATCCCGAGACCGGCAGGATCAGCATCGCCCTTGCCAACAACGGTTTTACCTATGACCCCAATATTCCCAACGATGGCACCCAGCCCGGCTCGGGACTCGGCGTTTCGGTGGAAGATGGCGTGGTTTACGCGGCCCAATACCACGCGGCTGCCGTCGGCACACCGCTGCTCGGCAATAACGACAGCGCCGTGGCTGGACGCGTAAACTACCACACTCCTCGCCTGTTGGTCGCCAAGATCACCTGGGGTGCCACCAGCGATAAGATTGAGGTTTTCATGCCATGGGAAGACATGCTTCTGCCCGCTCCCACCTCGGTGCTGACGGGCAATGTCAATCAGTCCTCGTTCGACACCCTCACCTTTTCCCGCGGGCACAATGTCTTCCTCGATGAAATCCGCGTCGGCGCGACCTATCAGAGTGTCATCCAAGGCACGGTGGCGATGACCGAGGACAACGCGGCGCCCACACCCGACCCGATGAGCTTCGCCGTGGCTCCTGCTCCCAGCGGCCCATCGTCGATCACCATGACCGCGAGCACGGCGCATGATTCCTTGGAAGTCGAATACTACTTCGACTGCACCGCCGGTGCCGGCGGCCACGACAGCGGTTGGCAGTCCAACCCGGTTTACACCGATACCGGCCTTACACCCGGCGTCCAATACACCTACAGGGTCAAAGCCCGTGACAGGATCCCCGGCCTCAACGAAACGGCTTTCTCCACAGCCGCCTCGGCAACCATCGCGCCCTTGGGCACCGTGCCGGATGTGGTCGGGTTCGCTCAAGCGATGGCCGAGGACATGGTTGAGTCTGCCGGACTATCGTTGGGCAGCATCACCAGTGCCTCCGGTTACAGTCCATATCCCGCAGGCCATGTTATCAGCCAGTCGCCTGCCGCAGGCACCGCCGCCTATGGCTCGCCGGTGAACCTTGTCATCTCCATCGGCCAGGATCCCGCGCTGCCAACTTTGGCACCGCTTCACATCGTGGATAACAAGAACGGCGGCCCGGTGGTGATCAACAACCCGATCACCTACACGCTGACTTTCAGCGAGGACATCCATGCAGCTTCGCTCAACGCAACCGACTTTGTGAACGCCGGATCTGCGACAGCCACGATCGGCACCATCACGGAAATCTCGCCCGGTGTGGTGACCGTCGTGGTCACCCCGACGTCAACCGGCTTCATGCGCTTTGCGGTAGTCGCTGGTGCCTCGATTCTGGATGCCCAGGGCCAGGCCTTCAATTCCACCAATGCGACGATTGACGACACCGTGATCACCATCAACTTGCCGTCGGTCAGCGTTCCCAACGTGGTATTGTTGTCACAATCGATTGCCACCTCGACCATCAACTCCGCCAATCTTCTGATAGGCACGGTCACCAATGTTCATGATGCCGTGGTGCCCGCAGGCAAGGTCATCAGCCAGAGCCCGGCGGGTGGCACATTCCTCCCAGGCCAGCATTCCGTGGATCTGGTGATTTCGCTTGGCCCTGTTCCCGAAAGAATCCGCCCGCTTGTTGCGAGCCTATCCCCGACCGACAACGCCGTCGACGTAAACATCGGCTCGAATCTGATGGCCACCTTCAACGAGCCGATCCTCCTCGGCACGGGCAACGTCACAATTAAAAACCTGACCAACGGCAGCAGCACAACCATCCCGGTCTCGGATGCCACCCTGGTCTCGATCTCCAATACGGTGCTGACGATCAATCCGACCGCACTTCTTCTCTCGGAGAGCAACTACGCGATCCAGATCGGTGCGAACGCGATCAAGGATCTGGTCGGCAACAACTTTGCAGGCATCACCGACAATACGACGTGGAACTTCAGAACCGCCGATACCACCCCGCCTTCGCCCAACCCTATGAGATTTGTCGTGCAGCCCACGGTGGTCGGCGAAACTTCCATCACGATGACGGCCGCCACGGCCACCGATTCGAGCGGCGTGCAATACTTCTTCGAATGCACCGCCGGTGGCGGGAGCAGCAGCGGTTGGCAGGACAGCCCAACATTCACCAACACCGGTCTCGCGTCGCAGACCCAGTATTCCTACCGCGTCCGCGCCCGCGACAAGAGCACGGCGCAGACCTCCACGACCTGGTCGGCCATTTTCTCCGCCACCACACCCGTTCCGGATACCACCGCGCCCACACCCAACCCGATGTCCTTCGCCGTGCTGCCCAGAACGCTCAGTGACACCTCGATCACCATGACGGCCACCTCGGCCACCGATCCGAGCGGCGTGCAATACTTCTTCGAATGCACCGCCGGTGGCGGCAGCAACAGCGCATGGCAGGACAGCCCGACCTACACCGCCACCGGTCTAACACCCAACACCCAGTATTCCTACCGCGTCCGCGCCCGCGACAAGAGCAACGCGCAGAACCCCACCGCATGGTCGGCAGCGGCCTCGGCCACCACATGGGCCACGTCCAGAAACCTTTTCTCCGCTGGTGGCAAAACCTGGAACACCGCGACCGCCAACTGGGGAACCGTCACCGCTGGTCCCTACAACACCGCCACCTGGAGCAATGGCGACAATGCCATCTTTGAGGGCTCGGTCGGCACCGTCACGCTAGGCGAGGCGATCTCCATCAAATACCTGAATTTCACGCATGTCACTGGCACTTACACCATCACTGGCAGCGCGTTGAACTTCACGGGCGGGACGATCACCGCATCAGCCCAAACCACCACCGGCGCCGTCGCTGCGACCATTTCTTCCAACATCACCGGTGCACCCGCCATCAATGTAACGCCTATGGATGGTGATGAGCAAGTCACACTCAATCCGGTCATTGGCGGCAGCATGAGCATCGGGACAGTCAGTGGCAGCGCGGGCTCCGGGTCGGAAAAACTCAATCTTCAGGGTGGCACAGGCAGCAGTGGAACGATCGCCGCTGCCAACGGCGTCAAGCTGATCCAAACCGCGGGATCATGGACGGTGGGGAGTGGCTTTGGCTTTGGCCATTCGATCACCGGAGGCGCTCTCACCCTCAATGGTAACTTAAATGCGACTCATCGCTCGGTGACTCTATCCGGGACGGGCGTGATCAACTACAACGTGGCCAATGCCATTTCAGTTACCGCAGCCACTTCGACGTCTGGCTCCGACAACGGACTCCGACTTCAAACAGGCGCAACCCTCAATCAAACCAGCGGTGCCGCCATCACCACCTCGACGACCAATCCAAGCATGACCTGGGAAGGCAACTGGACTTTCATCGGCACGAACGGAGCGAACAGCAACCTGAACTTGGGAACGGGCATTGTTTTCCTGAAAGCCGCCAATCCGCAGGTAACGGTGACAAACCCGGCCACCACTTTGACCGTTGGCGGGGTGATTGCAAATGATGCTACCCCGGGTCGCGGCGTGATCAAAGCCGGTGCCGGAACACTGGAACTGCGCGGTGCCAACACCTACACCGGAGCGACCACCGTCAGCGCCGGCACGCTCGTGATCAACGGCAATCAAGGCAGCGCCACCGGGAATGTCAGCATCGCCGCTGGTGCCACTCTCGGCGGCACTGGAACTCTCGGTGGAAACAGCACGATCACAGCCAACGGCAGGCTCGAATTCAACCTCAGCACCTCCGCCGAAAGCCATGACAAGCTCGAACTGGCCGCCGGCAGGACCCTGAACTTCGCCGGTGCCTCCGTGCTCACCATCAACAGCAGCAGCGGCGCCTCACCCGGCACCTACACCCTGCTCACCGCCCCCGGCGGCATCACCGGCGCGATCCCCGCCACCGTCAATCTACCCGCCGATTGGGTGGCAACGGTTTCCATCGTCGGCAACGACCTGGTTCTCGACGTCACCTCCGTCGATGGCACCGCGCCGACACTCGTTGGCATCGTTGACGACAAGGGAGGCAGCACCATCGACGGGAACACCATCGTCAACTACACGGTCACCTTCAGTGAGGACATCAACGCCGCCTCGGTCAGTGCCGCTGATTTCGGCAACGCCAGCACTTCCGCGGTGACCTTCGGGGCCATCACAGAAACCAGCCCGGGCGTATTCGCTGTTGCGGTGACACCGACCAGCGCCGGAACCCTGCAACTTCAGGTGAACGCCGGAGCGACCATCAATGATGTCGCTGGCATCGAGCTTAACACCACCTCGGCCATCCCCGACAACACCATCATCAACGTCAATCCGCCCAATGTCCCGCCGGTATGGTCGGGCAATCCGGTGACTGAAATGGCTGCCACCGAGGAAACCGCTTACACTTCGACCTTGGCTGACAATGCCACGGACGCCAACGGCAACACCCTCGCGTTCTCCAAGCTGAGCGGCCCGGCGTGGCTATCCGTCGCCATCAATGGCACACTTTCCGGCACACCCTCCAACAGCGATGTGGGAGTGAACAGCTTCACGGTGAGCGTGAGCGACAGTTTGACACCTGAGGTGCCGGTCACACTCAACATCACGGTCACCAACACCAACGACGCGCCGGTCTTCGCGGTAAACCCGATCCTCCGGCCCAATGCCGCCCAGAACCTAGCCTACACCGGAACCCTGGCGGGAACCGCTTCCGACATGGATGCCGGTGCCACCCTGACCTATGCCAAAGTCAGCGGTCCTGCCTGGCTATCCATCGCCGCCAACGGAGCGTTCTCCGGCACGCCCACCACCAGTGATCTCGGACTGAACATCTTCACCGTCAGCGTGAGCGACGGCATCGCCCCGGCGGTGACCGCCACGCTCAACATCACGGTTGTCGTTTCCAGAACGCTCTACTCATCCGGAGCAAAAACCTGGAACACGACCGCCACCAATTGGGGAACCGTCACCGCCGGCCCCTACAACACCGCCGCCTGGAGCGGTGGCGACAGCGCCATCCTCGAAGGCACTGCAGGCGCCGTCACGCTGGGCGAGGCGATCTTGATCAGGAACCTGACTTTCACCAATACCGCAGGCCTGTACACCGTAACCGGCAATACGCTCAACTTCACAGCGGGAACGATCACTGCACCCAATCCGTCCGGCACAGGCAGCCTTGGCGCTAGAATTGATTCTAACATCACCGGTGTTCCAGCCATCAACATGTCCTCTGTGGGTCCCGATGAATCGTTCACACTCAGACCCGCCGCCAACGGCTGCATGAGCATAGGGGCGGTTACGGGCAACTCCGGCAGCGGCTCATCCAGACTCACTCTTGAGGGTGGGGCAGGGAGTTCCGGAACCATAGCCAGCTCGAGCGGTCCCAAGGTGATAGTCACGGCGGGCTCATGGACGCTGAGCGGCGCTTCCACTGGCCGTGACCATTCTGTCAGCGGAGGCACTCTCACCCTCAATGCCAATCTAACTGCCACAGCCCGCGGGGTGATTCTATCCGGGACGGGCGTTCTCAACTACAACGTGGCCAACGCGATTTCAGCTACCGCAGCCACCAATGCTTCAACCGACAACGGATTCCGGATCACAGGCGGAACCCTCGATCAAACCAGCGGTGCCGCCATCAACACCAATCCTAGCACCACGCACATTGACTTGGGTGGCAACCTGACGTTCCTTGGAAGTAACGGAGCCAACAGCAATCTTCACTTGGGAATCGGCCCTGTTTGGCTGAAAGATGGCAATCGGCAGATCACCGTCACAAACTCAGCCACAACCTTGATCATTGGCGGAGTGGTTCAAAATGATGACACCCCGGGTCGCGGCTTGACCAAGGCCGGTGCCGGAACATTGGAACTGCGCGGCGCCAGCACCTACACCGGAGCAACCATCGTCAACGGGGGTACTCTGAAACTCGGCGCGAACCAGGTCATTCCGAACGCCTCCAACGTCACCATCGGCACCGCAACGCTCGACGCAGACACCCGCTCGGACAGCATGGGAACGCTGGATGTGAATGGCGATGCCGTGTTCAACTTGAGCAACGGGGCGACCCTTGCCTTCGCGGACAGCAAAGCGGTGGCATGGGTCGGTACGCTCAACATCACCGGCACCCTGGGAGCCACTTCGCTGCGCTTCGGCGACAGTGCCGACGACCTCACCTCCGGCGCAGGCGGCCAACTCTCGCGGATCACCGTCAATGGCAGCGGATTGGGCCGCTACATCCTCGATGCCGACGGCTACCTCGTCCTCGACTCGACTCCGCCGACCCTGGCCGGCACCAGCATCGTGGACAACCAGGGCGGATCGGCGATTCTTGAAAACACCACCGTCACCTACACGCTGACATTCAGCGAGGACATCAATGCCGCCACTGTCAGCATCGATTATTTCGGCAACGCAGGCACCTCCACGGTTGTTTTCGGAGCGATCACAGAGACCAGCCCGGGTGTGTTCGCTGTCACCCTGACAGCGACCGATGCAGGGACTCTCCGACTACAGGTAAATGAAGGAGCGGAGATCACCGACGCCTCAGGAAACCTGCTCGACACCTCATCCGCCATTCTCGACGACACCACCATCCCCGTGATACCGCCCAACGCGGCCCCGGTTGCGACATCACCGAATCTCGCCACGGATGAGGACACCGCCTTGGCCATCACACTCACCGCCACCGATGCGAACAACGATCCGCTCATTTACACCGTCCTTTCCTCACCCGCCAACGGAACCCTCAGCGGCACCGCCCCGAACCTCACCTACACGCCCGCCGCGAACTTCAACGGGGTGGATTCGTTCACCTTCGGAGTCAACGACGGCACCGTAAACTCCAACACCGCCACGGTTTCCATCACGGTCAACGCGGTCAATGATGTCCCTGTCGCCGTCGCGCAAAGCGAAAGCACCAATGAAGACACCGCCTTGCCGATCACCCTAACCGGATCCGATGTGGAAAACAGTGCGCTGACCTTCGAAATCGGCACGCCACCAGCCAACGGAACGCTCAGCGGAATGGCGCCGAACGTGATTTATACGCCGGCCGCAAACTACAACGGCGCGGACACTTTTACGTTCCGCGTCAATGACGGCACGGCGGACTCCAACACCACTACGGTTTCCATCACAGTCAACGCGGTCAATGATGTCCCGGTAGCCGTCGCGCAAAGCTTGAGCACCAACGAAGACACCGCCTTGCCGATCACCCTTGCCGGCACCGATGTCGAAAACAGCGCTCTTACTTTCACCATCGTCACCCAGCCCGCGAACGGAACGCTCACCGGCACTGCGCCGAACATGACCTACTCGCCATCCGAGAATTACAACGGGGCGGACAGTTTCACCTTCAAGGTCAACGACGGTACCCTTGATTCCGAAATCGCCACCATCTCCATCACGGTCAACGCAGTCAATGATGTCCCTGTGGCCGTCGCTCAAAGCGTCACCACCGATGAAGACACCGCCATCGCGATCACTCTCGCAGGCACCGATGTTGAAAACAGCACGCTGACATATACCGTCGTCACTCAGCCCGCCAGCGGCAGCTTGAGCGGGACGGGTGCCAACCTCACCTACACACCCGCTGCGAACCATAGCGGCTCCGACAGTTTCACCTTCACCGTCAATGACGGCACCGTGGACTCCGTCACCGCCACCGTCTCGATCACGGTCAACGCGATCAACGATGCCCCGGTTGCCGTCGCGCAAAGCGTAACCACGGACGAGGACACAGCCCTGTCGATCAATCTAACGGGCACGGATGCGGAGCTTGATGCTCTCACCTACGCCATCGTCACCCAGCCCGCGAACGGGACGCTCACCGGCACTGCGCCGAACATGACCTACTCGCCATCCGGGAACTTCAACGGCTCCGATAGCTTCACCTTCAAGGTCAACGACGGCACGGCGGATTCTGCGATCGCGACGATATCCATCGCGGTCACACCGGTCAACGACGTGCCGACCGCCATCGCCCAAAGCGTTTCCACCACGCAGAACACCGGCAAGCCCATCACTCTGGCCGGCACCGACATGGATGGTGACCCGCTCACCTACACCATCGTCACCCCACCGACGAACGGCACGCTCAGCGGCACCGCGCTCGGCCTGACCTACACACCCGCAGCCAACCACTACTACGGAACGGATAGTTTCACCTTCATGGTCAACGATGGCACGGTGGATTCAGCGCCTGCGACGGTTTCCATAACCGTTGGTGACGGCAACACATGGACTTACAACGGTACAAATGCCACCAGCAACACATGGATCACCGCCGGAAGTTGGGCGGGCGGCACCATCCCCGACGGCACCAATTTCACCGCCAACTTCACCCTGGACATCACCGCAGCCCGCAGCATCACGCTGGGTGCAAACCGCACCATCGGAAACATCGCATTCACCGACACGGTCTCCAGCCATAACCTGACGCTCACCGGCAATGCCCTCACGCTGGACGTCACCTCCGGTGCGCCCGTCATCAATGTCACCCAGCTTGGCCGTGCGCTCACGGTCGCCAGCACCCTCATAGGCACCGACGGCCTGACGAAAGGCGGCGCGGGGGCCCTCACCCTTTCGGGAGGAACAAAAACGGGTTTCACCGGTCCGCTCAGCGTATCCGCAGGCACTTTGACCATATCCGGAGGCCGATTAGGCAGTGTCGCCTCAAATACGCTCAATGTCTCATCCGGTGCTTCTGTAGTCACCCTCATGAAAAACGCATTCAGCGGCACTGCGGCAGATAGCACGCCGTTGGGAAGTTGGATCGTCGCAGGAACGGTCAGTCATAATGGCAATGGTGATGCCCTAACCATTCCCACCAGCGTAACACTGAATGGAGGAGCGATCGGAGGCACCGGTAACGGCTCTTTGGGTTACGGAACCCTGCTCTCGTACAACCCCACAACCATTACCGCCACCGGTAGCAGCTCCATAGGCGGTGCCACATACGGATTGGGTGGCAGCCTAAACCTCTCTCCCACAAATAGTGCGGATACATTGAACGTTACCGCCCAACTAGGAGCGACCAATTCCAAATCCGGAAACCTGATCAAGAGCGGTGCAGGAACCGTGACCCTGGCCGGAAACAACATTTACACCGGCGCGACCACGGTCTACGCCGGCAAGCTCCTGATCAACGGCAACCAAAGCAGCGCCTCCGGAAACGTGACTGTCGCCGCGAACGCCACTCTCGGCGGCATCGGCACCATCGGTGGAAGCACTACCATCGCGGCGAATGGCAGTCTTGAGTTTAACATCAGTACCGCCGCCGCAAGCCACGATCGACTCGATATCACCGCCGGCAGATCGTTTGCCTTCTCCGGTGCGTCGGTTCTTACCATTACATCAAGCGGCGGTGCCTCACCTGGCATTTACACCCTCGTTGGCGGTGGAAACAACATCACCGGAGCCGCCCCGGTCACCCTCAACCTCCCCGCCGGTTGGGCAGCCACGGTTTCCATCTTCGGAAACAGCCTGTTGCTCAACGTGACCAGCACGGGTGGTTCGCAATTGAGGATGGCTGCGACAGCACCCTCTTCATCGGGAAGTGAAACCGCTTCGCCTGACACCGCGACAACGGGCGGAGGAACCACCGGCGGCACCAGCACCACGGATACGACCACGCCAATCAACGGAGCCGTCCTGCCGCTGCCATGGACATCCACCGACATCGGCACCGGCATGCTCGAAGGCTCTGCGACTCACAGCGCAGGCACATTCACTCAGGCCGGATCGGGCGTCATCGGTTCCACGAGCGACAAGCTCCGCTTCACCTACCAGGTGCTCACGGGCGACGGTGAGATCATCGCGAAAATCAGCGGCTTGCAAAACACCGGCAACGCGGGGCGCATCGGTGTGATGATCCGCGATTCGCTCGCCGCCAACTCCATGGAAATCTTCATGGGCATGACTGGCGGCAACGCCTATCGCTGGGATCGCCGTACGTCGACAGGCGGTAGCACGGCCACGTCCAATAGCAGCACCGGCACCGTTCCCAATACCTGGGTCCGTCTCGTCCGCAGCGGCACCACCATCACTGCCTACAAGAGCACGAACGGCACCTCTTGGATTACCGTAGGCAGCACCATCAACACCAACTTCTCCTCCACCTGCTATATCGGCTGCGCCGTGGGCAGTGGCAGCGACACTACGCTCAACACCTCACAGTTCAGCAACTTGGGCGTGACACCGTAATACTCTCGCCTTTCTTAAGTCGGTCAAAACCTTCTTTCTCTGCTAGCATAGTGCTTACGAGGAAGTGATTGTAATTGAACCTCTAATCCGCAATTGGGATTGAAGATGTGCGGCGCAAGTGCTTATGTTTTCAGCGTTTGAAGACGAAAACGAGCGAATCATCGGTTCACCCATTGGGTGAAGGGGGGCTGGAT